>RZYX01000011.1 GCA_009930155.1 Clostridia bacterium | reverse complement strand
TTCACCGTGCGTCTCACTGGTTGTTTGCCATGTTGCTGTTGTGTGTGTTCCCTTAAGGCGCTTGACTATAATATCAAATACGAACACTAATGTCAACACTTTTTTAAATCTTTTTTAATCTTTGTATTGTTTCCGTAAACCTCGCCGGGTGTTCGCTTTCCTGGACAAAAAAACAAGCCCCTATTAAAGGCTTATTTTTTCATTATATAGTTCTACACCTTCTGTGCTAATCTCCTTTAGTTTTGGAGAAAAGAACAGCCCCGGAGCTCTACCGCTTGGATACAAATCCAAAAGTGGTTTCAGTACAAACGCACGCTCTAAAATCCTAGGATGCGGAAGAGTTAGCTCAAATGTTTCCATTCTTACGCTCTCATAAATCAGCAAGTCAATATCTATCTTCCTTGGTCCGTTTTTTATGTTACGCACTCTGCCAAGGCAACTTTCAATACCAAAACACGCTCCCAAAACCGCAGAAGGCGAAAGGTTTGTTTCTATCATTATATTTAAATTGAGAAAATCATCTTGATCTAAATACCCAACAGGCTTTGTTTCATAAATATTTGATGCACGAACCAACTTTGTTTCCGGAATACGAGAAATTGCTGTTATAGCCTTTTTTAAATTACTCATTCTATCCCCTACATTACTTCCAAGACCCAGCACTGCATTATTCAAGACATTCTCTCCCTCTTATTATACTTATAGCCGTATAATCAAAATCAGCATTTATTGGTGCATTTGGTTTTTTGATTGTCACTTCTACTATATCAAGTCTTTCATACTCCTCAAGCAACGCCTTAGCAATACGCTGTGCAACACGCTCAAGCAAGCAATCCTTTTGAGATGTCATTACTCTTTGTGCTGTTTTAAGAATTTTTGCATAGCTTACTGTGTCTTCTATATTATCACTATCACAAGCTAAATATAAATTTGCGTGTGCCTCTATATCTAATATAAAAAGTTGACCCTTCTCCTGCTCTTCTGGATTGACACCATGAAAAGCATAAACCTTCAAACCTTTTACTATGATTTTATCCATTTATATACTCCCTCTGTATATTGCATCTGCCATTTTTGCTGCCTGCAAGCACTGAGCAACATCATGAACTCTTATAAAGTCCGTTTTACCTGCAATAGCTACTGTGTTCGCAGCTATTGTGCCATACAGCCTATTTTGCGCCTGCTGTTCCCCAGTTGCATTACCTATAACACGCTTTCTGGAAAGAGCGGTAAGAAGAGCAACACTGTTTGGCTTAACCTTTGCCAAATCTCTTATCAAATTAAGATTGTCCTCATTGCTTTTACCAAAACCTATCCCTGCGTCAAAGCAAAGCTGCTGAACATCAATACCAAAAGCTGATACACGCTGTTTCATTACTTCAAAAAAATCTTTAACATCAGACACTACACCGTTATCATAAATTGCAGGTTCAAGCGGTGTGCCTCCACCTGTATGCATAACTATCCACCCTGCGTTATACTGTTTTACCACATTTGCCATATCAGCATTAAATCTGCCACTAACATCATTTATTATAGACGCTCCGTTTTTAAGTGCAAACTCTGCCACCTGAGGATAATATGTATCAATCGAAATGGGTACCGTAACATTTTTTAAAATCTCACTCCAAATTGGAGCAAGTCTTTCAATCTCTTCCTGTGCCGAAAGTTTCTCGCTGCCAGGGCGAGTCGATTGTGCCCCAATATCAATTATATCTGCACCCTCATTTTGCATTTCTACAGCGTGGGCTACAGCCTTTTTTGAATCATTCCAAAGACCGCCATCCGAAAACGAGTCAGGAGTAACATTTAGAACACCTATTATATATGTACGCAATCCCAGCTCAAAGCAAAAGTTCTCACCCTTCCAAAAAGCCATTTAAGCTCTGCCTCCCTGCAACAGCGACATTACTTCCGCCCTTGTTCTTGCATCGCTTCTAATAGTGCCTCTTAATGCAGATGTTTGGGTTCTTGCCCCCGCAGCTCTAACTCCACGCATAGTCATACACAAATGCTCTGCATCAACTATAACCGCAACGCCCTTTGGCTGTAACTCTTCTATAAGAAAATCCGCTATTTGTGCAGTGAGCCTTTCTTGTAGTTGAGGACGCTTTGAAAAGTCACTTACAATTCTTGCAAGCTTAGAGAGCCCTATCACTTTACCATCGCAAGGAAGGTATGCAATATGTGCCTTGCCTATAAACGGCAAAAGATGATGCTCGCACATTGAATAAAGAGGAATGTCCCGCACCACTACCATCTCATCATTTTCAGGCTCGCTAAAAATTTTAAGGTGACGGCGTGGGTCATCTTGTAATCCTGAGAAGATATCCGCATACATTTCTGCTACTCTGTGAGGAGTTTCAAGAAGACCCTCTCTGTTTGAGTCTTCTCCAATAGCTTCCAAAATCTCTTTTACTGCCGCTTCTATTCGTTGTTTATCTACCATAATTTCGCTCTTGTCCTTTCAAACTTAAAAGTTAAAAAATATTCTGATTATATATTTTTCTGGAGTACTTGTATAGTTAACCGTGTCGTTATTTATTTTTTTAGATGATTTAAGATTAGCAAGAGATATAAGCCGATATACTTCCTGTCCCTTAAACATTTTGTACATTGCAGTATCATACGCTTGTTTATTATCAAATTTAATTTCTATATTATTTCCGCCATTTGCAGCTTGTTTTACTATTTCATCAACTATTAGTTTTTTGGCATCATTATCGTAATATGAAAAGAGCGAACCGTTAATTTTATAATAGCTTGCATCATTATATATACAGCTTGAATTATATTTTTCGTCAGATGCCGTATGCGTAATTGCAATTTCACTTGTCGGAATGTTCATATACATATGGCTAGGCGGTGTGCTTTGGCTTGAAACACCGTTCACCTGATGATCATCCCATGTTGCATCAAAATTATATTCCTTGCCCTCAATAGTAACGACGTTCCACATATGTCCCTCAGTACCTTCAGTGCCGTTTGAAGCCTCTCCTATAATAACTCTGGTCTTAACTCCAAGCTGATTTAGCAAAAACTGTGTCCCTCTTGAATACCCCTCACAATTTGCCTGATTGTTAATTATTGATCCGTAAATTGTGAGCCTTGCGTCAGAAACATTGTCATTATATTCGCAATTAGCAATCATATAATCATGCACATAAAGCTCTTTTTCATAATCGGACATTCCCGTCGTTGCAGACCTAATTTGTTCAAGCTTGCCGTCTAGCTGAGCCATGTATTCATTATACGCTTCTTTTGTCATAGTATATTGCGGTACAAAAAAGTGTACATATCCCGAACTTACAAAGGTGCTAGAGTTACCCAAAAAGAAAAAATCTGGATTATCATAAGACAGTGCTTCAAAAACATTTTCCATCTCAGTTCCGCTAATCTTTGAAATCGGTATTTTCTTTGGAAAATCTAAAATAGCCGCATGAATGCTAATATATACCTCTTTTTCATTTTCATTTAAATTATTATACCAATACATATCGCTTAGTACAGACTCCTGCTCAGCAGTGCTGTAACCTTTAAACTTAGAATAAATCTTTGTAACATTTGTATCAATAGGGTAGATTATAGCAAAAACAAGACACACAAAAGCGATTGCAGCTGCAAACTTAACAATCTTTTTCATCAAACCACTCCCTGCTTTTATTCTTTTAAGTCTGACACCTGCACAGCAACAGATGGTTGCCTTTTCTCAGATGAGACATAGCCTTTAAGATACGGGCTACTTTTAGTATAGTCAACTATAGATATATTGCTGTCAACAATATTTATAAGCTGGTTAAACATTTCTTCGCCCTCTTCTATATTCCTTTCACACAGCATTTGGTCAATCATGTCGCAAATTATGCTTGCCTGTGCATCAAGATAAGTTCCACCCTGCTTTTCTTGATAAAGAATATAGTCCATAAGTTTATCACCTGTTAGCGTTTGCTTTCCTTTTACAAGGTTAAGTGAAAAACTTCCATCATTATATGTTATTTTTTCATCTAATGTTAAAGAATAGTTACCAAGATACCTCGTAGCCTTTTTAAAGTTCTTTTCATCAACTACTACATATCTGTCAACTTTTACATTTGTATATTGATTTGCCGCTTGCACAAGTTGCTTCGCTCCACCTATTTTAAAGTTTTCTTCTAGTGTTGCACTAACATCACCAACTTGTGCTATTGCATCTGTTGGCAAGCAGCAAACAGAAATCTGAATTTTATCAAGATTTATTTTGAGAAGTGCAGTAAAATACACCTCGTCCTTATTTGTTGAAACCCCTGCAAGCAAAATAGTGGCTTCGCCTTCCATATTAACAGATTTTGTTGTTACTTCTTCCCCTTGCACTTGCTCTGGCTCTTTTGCAAACACCTTAGACAAATCATAATCATATGCTTTTAAAAAAATCAAAGCAGAAGCCGTGCCTAAAAGCACAGTAAATACAATAAAACAAGCTAAGATAATATTCTTTTTTCTTAACTTCTTTTCTTCCTCTGTCATAAACTTTAATTTTTTTCTACTTTTATTAGAACCCGTTTTCAAAAGCACACCCCCATTTATATCACATTATAAATTATATTAATATTATAAACTATACTCCACACACAAACAATGACTTTATTTTTTAATTTAATGCAAAGAAAATCATTTTATTAATTTATTTTGTTTAGAGCGTAATAAATACAGCTAACTTTTTATGCACATTTAAAGGCAATATAACTATACTATTTAAATAAGAGCTTAAATCCACATAATTATTGTTTGCTATACTCTCTTAAAAATCAATAAAACTAAGTATTTTTTACAAGCTAGCACAAAGCAAAAAACTTACATTATTTTATTTGTTAAATATATTTCATTATAAATAGTATAGTAATAACTAATAAAATCAACCCGACCATAGTAACATTTTCAATTTTTAAAACTTTAACTAAAATATAATTATAAATAGTATTATATATTAAATTAAAAATAAAAACAAATCTGCAACAAAATTCTAGTGTTATTTTTATAAATAGAGTTCATAATTATACAAGTTTTTTGTATAATATGTATATTTGTTGCAACCAATTTATTTTTTCAGAAAAAAAGTGTTGACATTTACTTGATGTTCTGTGTAAAATAGTAACAACATTTGAAAAGGAGAACTTATTATATGCTTAACTTATTTGCAGTAGCAGTCATTATAATTAGCATTATTAGCCTAATTTTGGTTAATGGTGTTATTTGTGCTACGAGTGCTACAAGTTAGGATATAATAGATTTTTATAAATCGATTATGAAATCCCAGTAGTGCGAACGCACTACCGGGATTTTTTTATAAATATTTTCAAGAAAGGATTTGTTGGTATGAACGGTGCTCAGATTTTAATTGAAACGCTTGTTAGCGAGGGCGTTAAAACCGTATTTGGTTATCCAGGCGGTTCGGTTCTAACAATTTACGACGAACTCTACAAAAACGCTCATCGCATTTCACATGTTATATCAGCCCATGAACAAGGGGCAGCACACGCAGCCGACGGATACGCAAGAGTAACAGGTAAGGTTGGAGTTGTTATTGCAACTTCAGGGCCAGGGGCTACGAACCTTGTAACAGGAATTGCAAATGCGTATCTTGACTCTGTTCCAATAGTCGCAATTACAGGAAATGTTGCAACACCATTACTCGGAAGAGATAGTTTTCAAGAGGTTGATATAGTTGGCATTACTCTTCCAATTGTAAAACACAGCTATATTGTTAAAGATGTAAACCAACTTGAAAGCACATTGAAAAAGGCATTTTTAATTGCTAAGTCAGGAAGACCAGGGCCAGTCCTTGTTGACATTCCAAAAGATGTTCAGATGAATAAATGTGAGTATGCAAATCTTGAAATCGAAGCTCCATGTAAATCTAACAACAACACTTTGGATTATGAGCAAACTATAGATATTATAAGCCAAAGCAAAAAGCCTTATATTTACTGTGGTGGCGGAGTTGTTACATCAGACACTGGAAATTTAGTTGTTGAACTTTCAAAAAAGCTGTCTGCTCCTATTGGGCTTAGCATGATGGGAATGTCTGCAATACCGTCAAACTATGAACTAAACCTTGGAATGGTTGGTATGCACGGTAAATACTCTGCATCTAAGGCAATTTCCGAATCAGACTTGATTATTGGAATTGGCGTTCGTTTTAGCGACAGAGCCACAGGCGACAAAAATGAATATACAAAAAAATGCAAAATTATTCATATTGATGTTGACCCTGCCGAAATCAACAAAAACATTACAATCGACATGGACCTGTGTGGCGACACAAAAGCCATACTTGAACAACTGATTAATAAAACAACTGCAAAAGACGGCAAAGACTGGCTTAATGAAGTTAGCAGCTTTGTTAAAGAGCAAAATAAATATGAGAAAAGCAACGATAAAATGACACCTAAAAATGTTATTGAAATGATTAACTCATATTGTGATGCAGACACTGTAATCGCAACCGATGTAGGACAGCACCAAATGTGGACTATGCAATATTTTAAATTTCAAAAGGCACGCACACTTTTAACCTCGGGCGGGCTTGGCACAATGGGCTATGGCATGGGAGCCTCAATCGGTGGATGTATTGCAAACGACAGAAAAAAAACCGTTTTATTTACGGGTGACGGAAGCTTTGGAATGAATTTAAACGAAATGGCAACACTAGTTTCACAAAAGTTGCCAATAGTCATTGTTCTTCTTAACAACGGTGTTCTTGGAATGGTTCGTCAATGGCAACAAGCGTTTTTTGAAGAAAGGTTTTCACAAACAACATTAAATAGAAAAACAGATTTTGCATTGCTTGCAAAAAGCTTTGGAGCAAAAGGATACAGAGTTGAAACGCTCGAAGCACTCAAAAATGTATTAGATTCAGACTTCAATTCTGAAGAGCCAATGTTAATCGACTGTAAAATTGATATGGATGAAAAAGTTCTACCTATGATACCTCCAGGTGCTTCAATAAAAGAAATTATTCTTGAATAAGGAGATGATAAATCTTGCAACAAAAATTTACAGTAGCTGTTATAGTTGAAAACCATTTTGGCGTATTAATGAGAGTTGCTGGACTCTTCTCAAAAAGATGTTATAACATTGACAGCCTTGCCGTTGGTGAAACAGAAGACAGCAAAATATCTAGGATGACCATTGTTGTTTCCGGCGATGATTATGTTAAAGAACAGATAGTAAAACAATTAAAAAAACTGTATGATGTAAAGAGTGTTATACTTCTTGAAAATGAAGATGCAGTTAAAAGAGAGCATGTGATGATAAAGTTAAACGCTAACAACGGTGATAACGAAAAAATCACAGACATGATAAGCAAGTATGGTGGTAAGGTTATAGACTTTGGTAACAACACCATAACCTTTGATGTAACAGACGACGCCGACAAAGTCGACGAACTTATTGCTCTAGCAAAAGGAATTGGTATAATCGAGCTTTGCCGTTCAGGCGTTATTGCATTGTCAAAAACAAATTAAAATATAAAATAAAAAGGGAGATTAAAATTATGGCTAAAATGTATTATGAAAAGGATTGCAACAAGAAATTAATGGAGGGCAAGAAAATTGCCGTTATCGGCTACGGTAGCCAAGGTCATGCTCATGCTTTAAATTTGCGTGACAGTGGATATGATGTTGTTGTTGGTTTGTATGAAGGTTCAGAGTCTGCAAAAAAAGCTACAGCTGACGGACTTAAAGTAATGAACACAGCAGATGCTACAAAGCAGGCAGATATTGTAATGTTGCTTGTTAATGATGAGAAAATGGCACAAATCTACTATGAAAATGTTGCCCCTTATCTTGAAGATAATATGACCTTATGTTTTGCACACGGTTTTAACATACACTATAATCAAATCGTACCTCCTGCAAATGTAAATGTTATTATGATTGCACCAAAAGGTCCTGGCCATACTGTTCGTTCTCAGTTTACAGAAGGCAAAGGCGTTCCATGCCTTATAGCTGTATATCAAGATGCAACATCAAACGCTAAAGAAACTGCTCTTGCATATGCAGACGGAATCGGTGGTAGCCGTGCTGGTGTTCTTGAAACAACCTTTAAAGAGGAAACTGAAACTGATTTGTTTGGTGAGCAAGCTGTTCTTTGTGGTGGCGTAACCGCTCTTATGAAGGCTGGATTTGAAACTCTTGTAGAAGCAGGATATCAGCCAGAAAGTGCATATTTTGAATGCGTTCATGAAATGAAGCTTATCATAGACCTTGTTGTATCTGGCGGTCTTTCAATGATGCGTTACTCAATCAGTGACACTGCTGAATATGGCGACTACAGAGTAGGCGAGCGTATCATAACTGACGAAACTAAAAAAGAAATGAAAAAAGTTCTTGAAGAAATCCAAAATGGTGAATTTGCTCGCGACTGGATTCTTGAGAACAAGGCAAACAGACCATCATTCCTTGCTAAACGCCGTATAGAATCTGAGCATTTAGTTGAAAAGGTAGGTTCTGAGCTTAGAACTAAGATGTCATGGAGGAAAGATAATTGAACAGTGATAAGATGAAAGAAGGAGTAAACCGTGCTCCCCAGCGTTCATTGCTTAAATCTATGGGTTATACCCAGCATCAGATTAATAAGCCACTTATCGGTATCGTAAACTCATTTAACGAAGTTGTGCCAGGGCACATACACCTTAACACAATAGCAAGAGCTGTTAAAGACGGAGTGCTTGAAAGTGGAGGCACTCCTATGGAGTTCAACACTATTGCAATTTGTGACGGCCTAACAATGGGACATAACGGAATGAAGTATTCGCTTGCATCAAGAGAGCTAATTGCCGACAGTGTTGAGTGTATGGCTCGTGCTCACTGCTTTGATGGACTTGTTTTTATCCCAAGTTGCGACAAGGTTGTTCCTGGAATGCTTATGGCAGCTGCAAGGCTAAATGTACCTTGCATTTTCATATCTGGTGGTCCTATGCTATCTGTGCATAATTCACAAGATTTGAACTCTGTTTTTGAAGCTGTTGGAAGTTTTATAGCGGGAAAATGCGATGAGCAAAGCCTACTTGAAACAGAAGATAATGCATGTCCTACCTGTGGCTCATGCTCAGGTATGTTTACTGCAAACTCAATGAACTGCTTGTGTGAAGCACTAGGATTGGCAATGAGAGGAAACGGAACAATCCCAGCCGTATATTCTGCAAGATTACGCCTTGCAAAGGAAAGCGGACAGCAAATAATGGAGCTAGTTTCAAACAATATCCGTCCACTTGATATATTAAACGAGCGTTCTTTTAAAAATGCTCTCACTTGTGATATGGCACTTGGATGTTCAACCAATTCTGTTTTACATTTAATGGCTATCGCAAACGAAGCAAAAGTCCCACTAAATTTATCTCTTTTTAATGAAGTAAGTAAAACCACACCTAATCTATGCCGTTTAGCTCCCGCAGGAAACCATCATATGCAGGATCTGAATGCCGCTGGCGGTGTTCATGCTGTAATGAAGGAACTAAGCGAATTTTTAAACCTTGATGTTTTAACTGTAACAGGTAAAACGCTGGGTGAAAATCTACAAAATATAAAAAACCTTAACACAGAAGTTATCAAAAACATTAATAGCCCATATTCCAAAACAGGCGGGCTTGCAATTTTGTTCGGAAACCTCGCTCCAAACGGAAGCGTTGTTAAGCGTAGTGCTGTTGCCGAGCATATGCACGACCACACAGGTACAGCTAAGGTTTTTGACAGTGAAGAAGATGCAATAAAAGCAATATACGATAACAATATTAAAAAAGGCGACATTGTTGTTATCCGTTATGAAGGACCTAGTGGTGGCCCTGGTATGAGAGAGATGCTCTCTCCAACTTCAGCTATCGCAGGCATGAGTCTTGACCAAGATGTTGCGCTGATTACAGACGGTCGTTTTTCAGGTGCAACAAGAGGAGCAGCAATCGGTCACATTTCACCAGAAGCTATAAAGGGTGGTTTAATTGCTTATGTAGAAGATGGCGATAAAATCCATATAGACATAAACAATTATAAAATCGAATTGCTTGTTGATGATAAAGAAATAAGCAAAAGAATGGCAGAAACAAAAATCAAGAAAAAAGATGATATCACAGGTTATTTAAAGCGTTATTCACACGCTGTTTCATCTGCAGACCGTGGAGCTATCTTGCTTGACGAGCATGGCGAATAAATCAAACAAAGATGTTTGGCATGATAGCAAGCAAGCTTTAAACAGTTATGTCAAACATCTTAAACTTTATGAATGCCGTCAATAAACTATTGGTTTGGAGTGATAATTAATGATAAAAATACTTGACTCTACCCTTCGGGACGGATTGCAAGGAGCGAATATATCATTTTCACTAAGTGATAAAATACACATTGTAAAAATGCTTGATGACCTTGGTATATCATACATTGAAGCTGGCAATCCTGGCTCAAATCCCAAAGATGTTTTGTTTTTTGAAAAGGCACAAGAGCTCACTCTAAAGAATGCAAAACTTTGTGCCTTTGGTAGCACACGAAGAAAAAACATAAATGTTGAGTCTGACGACAATGTAAAATCTTTACTGTTGGCAAAAACCGATGTTGCAGTAATCTTTGGAAAGTCTTGGGACTTGCATGTAGATCAGATTTTAAACACTACACTTGAAGAAAATTTAAATATGATTAGGGATACAGTTCAATACATTAAATCCCATGACAAACAAGTCATATTTGACGCCGAACATTTCTTTGACGGTTACAAACATAATTCTGATTATGCTACCAAAGTAATAGAAACAGCCGCCAATGCAGGCGCAGACAGCATTTGCCTATGCGACACAAACGGAGGCATGCTTCCAAGCGAGCTTAAATATATCGTTTCAAATGTTACAAGCATGTTCCCATGCGTTGAGTTTGGCATACATGCTCATAATGATAGCGGTATGGCTGTTGCAAACTCAATTATGTCCGTTGAAGCAGGAGTTACTCATGTTCAAGGAACACTTATAGGCTTTGGCGAAAGATGTGGTAATGCCGATTTAAGCACAATTATCCCAAACCTTAGGCTAAAGAAGGGTCTGGAATGTGACGGAGATTTAGCAAAACTTACACCATCCGCAGCTGCTTTAGCTGATATTGCAAACCTCATTCTCCCCAACAACAAACCATATGTTGGAAAAAGTGCATTTACTCATAAAGCAGGAATGCACATTGACGGGGTTTTAAAAAACTCTGTTTCATTTGAACATATCTCCCCTGAATCCGTAGGCAACAAACGCAATTTTCTAGTTTCAGAGGTTGCAGGACGAGGAACAATTGTAGAAAAGATAAAGGAATACGCTAAAGACCTTGACAAGTCATCTGAACAGATTACAGAGATTCTCAGCAAATTAAAGGAACTCGAAAACTATGGGTATCAGTTTGAGGCAGCCGACGCAAGCTTTGAACTTTTAGTCAAAAAAATTCTTGGCACCTACGAAAAGAGATTCACTCTTTTAATGTATAAAACCATAGGAGAATTTCCTTCTCCAAACGATGATTTGACTGCATCTGCGACTATACAAGTTGAAGTTGGTGGGCAAACCGAGATTACAGCAGCTCTTGGCAATGGCCCTGTAAACGCACTTGATATGGCTCTTAGAAAAGCTTTAATGGTCTTTTTTCCACAAATAAAAGATATGTATCTTTCAGACTATAAAGTTCGTGTACTTGAGCAAAATAACACCACAGCATCAAAAGTAAGAGTTCTTATTGAAAGCTCTGACGGTGTATCAACATGGTCTACCGTTGGTGTGTCAAATGATATTATAGAAGCTAGTCTTATAGCTCTTGTTGATTCAATAGAATATGCTCTACAAAAATTATAACAGTAAAGGAAAAGCTAATATGATGACAATTACACAAAAAATTCTTGCTGCTCATGCTAATTTAAGTAGCGTAAAACCAGGTGATTTAATTCTTGCCTCTGTAGATATGGTTTTAGGCAACGATGTCACCACCCCAGTAGCAATCGGAGAGTTTAACAAAATGAACGCAGGCAGTGTTTTTGATAAAAACAAAGTATCTATGGTAATGGACCACTTTGCTCCTAACAAAGACATCAAAGCTGCTGAGCAATGCAAAATGTGCCGTGATTTTGCATCCGATTTAGATATTAAAAACTTTTATGACGGTGGAAATATGGGAATCGAGCATGTTTTGCTTCCAGAAAGAGGCCTAGTAACAAGTGGAGATATCGTAATTGGTGCTGACAGCCACACTTGCACATACGGTGCTTTGGGTGCATTTTCAACTGGCGTAGGCTCTACTGATATGGCAGTTGGAATGGCAACAGGCAAAGCTTGGTTTAAGGTTCCTTCTGCTATTAAGTTTGAGCTCACAGGTTCTCTTAATGAATGGGCTACAGGCAAAGATGTTATTCTTCACATCATAGGAAAAATTGGTGTTGACGGTGCTCTATATAAGTCAATGGAATTTTGTGGTGAGGGTGTAAAATCACTATCTATAAGCGATAGACTTTGCATTTGCAACATGGCTATTGAAGCTGGTGCAAAAAATGGAATTTTCCCTGTTGACAAAGCAACTCATGAGTTTTTAAAATCAGTAGGCGCAAAAGCTCCCACAGCATACGCAGCAGATTCAGACGCTGTTTATGATACGACTTATGAAATAAACCTTTCAGAAATTACTCCTACCGTTGCATTCCCTCATTTGCCTGAAAACACAAAAACTTTTGATGATATGCCAAAAGTTAAAATAGATCAGGTTGTAATCGGTTCTTGCACAAACGGCAGAATTGAGGATTTGATACTTGCTGCAAAAGTTTTAAAAGGTAAAAAGGTTGCAAAAAATGTTAGACTTATTGTTATTCCTGCAACACAAAAAATTGCATTACAATCAATAGCTATGGGACTTACAACATTGTTTATCGAGTGTGGCGCCGTTGTATCAACTCCTACATGCGGACCTTGCCTTGGTGGTCATATGGGTATTCTTGCAAAGGGTGAGCGTGCAGTTGCTACAACAAACCGAAACTTTGTAGGCAGAATGGGTCATCCTGAATCAGAAGTATATTTGGCTAGCCCTGCCGTTGCTGCGGCAAGTGCAATAACAGGCTATATCACACATCCAAAGGAGGTTATGTAAACATGCAGGTTAAAGGTTCAGTTTTAAAATACGGTGACAATGTAGATACAGATGTTATAATACCCGCTCGTTATCTTAATACAACAGACAAAAAAGAACTTGCAAGTCATTGTATGGAGGATATCGACAAGGATTTTGTAAAAAATGTTAAAGCTGGCGACATTATGGTTGCAGGAAATAACTTTGGCTGTGGTTCATCTCGTGAGCATGCTCCAATCGCTATAAAAGAAAGTGGCATAGATCTTATTATTGCTAAAAGCTTTGCTAGAATTTTTTATAGAAACGCAATCAACATTGGTCTTGCCATAATTGAGCACGAACAGGCCGCAGAAGATATCCAAAATGGCGACACTGTTTTTGCAGACCTTCAAAATGGCATACTTAAAAACGAAACACAAAACAAAGAATATAAAATATCCGCATTTCCTGATTTTATTCAAAAAATCATTTCTGTCGGTGGCCTTATTAAGCTTGTTGAAAATGGAGGACTTGAATAATGAACTATAATATCGCACTTATAAAGGGAGACGGAGTCGGCCCAGAAATTGTTGACAGTGCTTGCAGAGTGCTTGATAAAGTTGGCACACTCTATAATCACACATTCACATACAAAGACTACCCAGCTGGTGGCTGTGCCATTGACGAGTTTGGAGTGCCTTTGCCAGAGGAAACTATTGAAGGTTGCAAAAATAGTGACAGTGTTTTGCTTGGAGCTGTTGGAGGCCCAAAGTGGGATACTTTGCCTGGACACCTAAGACCTGAAAAGGCTTTGCTTGGACTAAGAGCTGCCCTTTCTCTATACTCAAACATTCGCCCTGTAAAGCTCTATCCTGCGCTTAAATCAGCAAGCCCTTTAAACGACCGCATAGTTGAAAATGGCTTTGACATTGTCATTGTCCGTGAATTAACTGGTGGAATGTATTTTGGTGAGAGCGGAAGACGAATGACCGAAAACGGTGAAGAAGCATATGACACAGAATGCTACTGCGTTAATGAAATTGAACGCATAGGCAGAGTTGCTTTTAAAACTGCATTAAAGCGTAATAAAAAAGTAATAAGTGTAGATAAAGCAAATGTTTTGGAAAGTTCAAGATTATGGCGTGAAACAATTCATAATCTTGCAAAACAATATCCCGATGTGCAGTGTAGTGATATGCTTGTTGATAATGCCGCAATGCAGCTTATAAAAAGCCCTAGCACATTTGATGTTGTTGTAACATCAAACATATTTGGAGATATCCTATCTGATGAAGCATCACAGCTTACTGGCTCAATCGGAATGCTCCCATCAGCTTCTCTTGGCGAAACAAAGTGTGGAATGTATGAGCCTATCCACGGTTCTGCTCCAGATATTGCTGGAAAAGGTTTGGCAAACCCAATTGCAACAATTTTGTCAGTAGCTATGATGCTACGTTATTCGTTTGATTTACCAGCAGAAGCTACAGCAATTGAAGATGCTGTTGATAAAGTGTTAAATAGCGGTTACAGAACTGCTGATATCTTAGGCGAAAGCAAAGAAAAACCACTTACAACACATGAAATGACAGAAAAAATATTGGAGTGCATTTAAGCTTTCAATACAAACAATATCTTTCAGCACAAATACACAACAATGTCTTTGACATTATAAAGCACTAAAAATTTGGCACATCAAAAGTAACCTTCTAGTTACATTTGATGTGCCGATTTTAATTTATTAATTTTTTAAATTATATACGAACTATAAAACTTCTATTAGCCTCTCTTTTTAAAAATCTTTTTAATCAGCTTTACACCTTCATACCAAAGCACAGATACAGCAGCAATACCAATGGCACCAGAGAATTGACCAAATGATAAAGGTGCAAGCTTTAAAAATCCACTAAGCGGTGTATACAAAATTACAACAACGCCTACAAGAGTTAGAATATTAACTGCCCACATAACTTTATCCTTTGCAAGTCGTGCCACGGATTTATATGCAAAATCGTGGTAAGAGCTGTTAACCTGAACAAGGAACAAGTTGGAAATCATAATAATTGCAAGCCCCATTGAACGGGCAACAGGTGCATTGTCTGCATTACCACCAAGCATAGTAAAATATGTTGCAAACGAAGCGGCAAAGATTACAAGACCTTGTATAATACTTTTTGATAAGATTTTAGAATTAAGTATCTTTTCTTTTGGATCACGAGGTTTACGCTGCATAATATCAGTTTCAGCAGGCTGACGCTCCAAAACGATAGAACAGGTTGGATCAATTATTAACTCGAGCAAAACAACATGCAATGGCAAGAGCAAAAGTGCAGAAGGAGTAATCCCAAGTATTGGCGCCAAAAGCGAAGAAAATGCAATAGGAATATGGATTGTAAAAACATAACCCACCGCCTTGCGAATATTATCATAAATTCTTCTGCCGTCCCTTACGGTTTCCACAATAGTTGTAAAATTATCGTCCATTAAAATAATGTCAGCAGCCTCACGAGAAACTTCACTGCCCCGTTTCCCCATTGCAATGCCAATATTAGCATATTTTAAAGCTGGAGCATCGTTCACACCGTCACCAGTCATAGCAACTATTTCTCCATTTTCCTTAAGTGCCTTAACTATACGCATTTTGTGTTCGGGAACAACTCGAGAAAAAATGCTAACATCCTTAACTTTTTCTCTAAGTTCCTCATCACTCATTTCATTTAACATATCGCCTGTGATAATATGATCACTGTGTGGTATCCCAACCTTCTTTGCAATTGCAGAAGCTGTAATACCATTATCTCCTGTAATCATAACAACACGGATACCAGCCTTGCTACAAACTGCTATATCGTCTTTAACACTTTCTCTTGGAGGGTCAACAAGCCCGACAAATCCAAGTAGAGTTAATGAACAATCTATTATTTTTTCAGGGACATCAGCTTGCGTTTGCGGTTTCGCTGTAGCAATCGCAATAACACGAAGTCCTTCTTGTGACATCTCAGTAATTTTATGCTCTGTAATTACTCTTTGCTGGTCAGTTAAATTACAAATAGTTAAAATGCGTTCAGGAGAACCCTTTGCCGCAATAACAATTTCATCATTTCTTTTCCAAACATGACCCATCATTTTAAGTTCATTTGTAAACGCATATTCAGTAATAAGCTCGCCACTAAACAAATACTCTTTAGAAATACCGATACTATCACAGTGAGAAAGCATAGCCTGTTCCATTGGGTCATAAGCATCTGTTTCACAACCAAGCCCCATTATTTCAGTAAGCATTAGCTCATCACCATTTAACGCCCAAGTGTCTTGAACTGTCATCTGATTCATCGTAATTGTACCTGTTTTGTCAACGCAAAGAACAGATACAGCACCAAGAGTTTCAACAGATGGAAGTTTGCGAACAAGCGAATTTTTCTTTGCCAAACGCCAAGCACCCATTGAAAGAAAAACTGTTAATATAACTGGAAATTCTTCTGGTATCATCGCCATTGCCAGAGTTATGCCTGACAGAATACTCTCAATAATTCTGTCTTTAAAAATGTGGTCAGAAATATTAAAGTAAGTAAATATTCCTACAAGAACAAAAAGCACAGCTGCAATTCCTGCACACAGTTTAACAAGGCGACCTGTTTGTTTTTGAAGCGGTGTATCTTCGGTTGGAGCCGCAATCACATTTGCACCAATCTTACCATATTCGGTTGACGCTCCAATTTTATCTACCAAAACCGTAGATGTACCTTGAGTTACAAGAGTGCCTGCATAGCAGTAATCTTTTCTCCAATAATCTTCAGACGACTCTGCATTTTCGATATTTACTTTCCAAACACCCTCAGCCTCCCCAGTTAGAGAGGACTCATCAACACAAAGGTCATTACATTTAACAACAACTCCGTCAGCAGGAATTTTAACACCCTCATAAATAAACATTAAATCGCCAGGCACTAAATCTGCACTTGCTATTTCACTTTCTTTGCCGTCACGAATAACCGTAACATGTGGTGCAGATAAATCTTTTAAGGCACCCAAAGTCTTATCAGTTTTAAGTTCTTGAACAACATCAATGCTAATAATACCGATAACAAAAATTAGCATTACAGCACCATCACGGGGTTCACCTAGGATAAAATAAATAATAGCAGCAACAATTAACAGCAAAAACATAGGCTCACAAATGATGTGAAAAACTTTTTTAATAAAGCTTTCCTTCTTTAGTGGCGTTAGTTCGTTTTTACCGTATTGCTCCTGCAATTCTTTTACTTTGGCAGATGTAAGTCCTACCATATTTGGTTTGTTTGTCATAAAAGTACCTCCGTTTTTAGCCTTTCGGCATTCGTTTGATAGCTCTATGGCACTCCATTCAAAGTCGCCTGTTCCTTATAAGCGATAAAAAAACACACCTATGGAACATACTACTGTCCCACAGATGTGCAAAGTTGCAATCTGTTGCCACTCATAGGGTGGCCCGGCTGATGACCTTTTAAATTATAAAAAGGTTCATTGCCTGCTCAGTTTGTACTGTTGATTTTGCATCTCATATCTGAAATGTAATGCAGCGCAAAGAGAATATAATAATTATAACATTATTATATGTTTCAAGTCAAGAAAAGATTAATTGTATACTATTTTAAAACAGCCGCTATAATTATCTAATAATAATTTAATTTTAACTGTTATTTTTGATTTTTCACAAATACAATACATTTTTTTATGTTGTGTATGGCTTGTATATCTTACTTTAGAATTAATTTTTTATCCATATAAATAAAAAATTGCCTAAATTAATAGGTGCATAGGTCTATTTCCAATAAATTTTTATTAATTTTGTGCATTATTTCTATTTTTAATCTTGTTAAAAATAGATTTTAGTGCTATTATTATATCAAGTTAATTTAAATTTATATAATTTTATATAATAGTATCCGGAGGGTTTAATATGCAGTACAAAATACAAGACATTTTCGATATCAAATTTTTACAGAATTTTCAAGACAGTTTCTCAAGAGCTGTAGGTATATCCAGCATTTCTGTTGATGCCGATGGAACTCCTATAACAACCCCAAGTGACTTTTCAGAATTTTGTTTTGACTATACAAGAAAGTCTCCTCTTGGACTTAAAAAGTGCATGGAATGTGACAGGCTTGGTGGAGAAAGGGCAAATGCTAAAAAAGCACCTGCAATTTATAAATGCCATTGTAATTTAGTTGACTTTGCAGCTCCAATCCTATTTGATGGAGAGCAAATAGGCTCTATGTTGGGTGGACAAATTTTGACTGAAGAACCTGACATTGATTTTTACACCCAAAAAGCTATTGAATACGGCATTGATCCGGACGAGTATGTTGCCGCAGTTAAAAAAGCGTATGTCTTAGACATGGACAGAGTAAAGGCCGCTGCAAATCTTTTATATATAGTTGCAGGAAAAATCTCGTCTATGGCATACCAAAAAATCATCATTGATGATATTATTGCCGAAGTTAGTGATGGAATAAATCAAATATCACAAACTATGCAAGAAATCACTGCCGCTTCCGAACTTATTAATAAAAACCAAATCGAACTCCGTGAATCTATTAAGAGGATTGAAGATGAAAGCAGAGGAATCAAAAAGATTGTTGGTGTTATTGATAATGTTTCAAGCCAAACAAATCTGCTTGGAATAAATGCTACAATTGAAGCTGCACGCTCAGGTGAAGCTGGAAAAGGCTTTAGCGTAGTTGCTCAAGAAATAAGAAACCTCTCTAACACAACAAAATCTAACGCAGAAGAAATAGAACGCTCTATTAAAAATATCACAAAGAATGTTACTACCACAGCTGTATTAGCAAACGAATCTCTAAGATCTATTGAAGAGCAAACAAAAGCATTTGAAGATGTAACCTCTAGAATGATGAAAATGAAAGAAAAATCAATGGAGTTCTCTTCTAAAGAATAAGTTCATCAAAATCATCTATCTAAAAGTGATAGATTCTCAATGATATATACATAAAGTAAAAAAAACTGTCATAGAGTACCATATATTTTCTTAAAATAATTTTAAACTAAATAAAACTGGCACCGTGTAAAAACGGTGCCAGTTTTATTTTTATACTCTCTAGGACATAAATAGCTCTATATCTTCATCTGCAGTACCAATGCCCGCTATTCCAAATTTTTCAATCAACACATTTGCCACATTTGGTGACAAGAAACCAGGAAGCGTTGGCCCAAGATGTATATTCTTAACACCCAAAGATAAAAGTGCCAAAAGAACAATAACTGCTTTTTGCTCATACCACGCAATGTTGTAAACAATAGGAAGGTCATTTATATCATCAAGCTCAAATACTTCTTTAAGTTTAAGAGCTATTACTACAAGCGAATACGAGTCATTACACTGTCCAGCGTCCAGTACTCTTGGGATTCCACCGATATCACCAAGTTGTAGTTTGTTATACCGATACTTTGCACAGCCTGCCGTTAAAATAACTGTATCCTTTGGTAGCTTTTCTGCAAAGTCTGTGTAATATGATCTGGATTTCATTCTGCCATCACAGCCTGCCATAACAAAGAACTTTTTGATTGCTCCAGTTTTGACAGCATCCACAACCTTGTCAGCCAAAGCAATTACTTGATTATGTGCAAAGCCACCAACAATACTGCCAGTTTCAATTTCATCTGGTGTAGGAAGGGTTTTAGCTAAAGCAATAATCTGTGAAAAATCTTTTTTACCATTTTCATCCGCTACGATATGCTTGCAACCAGGGAAGCCTGTTGAACCAGTAGTAAAAATTCTGCTTACAACTTCTTCACTTCTTGGAGGAACAATACAGTTTGTGGTAAACAATACTGGACCATGAAAAGATACGAATTCATCAAGTTGCTTCCACCATGCGTTACCATAGTTGCCCGCAAAGTTTTTATACTTTTTAAAAGCAGGATAATAATGTGCAGGGAGCATTTCACTATGTGTGTAAACATCCACTCCTGTACCCTGAGTCTGCTCTAAAAGTTGCTCAAGGTCTGTCAAATCATGGCCAGAAATAAGAATAGCCGGGTTCTTCCTTACCCCTATGTTAACTTGTGTAATCTCAGGATTGCCAAATTTTGAGGTGTTTGCATCATCCAAAAGTGCCATAGCTTTTACCCCGTATTCACCTGTTTTAAGAGTAAGTGCTACAAGATCATCTGCGGACAGTGAATCATCCAAAGTTGCAACTAACGCCTCATAAATAAAAGCGTTAATGTCAAAATTTTCCTTGCCAATATTCTTTGCATGCTCCGCATAAGCCGCCATGCCTTTAAGACCATATATAATCATCTCACGCAGAGAACGAACATCCTCATTTGCGGTTGACAATACTCCGATTGAAGCTGCTTTTTCAAGCATCGAGCTTCTTGAATCTACGGTAAAAATTGCGGCATCATGCAAATCTTCTACACTAGTAGATTTTTTGAGTTCATCTCTAATAGCAATCATCTTCATAATTTGCTTTTCGAGTGAGCCATCATCAAAGTTCGCATTGGTTATTGTCATAAAAAGACTGCTAAGCACTTCATAATTTATATCGCCAAGCTTACTTATATCTGCTTTTGATTTTATTACGACATCCGCAACACCTTTTGTTGTATAAATCAAAAGATCCTGTAACTTTGCTACATTTTCAGTTTTTCCACATACACCTCTTACTGTACAACCTTTACCGCCTGCTGTTTCTTGACATTGATAACAAAACATTCCCATTGTCTTTTTCCTCCTCTTATATTTTAGTCTTCAATAGGCTCAAAATCATCTTTACCTACAAAGCAAATTGGACACTGCCAATCATCTAGCAAATCTTCAAATGCAATTCCTACTTCGATTCCGCTATCAGCATCGCCGACTGCTGGATCATAAATATAATCGCATGGTATACACCTATATTTTTTCATCATTTTTTCCTCCCGAGTTTTCTCAACCTTTTGGAGCTGGTGATTTTACAATAATTAATTCCAAAGTTTCTGTATTCATATTGCTAACATTCATTTTGGTCTGAAAAGGAATTTTTAGTAATGTTCCCGCCTCATATTCATGAGTTTCTTGCTCGTCAAGCCTAATGGAAAGGGTTCCCCGAACAATGGTCATATACACATTTGAATTAGAAAAATGTTCTGGCAAACCCTCTCCCTTATTAAACACCATATGAAGGTAATGAATATTTTCATCAAAAACGACTTTTTCTACAGCCTTTTCATTGCCTCTTGATAAATTAAATTTTTGTTCTACCATGATTACTTTCCTCCAATCAATCTAATATTTTTCCATCTGTGGAAATAGTGATTATCTGCCACGGAATCATTTTCCCACTATTTTGAAGTGCCTTTTTAACTGCATTTTCCATTCCGCCGCAACAAGGAACATCCATTCGTACAACTGTAACGCTTTTAATATTATTATTTTTTATAATAGCCGTAAGTTTCTCACTATAATCTCCTTCGTCCAGCTTAGGACAGCCAATAAGTGTTGTTCTGTTCTTTATAAATTTGGTATGAAAATCACCGTAGGCATATGCCGTACAATCAGCGGCAACTAACAAGTTGGCATTGGTGAAATATGGTGCGTTCACAGGTGCAAGCTTAATCTGCACTGGCCACTGTGAAAGTTGGCTTTTATTCTCACTAACAGCTTTGTAACCAATCTCACATATACTCTCATGCTGTATTGCTTTTGACTGTGTGCCAGGACATCCGCAAGGAAGTTCCTCGCCCTGTTTATTTAGCATTTTTCTTTTTACCGCAACATCGTCATACGCCGCAGCTTCTCGCTCCTCAAAGCTAATTGCTCCCGTTGGGCAAGATGGCAAACAGTCTCCAAGTCCATCACAGTAATCATCACGCAACAACTTTGCCTTTCCATCTATCATGCCTATGGCACCTTCGTGACAAGCAGCAGCACACAAACCACAACCATTGCATTTTTCTTCATCAATTTTGATTATTTTACGAATCATATTGAGTACACCTCTTTTTTTGAAATGTGTTATTGTTGACTTTGTGACTTAAGTCTACTATTATTAAAGTAATAAGTATGTTGGAATTCCAACAGAATGGAGTTTTTATGAAAAAATATTTTGATGTGCTAAAAACACTTGATTTATTTAAAGATATAGATGAATCAGAGCTTGTGCCACTTTTGTCATGTCTATCCGCTAAAAAGGCTCATTATGAAAAAGGACAAACTGTATTTTTAAGTGGTGAAAAAATCGAGAGTTTCGGCATTGTTTTATCAGGGCAAGTTCAGGTCGTTCAGGATGACTATTATGGAAACAGAAGTATCTTTGCAAAAATAGGCACAGGAAATTTATTTGGAGAATCCTTTGCTTGTGCTGAAACAAAAACACTTCCCGTAAGCGTTATAACGACTACCGAAAGCGACCTTCTATTTATCGACTGCCACAAACTTGCAGCCCCTTGTGCTAATGCGTGTGCCTTTCACAGGCGTCTAATCCAGAACATGTTAAATATCATTGCAATAAAAAATATATCGCTTACCCAAAAAATTGAGTTTACTTCAAAGCGAACCACTCGTGAAAAGCTTATGGCATATATTTCGTCCGAAGCGAGCAAAGCGAAAAGCAACCAATTTAGTATACCCTTTAATCGGCAAGAACTTGCAGACTATCTTTCTGTTGAGCGTAGTGCTATGTCAGCAGAGCTATCAAAGCTAAGGGATGACGGTATTCTTAATTTTAATAAAAATCAGTTCGAGCTATTATAGACAAATAGCTATGTTCTATGTAATTAACAACTCTTTATTTGAAGCTATTAGTAGTGTATAAGAAAATAATTATTTATGTAAAAAATAAGCCTTGCTGGACGAAATGTTCAGCAAGACAATGCATATAACTAGTTGTTTTTCCTATAAATACTATAATTACTATGGTTTTATTAACCCAAATTATCTTTTAATTATCTTCCTCTTAAATACCTTATAAGTATCCAAATAAGCCACAACCCTCCCGTACAAACAACTAATATAAAATCCATTACAAGTCCAAATGTGCTACGCTTTTTCATTTTACATATCCTCCTATTTGTTTTTAATTTTAAACTTCTAGCTTTATGTTTCATAATAGGATATGTTTTTTTCGCGAGTAATTTTATGATATCATACCACCTAATCTTCTACCATAAAAACATCGCTGATTAAATATTTAATCAGCGATGTTTGATATTAATTAGATAACTAAATTTTCTTCTATAATTTATTTGCCATTGTCAACTCTCCACTTTTTATACTCCACAACATCAAAATAAATCAGTTTTAATATAAAACCAAATAGTACCATATCATCTAAATAACCGACAGCAGGTAAAGCATCTATTTTTTACCATTATCTATTTTTACTGGAGCTATTGAAATGCAACAAAAAATACATAGCTCATAAAATCATTGTTCATCATAAGCTGATATATCCATAACTTCATTTGGATCGCGTGAAATCTCTTCCTTTACAATTCTTGAAACTATAAAACAAAGAAAAAAGCAGATAATCCCCAGAATTATAAAAATTTGTAAATATCGTGGGATCATTGTTTTAATAGCAAGCTCACCTTCAAAAAACTTTGCGTTGATAAATATATAACCACTATTTGTGTTATTCTTATTTAAAGTCCAACCTTGCGTATAACCAGTAGGTCCGGCTGAACTAAATCCAATGTCTTTTTCCCCTTTTGGAAAATTCTCGTCATTAACACTATCCTGAGCATCGTAGATGCAATCCGCAAACCTGTTTAAATCAACTGCATTATCGGTTCTTCCATTAAAAATAATATCGCTTACATCTGATTTTACTAAAACATCGCCCTGTGTATTTAAAATCACAGCCGCAGCATATATATTACGCTTTGCTAATTCTGAACTAAATTCGTTTAAATAAGTCTGGGGATTTTCCAAGAAGTCATCCTCATTACTTTTTATATATAATAAATCATAGGCGTTCATAAAATCATTGTACATGCTTTCTTGCAAATCTTCTGCCTTCCAGCTTGTTAATCCCCACACAGCCAAAAAAAATACTATTAAAAATCCAAAACAAATACACATTATGATTTTTCTTTTTATCTTAGTCATATAAGTCATAAACACCTCTATTAAAAACATATTTTATAAAATAAAAATGTGTTTTTAATCATTTCTTTCAATCTCATTGTAATGTAATTTTACAATAATACGGCTCTTATTCTTTAACAGATTTAACTTTAAATAAAAAAACCATTATACTTCTATTAATATATCCAAGCAAAAAAACAAGGTGACAAATTTCTTATTGAAATTTGTCACCTTGTTTTGGTGGGAGAGGGTGGATTCGAACCACCGAAGTCGCTGACGACAGATTTACAGTCTGTTCCCTTTGGCCGCTCGGGAACTCTCCCATATTAAATAGTCTGCAACAGTTTTGCTATTGCAGACTATGTGGAGCTGGTGGACGGACTCGAACCCCCGACCTGCTGATTACAAATCAGCTGCTCTACCAACTGAGCTACACCAGCACTTGAGTGCTAAAACACTATATCATATAAAAAAATTATCGTCAAGAGGTTTTTGATATTTTTTTGATATTTTAGCTCTCTTTTTAAAAAAACACTGCTAATTTTGCTTTTGGCGTTTAAAAATCTTAAATATATCTTTAATCTTAGGGGTGTTTCCATACATTAAAACACCCGCTCTATAAATTACAGCTGAAAGATAACCAATAGCTATTTCAGAAACAATAAGAATAGAAACAGATAATATAATTTCATAAATAGGAACCGTACTCATTGATAATCTTGCAAACATTGCCATAGGAGATGTTAGTGGGAAATATGAGCAAAACACCATCAAAGGACTATCAACATTTCCACTTGTAATAGAAGATATTATAATCATAAATGCCGCAACGAATATAAATGTTACTGGCATTGTTAGAGTGTTTATGTCCTCTGTCCTTGTTGCAAGCGAACCAAGTGCTCCATATATAAATGAATAAATGAAATATCCAAGCACAAAGAACACTACCGCATAAAATAATATTTCGGCTGGCATTCCAAAGGCCGATTGAATCAACTCGTTATCCTTCCAATATGTTTCGTTAATCGAATAAAATCCGTATGCTGATGTTAACAATACAACGAATTGCAAAAGACCTGCAAACCCTGAGCCAAGAACTTTTCCAAACATAAGATTAATAGGTTTTGCAGAAGTTACAAGCATCTCCATTGCCCTTGAACTTTTTTCTGCCGCAACGCTTTGTGCCACAAATTGACCATAAAGCAAAATAGACATATAAAGTAACATTATTATTATGTATGTATATATAAAGCTTTGGGTTTGGTCATTGCCAATTACTACTATCTCGTTTTCAACAGTTTGTGTCAAAATCTTTTGTGCATCGTTTGCAGTTACTCCCGAGTTCATAATTGCAGTCATTCGGTACATCTGTGTAAGAACTTCATCTACCATATATGTTGTTGAGTCTGAGAGTTCTTTTGTTTCGGTAATATATTTGTACGAAAGTGGAGAATTTATAACCAATCCATTGTCATAATCTCCGTCTTTAATTTTCTTTGTAAGCTCTTTCTCGTCATCCTTAACTGCATTAATTTCATATTCATCACCAAAAGTAGATTGAAAAAGAGAAATAACCGTTGCCTCATCCAAACCTTCTTTGACACATACTGCAATCTTTGTCTTTTCGCTGGTGCTGCTTGCTGGTGCTTTAACTTCATCGGGTTTTAAAACTATCTTTATCCGTGGATAGGAAAGACCAATTGCAATTATAAATACAACCGCAATTGTAAGCCCGACAAACAACTTGTTTTTTAAATATGCTAAGATTTCAAATTTAAATATAGCAAAAAATTGTTTCATATTCCACCCTCCGTATAGTCCACGAATATATCGCTTAGTGATGGCTCATAAACCTTAAACTCGTCAATGTCTAATGAAGAATCCACCAAAGCCTTTAAGACCTCTGTCTTGTCCTGTGCGCAGTCAAGTTCCATTAAAAGTCCACCGTCCTGCTTTGATATGTTCTTTACGAGGTGTGAAAGATTTGAACTTATAAATTCATTTATCGAATTTATATCTTGTGAGGATACAAATATCTTTTTACGGTCATATCCCCTCTTTATTTCTTTTATACTGCCAGAAACAGCAACTTTGCCCTGATTTAGAATTACAATATCATCACAAAACTCTTCTATATAATTCATCTGGTGGCTTGAGAACAAAACAATTTTACCGTCTTTTATCATCTCTTTAACAATATCTTTTAAAAGAATTGCATTAACAGGGTCAAGTCCTGAAAAAGGCTCATCCAAAATCACTATATCTGGGTTACAAATAAGTGTTGCAACTAGCTGAATTTTTTGCTGATTACCTTTTGAAAGAGTACTAAGTTTTGCATTTGTGTACTCTGTCATTCCAAGCTTTTCAAGCAGATGTTTCGCATTTTTCTTCGCCTGGCTACTACTAATGCCTTTAAGTGCTGCAAAGTACAAAAGCTGTTCCATAATCTTTTTCTTTGGATAAAGCCCACGCTCTTCTGGCATATAACCAATGCTAACCTTGCTTGTATCAAGTGGTTTACCATCAAGCAAAACCTCGCCGCTGTTTGCCTTAAAAACCTGCATTATAATACGAATTGTTGTTGTTTTTCCGGCTCCATTTCTACCAAGTATTCCAATAGCTGTTCCGCTTTGTGTTTCAAACGAAACTCCATTTAAAACCTGATTTTCGCCAAAACTTTTTGTAATATTTTTTACTTCAAACTTCACTATTAAATCGCCTCTTTTCACTTTATCTCTTTTGGTGCTTTCATAGTAAGTGATATGCGTTTTTTTGCAATATCCACACTCATTACCCACACCGTTACAATATCTGCAACCTTTAAAACCTCTGAGGGGTGCTTAATATATTTATCTGTGATTTGAGAAATGTGTACAAGCCCGTCCTGATGCACTCCAATATCCACAAATGCACCAAAGTCAATAACATTGCGAACAGTTCCAACAAGCTCCATACCTGCCTTTAAGTCCTTCATATCCATAACATCAGTTCTTAACAGTGGAGGTGGAAGCTCATCTCTTGGGTCACGGCCTGGCTTTACAAGCTCTCTTTCAATATCTTTTAAAGTAGGCTCACCAACTCCAATACGCTGTGCAACATTCTCCGTACCCAGTTCATTAATTCTTTGCTCTATCTCAAAAATTTTACCACTTGAAACATCTTTTAAATCGTAACCACAAAGTGTTAGCAAGGTCTTTGCCGCAGCATAGCTTTCTGGATGAACACCTGTGTTATCAAGCACATTTTTACTCTCTGCAACACGCAAAAAACCTGCACACTGTTCAAATGCCTTTGCCCCAAGCTTTGGAACTTTTTTAAGCTGTGTTCTGCTTGTAAATGCACCGTTTTCTTCCCTGTATGTAACAATGTTTTGTGCAACTGTTGCATTTATACCTGCTATTCTACAAAGCAATGACGGTGACGCTGTGTTAAGGTCCGCTCCAACACTATTTACACAGTCTTCAACAACTCCATTTAGCGACACTTCAAGCTCCTTTTTGGGCATGTCATGCTGATATTGACCAACTCCAATTGCCTTTGGATCAATTTTTACAAGTTCTGATAATGGATCTTGTAGTCTGCGTGCAATTGAAACCGCACTACGAAGTGAAACATCAAACTGTGGAAACTCCTGCGACGCAAGCTTTGACGCAGAATAAACTGACGCTCCAGCCTCACTAACAACCATATATGATACTTCCTGCGGTATCTGCTTTATAAGCTCGCTTGCAAAAACTTCTGTTTCCTTTGATGCTGTTCCGTTTCCAATCGCAATTGCCTGAACTCCGTGCTTTTTGATAAGCTCTGCAACAAACTGCTGTGCCTGAAGCTTTTGCGATTCACTGTGGGTTACATATATAACGCCTGTGTCAAGCACTCTTCCAGTTTCATCAACAACAGCAACCTTGCAACCTGTTCTATACCCTGGGTCAAGCCCCATTGTTACCTTGTTTTTAACAGGTGGGCAAAGCAAAAGTGGACGCAAATTTGTAGCAAACACCTTTATTGCCGACGTTGTTGCTTTTTCTGTAAGCATTGCTCTTATTTCACGCTCAACAGATGGATAAATCAATCTGTCATATGCATCTTCACCCGCCATTTTAACGGTATCTGTGCACGGTGAGCCATTATTTTTAAGCATTGTTGATTCAATAACCGACATAGCCTTTAACCTGTCCAAAGTTATGCTGACTTTTAAAAAGCCTTCCTTTTCTCCACGGTCAACAGCTAATATCTGATGCCCTACAAGCTTGTCCACTTTTTGTGAAAACTCATAATATAGGGCATAAACACTATCTTCATCCTTTTGACTTTTAGACTGTAATGTGCCTAAAACGCAAAAAAGATTACGAAGCCTGCGACGAATATCGGCATTGTCCGAAATATATTCGGCAATAATATCGCAAGCTCCTACAAGTGCATCTTCTGCTGTATCAACTTTTTTTTCTTCGTTTATATATTCCTGTGCCAGTTCAATTGGAAGTTTTGTGTTTACTTCCTGCATTAATATTTTATCTGCAAGAGGCTGAAGTCCTTTTTCCTTTGCTATTGATGCCCTCGTACGGCGTTTTGGTTTAAATGGTCTGTAAATATCCTCAAGCTCTGCAAGCGTTGCAGCATTCTCTATTGACTGTGCAATCTCAGGTGTCATTAACTCTTGAGATTCAATAGAACTGCTAATTTCGCCCCTGCGTTTATCCAGATTACGCAAATACTCTAGTCTTTCAAAAATTTCTCTTAAAATCTGGTCATCAAGCGTTCCGTGTGATTCTTTTCTATATCTTGCGATAAAGGGAATTGTATTTCCCTCATCAATAAGCTTTACTGTGTTTTCAACTTGCCAGCTTTCAAGCCCAAACTGTTTTGTAAGAACTGCTATTATATTCATATTACTCTCCGATAAATTACATTTATTTTAATTGCCTTATATCCTTACCGATAAATTCCATTGGAGTATATTCACCGATTATCCTTGAAGAAATTCGCTGAGTATATTTCTTTTCAAGCTCCTCAAAGCTCAAATTAGTATTTATAATTACAGGTAAGCCTATAGTCATCCTTGTGTTTATTATATTGTAAAGAGCAGAAATGGTAAACGAAGTTGAAAACTCTGCTCCCAAGTCGTCTAAAATAAGCAAATCACACTCAAGCATCATTTGCTCTGTTGAATCATCACCACTTGACTTACCAAACTTTTCACGCTCAAGCCTACTAAGCAGATTTTGAGTAGAGCCATAAACAACTCCATAGCCCTTATCCAGTGCAGACTTTGCCATTGCAAGTGACAAATGTGTTTTACCAAGCCCCGTTGCCCCATACATAAGCACGCTAGGTGCTCCCCTGTCAAAATCATCTGCCCAATTGCGACAATAATTAAGAACTTGCTCCATTCTATCTTTTGGAGAAACTCCTGTTTTTATATCTGGCTGATGTGGATAAAAATCAAGTCTAAACCCATTAAAACTTGAAAGCTTAACAGATGAACATTTGCATAGCTCCTCATAAGCATACTTTTTAAGCAATGCCTTAAAACACTCACAGCGTCTGCCATTTGCAACTCCCCTGTCCTCACAAATCGGGCAAGTATATTTAACCTCTAAATAATCCTCATCAACACAAATGGCTTTAAGCAAATCTTTTCTCTGCCTTTGCTGTTCCAAATTCTTTTTTGCAAGATTACCTATATATTGTTGTGCGTTTGCCCCCATGCTAATTGCTCTAATTGCATCTAAGCTCGCTTTTGCAATTTCACTTTCTATCTCTGCAATCTCAGGGCAAGCTGTTACAAGCTCGTCCCGTCTTTGCTTTGCTTCATATTCAGCCCTTTTTCTTCGTGCGCTAACTTCCCTTTTAGCTTTTTCAAAAACATGTTCGTTGTAACTCATACGCCATTCCTCCTCTTATACTCAAGCGGCCCCCTAGCTTTCTCCCTATACTTGTCCCAATCATAGGATGCACCTTCGCTTGCAACACTCTGCTTTTTACCCTCATATTGTTTTGAGCGTTCATTTTTTGCGCCCGCCAAATCTACAGGTGTTTTAATGTTCTGTGTACTCCAATTTTGTAGTATTGAATCTGTGTATGAAAAATTAACTTTGTTAATATTGTTAAGCGTTTCCTCATATGCAAGATAAATCATTTCGAGTGAAAATCCAAGATGAATATTCCAGTCTTTCAAATACTCACTTCGCTTTGTTGTATACCTAGGCGGATCAACGCTAAACATGTCACAAAAATCTTTCCAGCATTTTTCCTCGTTACACAACTTTTTAAGTTGTTCATCTGCCTTTTCAAGCGTATCTATTTCACGCTCGCCCCAGTCCTTGCTTATTTTTGATATGTATGCCATTGAAGGCTTGCCCTTTAAAGCAGCATATTCAATAATTGTAAGTATAACTTCCACAGGCAAACCATAATGGTCATGTATCATCAAAAGCTTTGCTTGTGTGTCATATCCAATTGTTTTTCCAAGCCTTGCCTGAGCTTCAATATATAGATGTTTAAGTTCAGGGCATTCAAGTACTCTTGTTGCTACTTGATCATGGGTTGGTGTAATGTCTGGCAAAGATAGAAGCTGTGCTTTTGGTGGCTCAACTTTAGGCTCAATCTTTTGCACTTCTTCATTTGGCTTTTCTTTAGCCTGATTTACTACATCGTCCTTTGCCACCAAACTTTTTTCAACCCAATACTGCATATTGTCATGCACTTCGCCAACAGACATTCCAACGCCATTTGCAAGTTCGTCTATGTCAAACTCATCTGCACTATGCCGAATAAGCCACAAAAGAACCTTTAGCTGTTGCCCGCTCGCTATTTTAATATGTTTGTCCACCACCTGTGATGGTACTGCAAAGGCATTAGCCCACGCTGATGGTGCTATACTATATTTCATGTGCATTCTCCATAACCAATTTAATATTCTATTGCGATAAAAGTTAATATAAAGTATAATTCTCTTGTATTTGCTTTTAATATAAGTAGCTTATATTATATAGCAATAACGTTTAAAAATAAAGTATCAATATATCTAAAAAAGTAGTACAAGCTTTGTTATTAACCATATGTTTTTTATTATATTTTGTCTAGGAAGTGAATATATTGTCGATTCAGAAGAACCAAGAAGTAAAATTATACATCGATGGAATCACCACACAAGGATGGGGCGTTGGGCATATTGATGGATTTGCTATATTTGTTGCCAACACTACGGTAGGCGACACCATTATAGCACACATAATAAAGGCAAAAAAGAAATACGCTATCGCCATAATTCGTGAAATTCTTATTCCATCTGCTAACAGACACGAGCCTGATTGCCCTGCTTTTTCGCAATGTGGTGGCTGTGTATATAGGCATATAACCTATGGTGCAGAGCTTAAAATAAAACACAAGCAAGTTGAAGATGCCCTTTTACGTATTGGACATATAGACATTATACCACAACCTATAATCCCTGCCAAAAATATTGATGCTTATAGAAACAAAGCACAATATCCCGTTGGTTTTGACGGTGAACTTAAAATAGGTTTTTTTGCACCAAACAGCCACAGAATTGTAAACTGTCGTGAATGCAAGCTCCAACCGCAAGAGTTCACAACAGCACTACAAATATTTGATGATTTTATAAGCAAAAATAATATCTCTATATATAATGAAAAGGAAAACTCTGGACTTTTGCGTCACATTTATCTGCGAAAAGCAGATGCAACAGGTGAGATACTTGCCTGCGCTGTAATTAATGGAAAAGAGCTACCAAATGCAGAAAGTCTTGCAAAAGATCTTAGCTATGCTCTACCAAAGCTTAAAGGATTTTTAATAAACATTAACAAGAGTGACACCAATGTTGTTCTTGGCCAAAAAAGCAAATTGATTTGGGGACAAGATTATATTACCGACATTCTTTGTGGCTGCAAATTCAGAATTTCTGCTTTATCATTTTATCAAGTTAACGCCTCTCAAGCACAAAATCTTTATGAAAAAGCACAGGAATATGCTCAGCTTGACAGTAGTGATGTTTTGCTTGACCTTTATTGTGGCACAGGCACAATCGGAATTTCTATGGCAAGCAAAGTTAAAAAGCTTGTAGGTGTTGAAATTATCGAACAAGCAGTGCAAGACGCAAAAATAAATGCAGCGCTAAACGGCATTGAGAACGCAATTTTTATATGTGGAGATGCAGCTGATGCAGCAAAGCAGCTAAAAGAAGACGGTGAGCGACCAAGCGTTGTGCTTGTCGACCCTCCTAGAAAGGGCCTAACTCCTGAACTTATCTCAACCATTGTTGAGCTACAGCCAAAACGCATTGTTTATATTTCTTGCGACCCCGCAACACTCGCAAGAGACTGCGAACTATTTGAAAAATCCGAATACAAAGTACAGCAGGTTACCCCTGTTGATATGTTCCCAAGAACCGCCCATGTTGAGACGGTTGTACTCCTTTCCCACAAAAATGCGGACACACATATCAACGTAAATGTGGAGTTTGGTGAGGGTGATGGTAAAATACCTGTGGGCAAGATTGCTGAAAAAGCTGGGGATTATAGATCAAGCGAAAAAGTAACCTATAAAATGATACAAGAGTATGTAGAAAGCAAGTACGGATTCAAAGTGCACACAGCTTATATTGCAGAAGTGAAAAGAGATTTGGGATTACCAATGTTTGATGCTCCAAATGCAGTAGAAGAATTGAAAAATCCAAGAAAACATCCAACATCTGAGAAGGTAGAAGCAATTAAGGATGCCTTGAAGTATTTTGAAGTTATATAAGTAAAAGAGTAAAGCTGCATTCTTGTTGTTAATGAGTTGCAGCTTTTGTATTTTTTAAAATTAAATTTGGAAGACATAAGTAATGATATTGCCATTTTAATCAGGAATGCTAACCTTTGTTCGGCAATTTAGAAAAAATTTTAGATATTATATATTTGAATTATTCGTTTTATGTTGAATATTTAGCAAGTATATATCGAAAATAATGTTTTTATGTTGAAAGAATAATGTAAAAGATATACAATTATCGTAATAATGTTATTCATAATCTTATTTATAATGTTATTTTAATTGGGAGGTATATAGTGTCTGCTGTAAATGAGTTTCTGGAAATTGCCAAAAGTGAATTAGTGTATCTTAAATCTGGTGAAGTTTTTCTAGTACGTGATTTGTTTAAAGGCTATGAATGGAACCGGATTTCTCGTAGTGATAGATTGTTACTAGGTACTTTATTTCTCAATTTTATTAAGAGTTTTGATATAAATGTAATTGATATTGAAAAGACTTCTTCAGGTCAACAAAAGTATTTGAAAAAATGAAAGGAGGCTTATTGCATGTCTGTATTAGATATTCTCTCAAATAATACAAATTATTTTATTGATAGACCAATTCAAATAATAAATCTGATACAAGCATTCAATCTTGCCAAGGTAAAATATATAAATGAAGATGTGGAATTTTTTGTTGATATGAATTTTATAACTTCTTATCCGAATCTTAGAGAAAGCAGCATATCGATTAAAGTTCTAGGAGGTGTTACTTTATGAACAATGGAATATTAAAATTCATTGAGGGGCCGTTAGATGGTGATTCTTGGGAAAATCTTTGCAACTCATGTTATCGCATGCGCTATGAAAATGAGCATTTTACAGAAATTCCAGCTGTTTATAAAGGTGATGCCGGGATTGAAGGCTTTACCCAAACTGGTATTGTAAATCAGTGCTATTGTCCAGAACGGGACTATTCAGATGATGAGTTGTATAAACACATGAGAGATAAAATGACAACCGATATAGCAAAGCTTGTTTCGGTTGACTATAAGAAGCGCTTTACTAAAATGGGGATTCCCCAAATACATGAATGGCATTTTGTAGTCCCCTATTATAAAGATTCGAGAATCATTGAACATGCAGAATCAAAACGAAAAGAAGTTTTAGCATTAAAAAAGAAAAGTCCAACTGAATATGATTATATAGATGAAAAATTTGTGATATTAATAAAAACAACGGAAAACTATCGTGTTGAAATCACCCGTTTAATAAGGACAACGCTGACGGATGTTAAACTGAACTTTGCAATCCAACATACAGGGATACCTGATTGGGAAAAATGTGATTCTGATAAGGTTAACAATATAAAAAGAAAAGTAAAAGCTGTTATGGGCAATATTGACGAAACAAATATAGAGCAATTTAATGAGGTTGTAAATTTGTACATACAGTCATACATTAAGGGAATGGACATTATGAATACTTTAAGAGTTTCATACGCTGAGGTTTATGAAGATATTTTTGCATTGGAGCAGCAATATAAGCGGCAAGTGGAGCTACAAACTAAGATGAACACCAATAGTTCTATAAATAGCCAGCTATTTAACAAAATTCTTGATGATTTTGAATCTAAATTAGCAACTGAGTTTTCATACTTGAATATGGCCTCCATTATGGAGTTGAAGTTTGATTTAATTAGTGGATGGTTGGCTGATTGCTCAATGCAGTTCAGGGGGTGATGTTATGGCAAACAACTATATATTATCTAATGAAATTGAATTTGACGCTAAACCTGAAGCAGTTCCATATAATTACAGGATAAGTTATAAGATTTCACAATTGTTATTGATTATATCGCTTTGTTGTCGTGGAGGTTGTTCTTTAATCAAGCTCAATATGATTTCTATTGCAATGTGTACTCAAAAAGAAAAGAAGCAATTACTTGATTTTTCAAACGATAAACTCGTAGAAATTCCGATTATCCGTTTTGATCCAGCTGTTAATCGTGCTATGTTGTTCGCTATGTCAGATGGATTAGTTGCTCAACAAAAAGATGGGAAATTTAAACTTTCCGTTAAGGGTAAAGACTTTGTAGATTTAATTAAAGCTGATGATGAATTAATGAGAACTGAAAAAATGTTTTTGTCGGAATTATCAATAAAACTTACTGAAGAAAAAATAAAAAACATTATGGTTCTTTGGAGGTATACACATGCTGAGAATTAATAGGGTTAAAATAGAAATTACTACCGCAAACGGTGTATATGGAGTGGACGAGTCCTTTCAAAATGGAATTAATTTTCTTGCCAGTGAAGATAACACTTGTGGCAAAAGTTCGATTTTAGCTGCGATATATTACTGTTTAGGATTAGAAGAAATAATAGGCGGCAAAGGTGAAAAAGTACTTACATCCGTATTTAAAACAACAATTGAAGATGGAACAAAATCATGGTCAGTGCTAGATTCTGCCGTGTTCTTAGAAATATCAAATGGTAAAGAAATAGTAACACTTTATAGAACGGCAGTAATGCAAAATCGTGACAGTCGAATGATTACGGTATTCTACAGTGAGATGGATACAATTTCAAATTCGAAAACATTGTCCACTGACATGTATGTCCATTTTCCTAACTCGGCCGTAAATGAAAAAGGTTTTCATAACTTTTTAGAAAAATTTCTCTTCTTAGAATTACCGTTGGTTACAAGTGCTGATGATGCTCAAAGAAAATTATATTTACAATTAATTTTTTCAGGTATGTTTATTGAACAGAAACATGGATGGTCTGCTTTGTTTTCTGGAATGCCTATACTAGGCATTAAAGAATCCAAAAAGAGAGTGATAGAATTTGTTTTGAAATTAGATACTTTGGAAAACGATAAAATCCGTGATGAATTGAAACTTAAAGAATCCGTTATTAATAACAAATGGAAAAGTTGCGTTAATGAATTACTTGCTGCTGTGAATAGAGAGACTTGTACAATAATAAACCTTCCTGCTAACCCTAGAATTTTGAAAGATAATGAATTATCTCGTATTGCGATAATAAAAAATCAAGATCCAATTGCTGATACGATTAGTAAACTAGAAAAACAATTGGTAGATTTGAAAAAATTAAAGCCCAGAGTAGTTGACAATTTTGATGCTCTCCAGATTGAATTAGAAGAAACTGAAACTGCAAGTTCTGAAATGGAGAATCTTTTGATTACATACAAACAACAGTTGTTGCGTGAAGGTGGAAGCATCAAAGTTATTACTGAGAATTTGGAAACTGTAGCAACTGATTTAAGTAATAACAAAGATGCAGCAAGATTAAGAAAACTAGGATCAGATATTTCTTGTGATACTTCTAAAGATATATGTCCTATTTGCCATCAACATATTGAAGATTCTCTATTGCCTTTAGCGGGTGAAATTCCTGTTATGAGTATTGACGAAAACATAAGGCATTTGGAAGCACAGCAAGAAATGCTTAAATTTGCGCTTTCAAGCCACAAGCAAAAGAAAGATACATTAAAAAAAGATATTGAAAATCTTGAAAGTAGACTATTCACTCTTCGCCGGTTAGCACAATCCATTAGAAGTGATATTTATACAACAAATGAAGAATACTCAGAGACTATAGTATATAAAAAGATAACAATTGAAAAACAAATTGATAATCTATTAAGTCTTCAGAATGAGTTAGCCCTTAAAATTGAGGTATTTAAAGATTTGTCAGCGCAATGGAAAGAATTATTAGAAAATCAAAAAAAATTGCCTAAGGAGAAGTTTTCAGAAACAGATAAAAAGAAACTTCAATTATTGCGAAATACTTTTATAAAAAACTTGCAGTTATATGGATATAAAAGTATACCTAGCTTAGATGCCATTACAATTTCGATGGAATCATATTTACCAATTTTCGAAGGATTTGACATAAAGTTTGATTCTTCTGCAAGTGATAACATTCGTGTTATATGGGCATTTACAATGGCATTATTACAAGTTTCTATTAAATTGGATGGAAATCATCCTTCTGTATTGATATTTGATGAGCCAGATCAACAGAGTACAATCATTGCAGATATGGAAGCGTTTTTCAAGAACATTTTAAGCATGGAAGGTAATAGTCAGGTGATTATAGGAATTACATTAAAAGATAGTGATACCAAAGCAGTTATCAATAATCTTGAAAAGAATTCCTATAAATTAATAAATGTACCTCATAAGGCATTTAAACTAATGCGCAAAATTAAATACGACTACGAGTAATTAGCTGCTTAAGAAAGTTTCTATTATTAAGTAGCTTTAAATATAAAGACATAGACTACTAAAATTCACAATAGAAAACTATTCTAAGAAAAAAGGAAGGTTTTTTATAGCCAAAGCACTAAATCGCTTGCTGAAAAGTAAGCGGTTTTTTTGTACCCAAAATCGAAAGGAGGAACAAAATTGAACGCAAAAATAATAGCCATCGCCAACCAAAAGGGCGGCGTAGGCAAAACAACGACTTGTGCCAATTTAGGTATAGGTTTAGCACAGGAGGGCAAAAAGGTACTGCTGGTTGACAGTGATCCGCAAGGTTCGTTATCAATT
>RZYX01000061.1 GCA_009930155.1 Clostridia bacterium | reverse complement strand
AATACAAGAGTATGACTGCAAAGTTAGACGCCTTGTATCTACACAAAGCTAATCGCATGAACGGCGAAGCCCTCACGAAGTAATAATGCGGGTTAGATTTCAATGAGATAAATATATTGCCTATACAATTGTAATAATCATGATATTAGTTATTTTGTTTTTTTTTATTGCTGATTTTTTTTCATTCTCATTGATATTGTTATTTTTGCACAAAAAAGGAAAATAATATGGCAACAACAGCAGACATTAAAAATGGTTTAACCATTGAGTATAATGGAAAATTATTTCAAATAGTTTATTTTCAGCACGTTAAGCCAGGCAAGGGGCCGGCTTTTGTTCGTACGAAGCTTAAAAATTTAGAAAACGGACGAGTTATTGATAACACTTTTACCGCTGGAGCAAAAATTAATACGGTTAGAATAGAGAGACGTCCATACCAATATTTATACAAAGATGATTTGGGGTATAATTTTATGCACATGGAAACTTTTGAGCAGGTTCCCATGCAAGAATCATTAATCGAAGGGGTTGAGTTTTTGAAAGAAGGTCAAGATGTTGAAATTGTTTTTCATGCCGAAGAAGAAAAACCTTTAAGTGTTGAGCTTCCTGCTTTTGTAGTTGTCGAAGTAACATACACTGAGCCTGGTCTTAAAGGAGATACAACTACTAATGCCTTAAAAGCCGCCACAATCGAAACAGGGTCAACAATAATGGTTCCTTTATTTATCGAAATAGGCGAGATGATTAAGGTTGATACTCGCACAAAAGAATACGTAGAGAGAGCAAAATAAAAAGGAATGCTGGGAATAGTTATTTTTAATACCTATAATCTCCAGGCTTAATTTCAATGGAATATTTTTTAAGTTCTTTATTTAGCTTATCTGATTGGTTATCGGTGAGTTTGTTTAACATTTCGTAAAATTCCTTACCATGGTTTTTGTGAACCAAATGACACATCTCGTGCAAGATAACATAGTCAATCAGATGGTCGGGTAAAAGCATTAAGCGACAAGAGAGCCTAATTTCGTTTCTGGAGTTACAAGTCCCCCAACGTGTAGAAGCAGTTCCAATAGTTAAGTTTTTTGCAAATAAATTGTGTTGCGAGGCTAATCTGTAATGCCTGTCGGTTAGATATTCATAAGCTTCAAACAACAGCATTCTGTTTATTGACTTTTTAACAAAGGTTTGTATGTCCGGATTATTAAAATCAATTTTTAAGGGATTGTATTTAAACAAACAGACATCTTTTTCAATGTCTGTTGTTAGTCCAATACGGGCATCAACTTCGAAGGCTATCTTGGAGGAACGTGTTAAAAAAGTAGATTCAGGAGTGAATAAATTCTCGTTAAACTTTTCTGAAATAAGACTAGTTTTCTCTTTAATCCATTCTATATGAGAATTTACAAACTTAACCGCCTCGCTATAGGAACAAGAATAAGGGATTGTAACAAGAACACCCTTCTCGGGATGTATCTTTAGCTTTAACTTGGTGGCATTAGATTTTTTACTAACCAAAACTGCCCCAATATCCGGAACAGAAATCAGTTTCTGCATTATTTCTTAGAAAGTTTGCTTAGCTTTTCAAAGCTTGTGTTTGCTACTTCAAAGAAATTACTTACAATGCCGTTGTATTTTTGTTTAACCTCTTGTCTACTCATTCCGGTAGTAGGTTTGTTAATTTCGACGAATGCTTCTGTGCGATGACTAATTAACTCGTTGATAATCTCTGCGATTGGAGCCTCGTCTTTTCCCGAATTTATTTCAAGATAAATTAAACAATCTGCTATTACTTCGTGCGTTAACCAATTTAGGTCTTTTTTTAAATCTCTTCTGTTTGCCATAATATTTTTTTTGCAAATTTAGGTTTTAATTCTGATTTTTACTAATTTTGAATTATAACATGCATATTTTTTTTATGAAAAGATTAATCTTTGTTTTGAGTACAGTTTTATTAGTGTTTTGGTACGGATGTGCAAATGACCCCAATGAAGTGCCTGTTGAGCAGCAAAACGAGATTTCTTGCCGAACTAGTAATACATCAATAGATTTATTTTCAGGTAGTTGTCGCGACGACCTTTTGTTAATCTTTAAAAACAAAGTGCTTAATCCTGTTGATAGTGCATTTAATTATTGTCAGAATTTTATTGTAAAAGATAATGTAGATTATTCGCAAAAAATTATCCTTATTAACGATACCGATGGATTTGTTTCTGAGAAATATGATAAATTTGAAAAGTTTTGTAATTATGAAATGGATGAGACTTTAAAAAACAAAATGTTGAATGTTTTAACTATTTATCAAAAAATAATTAGAAAAGAATTCGCCGAAATTGTTTACTTGATTAGTTTGTCAGACAATCACACAAAAAGTAATCAAAGAAAAATAGATAGTATTAGCAATCTTATCGATGAAAAATTATCTGCTAAAAACCATTGTGTTAACGAAATAGTTCTTGAATATAATTTGTTGCATGATAAAACTTAAAATCTACAAGCCTTTTAATTACTATATATTACAAAAATATTTTTATTATATTTGTACTTTGTTAAATCTAAAATTAATATTATGAAAAAGACTTTGTTTTTTATTGTGGCTTTATCTTTATTAGTATTTGCTTGTGGTCCTGTCGAAACATCTGAGACAGCTCAAAAGTATCATCAGGAGTTAATTGATTCTCAAACAACTGTTGATAATGCATTTGTTGATTTAATGGATGCTATGGATTGGGGAGTGGAAGCCGAGATTCTTGATGCAAAAGATGTTGCTGAAACAACATTGGAAAAAGCAATTGGAGAAATTGAAGCAATGGACGATTTTGATGGTAAAGATGAGTATAAAGCAGAAATGCTGAAACTTTTAGACATGTATAAGGATATCCTTGAGAATGAGTTGTCAGAGATGATAGACTATATTATTTATTTTGAGGATATGACTGATGAAGAGTGGGATTATTACTATTCTCTTAGCGATAGTATGCTCGACAAGTATGAAAAAGCTCATGATGAGTTTGCAACTTATCAAGACGAATTTGCCGAAGAATGGGAATTCACATTGATTTAAAAATTTTCGCAAGTAATTTTAAAACTGCTCTTTATAGGGCAGTTTTTTTTTATCAGATGTCATATCGGATATGTGATGCAGGCTCTGTTTTTTAATAATTAATGCAAAAAGTCCTAAAGTGGTTTTTTACTTGTAATAGTAAATCTAACTGTCATAGTCTACGACAAGTATAAATTGAAACTTATATAGTATAAAAATGTGTAGGAGTGTGGGATTGGCGTTATATGTTTTGTAGTTTTACAGTTTATTTCTAAGCTAATGTTAAAATGAATCCAAAAAAAGTTGTTTTTCTTTGTGCAATTGCATGTGTTTTTGTCTTTTTTCCTATAAGTGTTTTTTCTGTTAATAGTGATAATTATTTAGCAAAAACTTATTCTGGTTTTATAGAAAATCAAGGTCAGTTTAAACATTTTGATGATGCAAAATTTCTGTTACGAACAGACGATATGTCGGTTTGGTTTATGTCCGACAGAGTGGTTTTTCTTAGCGAAGAAGTTAAAAACACTCCAAACGCAATGTCAATTGCCGAACGGCAAAAAGGGAATGATAATTTGGCAGATAAACTTTCGGCACAAACATTGGTAAAAAGGTTCGATCTTATTTTCGTCGATGCGCAACAAGATATACAAATCGTAGGCGAAAACGTTTATGACTATTCGTGGGATTTCTATTTAAGTCATTGCCCTGATGGAATTAAAGAGGTTAAATCATTCGAGAATGTTAGATATGAGGAGATTTACCCAGGAATTGATTTAGTCTTTAATTTTCAGGACAATATTTTAAAGTATGAATTTGAGGTATCTCCGTTTTCCAATATATCAGATATAAAATTTGCCTGGGAAGGAGTAGAAAACCTTAAAATGACTCCAAATGGAGATATTCAATTTAATTTTGGGAGCTTAATTGTTAAAGATCAAAAACCAATTAGTTATAGCTCAAATACAGAAGTTGAAACTAGTTATGTTTTAAATGGCAATCAGGTAAGTTTTGATATTGCTTCTTATAATACAAGCGAAAAACTTATTATTGATCCCGGAATTGTTTGGTTTAGTTCTTTAGAGTATAATGGTTATGGACATTGGGGTGGTGTGACAGCTAACTCGATAGGAGAGTTCTATTATGTCGATTGGGATTGGGATCCACAATTGGCAGATATTGATAACTATCTTGCAGAAGCAGGTACATCAGCAACTTTTGGTTCAGATGCCGGTAATCAGGATATAATTATTTCTAAATTCGACCAAACAGGTAACTTATTATGGGCATGTCAGTATGGTGGTTCGGGTTCTGATGAAGTTAATGGGGCGGTAGCTGTTGATGATCTAGACAATTTGTATATTGTCGGAACAACTGCTAAAGAGTTTTCTATGGGAACAAATGATTTGCCACTTCAGGTTTTGGCAGGGGCATTTAATCAGGCATGGGATGGTACTTGTGCCATAGGAACAAGAGGATATTTGCTTAAATTTTTGCCCAATAATACAAGACAATGGTGTACATTTTTAGATAAAGGCGCTAATTTGGAAGTATTTGACATTGCTTGCGGATTAAATAATGATATGTATCTTGTTGGAAAATCTGGGTCTAATACATCTTGTGCGGTTAGCATACCTACTGGAACCGGATATCTTGGAGTTCCTACAGATGCATCATCATCACACAATTTTATATTACGTTTGAACTCATCAGGAGCTTTAGTTTGGTCTACTTGGGTCCCCGGAGCAACAAATTCGACAGGACGACTTTGCGATGTAGCTATTGATAAGTCAAATGGAGATGTATTAGTTGTAGGAGACGAAGTATGGTCAGCAACTCAAAATTTTGCAAATGCAATTATTTCTGCAACTTTAAACTATCAGGGAAAGAATGATATGTTTTATTTTAAATTTAATTCGGCAAACCAACCTGTACCTGCATGGGGAAACTATATTGGTGGAGCCGGGTTTGATAAAATTAATGTCGGTGCTGCTAATGGTGATACTGAAATTGATGCTAATGGTAACTTATATGTTTGCGGACATACTTATAGTGCAAACTTCCCTGTTGTTGATCCGGGTGGTTGTTCATATTTTGACGGAATAATTAATGATGGAGCAGGAATCACGTTAAACGAAGCAGCTAAACAGGATGGATATCTATTTAAAATTAATACAATCGGAAATATTCCTTATTGTACTTTTTTTGGTGGTGCAGAATATACTAGTATGAAACAACTTAAAAAAGATAGTCATAGCAATTTGTGGATCTGTGGTGAGCAAAAAGCATCGGGTTTACCAACCATAAATCATAATGATTATTATAATAATAACATAATAGGAACCTCTAATAATATTATGTTTTCTCAATTAACTATTGATGATAATATGCAATGGTTAAGTTATTTTGGGTCTGTGGATTACGCGTCATACGGAGGGTTTGATGTTTTTGAAATTGATGCTGAAAATCTGAACCTGTATTTGGCAGGCGATTTTAATGATATGGCAAATGTTGGAGCCGGATATCAGTATGCTAGCACAGCGTGTTCTGGTGCTGCAATATTTAATCATTTTTTGTCTGCTTTTGAACCCGACACCATTATCCCAAATGTTGCATCCGATTGTACAATCGACGAGTTAACTGTAAGTGGAACTTTACCTGCCGGAGCAACTTGGAATTGGTATACTGGAGGTTGTGGAAGTGTCCATATTGGAACAGGTCCTACAGTTAGTATAAATCCAACTGCAACAACAACATATTACGTCCAAGCCGAAGGTGCTTGTATAGTTTCAAATTGTGCTGAAATTACAATAGAACCTCCTGTTCCTCCTACAATCACTGTTGATTATTCAACAATTTGTGCAGGAGATAATGCAACATTAACTGCCGAAACAGGTTTTGTAAATTATTATTGGAGTACAACAGAAACAACACCATCTATAACAGTATCACCATCTGTGAATACAACTTATAGTCTAACTGTTACTGATCTTAATGGATGTGTTGCAGAAGTGAGCGCAGACATTACTGTAAATCCAATTCCTGCTGCAACAGCATCAAACGGTGGACCATATTGTTCGGGAAATGATATTGACCTCACAGCAGGAACTGTTGCAGGAGCTACTTATGCTTGGGACGGACCAAATGGTTTTATGTCTTCTAGTCAAAATCCAATAATTACTAATTGTGAAGTGGTAGATGGTGGCGTTTATACTGTTACTGTTACTGCTAATTCTTGTACAAACACAGCATCTACTTCTGTAACTGTAAATCCCGGGCCTATTTCTTCTGCCTCCAATGACGGACCATATTGCGAGGGAGATGATATAAATTTGTTTGCCGATAATGTTTTAGGAGCTACATATTTGTGGGAAGGACCGGGGGCTTTTACATCATCACAGGAAGATCCTATTATTGGTTCTTGTTCAATAACTAATGCCGGAACTTACATCTTAACAGTTAGTTTAGGTGCTTGTTCTACTACATATTTTACTGTTGTGAGCATTAGTGAAACACCTGTGGCTGTAGCATCTAGTAATTCACAAATTTGTGTTGGTCAAGATCTTTTGCTTACAACACCAAATGTTTCTGGTGCCACATATTCCTGGACAGGACCCAATGGGTTTACAGCTTCAATACAGTCTCCTGTAATTTTAAGTAGTACCGATTTGGCAACTGGGTCATATAATCTTACTGTAACAGTAGGCTCGTGTTCAAACTATTCTTCTACAAATGTAGTGGTCAATCCAAGTCCTGAGTTTCTTTTGTCTGAAGGCTCGCAGCCCTTATGTAATGGAGATAGTAATGGAGAAATTAACGTAAATATTTCTGCAGGTACTCCAGATTATACTATTGATTGGGGCTCGGGATCAATGATAAGCTCTTTATCTTCAAATACTATTTCTGGATTAAGCGCAGGAACAATTTCAGTTACTGTAACAGATGATAATTTGTGTTCTGTAAATAACTCTTTTGTATTGTCGGAACCTCTTGTTCTGACATCAACTATTGTTGCTCAAAATGATCAGAATTGTGCTACTCCGGGTAATGCTACTGTTATTGGAGAAAATGGGACATCTCCGTATACATATTACTGGCCATCTAATGCAGGTAGTGTATCTAATAACTCAGCTGCTGACCTTACAAGTGGTATCTATGATGTGACGATTGTTGATAATAATAGTTGCGAAACAATTCAGCCAGTAACTATAAATGATGCTGGTGCAATGTCTGCAATCACAAACATTCTTAATCATGTTTCGTGTTATGGTGAAAATGATGCTGAGGTTTCTATTGAAATTACAGGTGGAACTCCCGATTTTGTTTTTACTTCCGGATCAGAAACTTATACATCATCTTCAACAATCAATAGTTTTAATAATTTGTCAGCCGGAAATTATAGTATTACAATTACTGATGATGCCGGTTGTACATCTATACAGGATTTCTTAATCATTGAACCTGCTCAAATAACTACAAGCATAAGCTCGCAAACTAATCAAATATGTACAAGTCCGGGCTCGGCAACCATTGAGGCTCTTAATGGTGTCGCCCCTTATGTGTATAATTGGCCAACTACAGCAGGAGGTGTTGTTGAGGGAACTGCAACTTCTCTTTTAGCAGGAAACTATGATGTGACTGTAGTTGATAACAATTTATGTTCGGTCGTTCAAACTGTATCGATTAGCGAAACAGGAAATATTGTTGCCAATATTATTGAAACAAGTCAGCCTTTGTGTTATAATGGTAATGATGGATTTGTTGTTTTTGAAGTATCAACAGGAACTCCAGACTATACATACGATTGGGGTGAGACCCCATTTGTAACACCTAATGCAATTGATACAGTAGAAATGTTAAATAGTGGGACATATAATATTACAGTTACTGATGCATATGGTTGTAGTACTGATTTTTCCGTTGTTATCGATAATCCAGTAGAGTTAAATCATACTGTAAATATTGTTAATTCAGTTTCGTGTAATGGATATTCTGATGGAGAAATTGAAATTATCCCTTTTGGAGGTTTGTCGCCGTTTCTGATAACTTGGAATAATTCAGAGATTAGTGGTTTTATTCCAGACAATCTGTCGGCCGGAAATTATCAATATACAATTACTGATAATAATTTGTGTGAAACAACTGGTGATATTGATATTTCTGAACCTAATGTTCTTAGCGCAACAGAGAGTGTTAGTGTTCCGAATTGCTCTGGAGATCCCGGACAGGTAGTTGTAACTCCACAAGGAGGAACATCTTCTTACTCGATTATTTGGGAAGATGGATCAACTGATTTTACAAATTCGAACATTCCTGTTACAACAAATTTTGCATACACGATTATCGATGAGCATAGTTGCGTTTACACTAATGATGTTTATGTTGATGCTGCACCTATATTTGAAGTAATTGCAGCTGCCACAGATATTTCTTGTTATAATGAAAATAATGGTAGTGCAGAGGTAAGCTCAATAACAGGAGGATTACCACAACTTAGTTATTTGTGGAGCAATGGGGAAAATACTCCCCAAATTCAAAATTTGAGTCCAGGTACTTATAGAATTTCTGTTTCAGATGCTAATAATTGTGTCGCAACCGATGATGTTTTAGTTGCCGAACCCGAAGAGATACAGCTAGATATACAAGCAACAAACGCATTATGCTCGGGCGTTCCGGGGTCTGTTATTGTAAATGCTACAGGAGGAGTGGGGACTTTGTCCTATTTATGGAGTATGAATGGTGAAACTACAAGTTCTGTTGGTGCGGTAGAACCTGGAATTCATTCAGTTTCAGTTACCGATGCCAACAATTGTGGTGCTGATGCATCCGTAGAAGTATTAACAAGTGGGACAATTACAGCAGAAATTATTTTGACTCAGGATATATTATGTAACGGAGAAGCAAACGGTATTCTAGAGGCTGTAACAACTAGTGAAAATTCCCCATTTTCTTATAATTGGTCAAATGGATTTAATTCACAAGTAATAAGTAGTCTTTCTGCTGGCGATTATCAACTAACAATAACTGATGCTTGGGGATGTCAAGGATATGATGCCCATAATTTAACGGAACCTAATCCTATTGTAGTAAATGCAGATATTGTTAATGTTGCGTGCTATGGCGATTCAACCGGCAGTATCTTATTAAATCCCTCAGGAGGGTTACAACCATATTCATATCTTTGGGCAAACGGAAGTACTTCATCTTATCGAAATAATATTCCGGCAGGTTCTTATTTTGTTACAATAACTGATGAAAATTTATGCCAAAAAGTAGAAACAATTCAAATAACTCAGTCTGATTATAGTCTTGATATCGAAGCCGAAGTTGTGAACGTGAAGTGTTTTGGCCAAAATAATGGCGAAATTCATTTGGTGGCAATTGGTGGTACGCCTCCTGTTGATTATTCGGTTAATGGAGAGTCTTATAATTATTCAGGGGCAACTCATACAAACCTATCTTCAGGATTTTATACAATAATAGCAACAGATGCTCATGGGTGTTCCGATAAAATTGACGTTACGATTTCCGAACCTGCTAAATTGACTGCTCGTGCAATATTATCGCATCCATCTTGTTATGGAAATAATGATGGGACAATTTTTGTTTCAGTTAATGGGGGTACTTTTCCATATTCTTATTTTATTGATGGCGTATTACTAGGATTAGATAGTTTAAATACCTATAGAGCCGGCCAGTATCATGTGAGCGTTGTTGACGCAAATTTATGTGAAGTTGATTTGGGAGTCGTAAATTTAATAGATGACCCTTTGGTGGACTGTATTAGAATCCCAAATGCATTTTCACCTAATGGTGACGGCGTTAATGATACATGGATTATTGATAATCTCGATTTGTTCGATGATGTACACGTTCAATTATTTAACAGATGGGGACAAAAACTTGCACAATCAAGAGATTTTGATTTTGAATGGGATGGCATATATAACGGAAAACCTTTGCCAACCGGAACATATTTATATGTAATTAATATTTTTGTGCGGGAACCTTATGTGGGTACAGTTACAATAGTACATTAACCCGCATTATTCACCACTTTTTATTTAAATTCAAGTAAATAACTGATAGTTACATGTTTACAATGTTAATCAATAGTTATTTATATGCTTAAA
>RZYX01000241.1 GCA_009930155.1 Clostridia bacterium | reverse complement strand
GAATTGGTAACAAGACGATTACCCTGTTCATCAAACTGACCAGAGTTAGCAAGATATTCTGCTGAAGTTTCAGCAAAATCATCCTCATACACAAAATCATTTCCTGTATTATAGGGAGGATCGATATAAATCATCTTCACCTTACCCATATATGTTTCCTTCAAGCATTTCAACACATCCAAATTATCACCTTCAATGTATAAGTTTTTGTAGTATCAAAATCAACGCTTTCCTCACGACATGGACGCAGTGTGGCATTGATTGGCGAGTTTGCCAACAATACAGCCTTCTTCTTATCTGGCCATGTGAACTGATAAAGTTCTTCACGTCCTTCTACGATTTCTGACGATAGCTCTTGACGAAGCTTATCAAAGTCAACCGCATGGACAAGATTTCCATTCTTATCCTTTTTTTCTGTTATGCAATTGGGAAATCTTTCTGCTATCCAAGAAATATTTTCTTGAACTGTATCTATTGTTTGCATTTTAAGTTTGTCCATATTAGTGTACATTTTTTATATATTTCAACACTAAGATAATCAGCATAGAACATCTACCACAAAAGTAATTGTAGTAGCTGTCATCATTTATTTTTATTTTATCCATTTCATGATGCCTAATTCTAAACTTGTTTCCTATGTTTGTCAACTCTTGGAATTCCTTGTTAAGCATATCGCTATAACCTGGATTTTTGCTAGACATCATATTAATAATTTTCGTGACAGACTGTTTTTTATCACAATCCGTATAGATGGTTTTTACTCTCTCAAAAGCATCCCATAGCTTTTCAATAGCGTCTTGTTTATCACCCTGATTGAAAGATGACTTAGCTTTTTGAAGTAGTTCAGTTATTCCAACTTCGGGTGCTGCGCCAATTTGCTCGTCACTAATACCTAAAGTCACAAAATTGCTTATTATTCCTGATTTTAACTGATAATCTAACTTGTGTAAAGACAATAAAGCATTAATCCTGCCAACATATTCCTCCGAAGAAGTTATTTGCGAAAAGATTTCAATTGCATCAAAAACACAATAAGGACTTGTTTTCAAAATGAATTTATCAAATGATTCAGTCGTTGCATACTTTCCTTCATCATTAAAGCACATTGGCTCATAATATTTTGAAATTGTTTTAAACACTTCCTGAATGGTGTTGGAATTATAATTCCATCCTGTGTCATCAGTAAGATATAATGTTTCATCAAATGTCTGAAAAGCCTTCAAAAAAGCATCTCTACAATCATATTTTATACTGAGTTTTAAAGTCGAAGATTTTATTGTATCCCTATTCCTTTGCGAAAATGGTAAATATATGTTTTGGTTTTGACTTACTAGTCTCCATCCATATACATCATGATTAGAAATCTGTTGAATTGGATACAACTCTAAATCATCATTCGCTAGCAAACGATTTACTTCATTGAGGAACTCCTTCCAATATCCTTGTTCGTTTCGGACTTCAGGATGAAACACTTCACATAGAAAGGTGAGGAATTCTTCATCGCTACCATTTTTCAGAGGAAATCGATCGTCGCTGAATATCCATCCAAATTCATAGTCATCATTGTTTTCTGTATGTTGCCAAATATCACTTTCTGCATTTTCAAAACGAGAATCATTAGAAATCATCGTTTTAAGATTATATAATCGATTTAAAAAAACTATTTCAGACAACAATCCATAATAAGGATAGGCAACATGTTGTGTATCACCAAATATAACATCAATATCCAAACCATTTATAAATAGTTTGAATATATCCCGTTTTGTTATAGATGTTATTCTATTGCTCATTTTACAATATTTTAGTTGTAGTATTTGGCGAATACGTTTTGAATATCTGCTCAAAGTTGGTTGCTGTGCTGTCATCAGCCATTGAGCTATCACGGAATACTGCATATTGTGGTTCCATCTTTGCTATTGCTGTTACAACTTCGTCCGATACTTCTATATCAAAGCATGCAACCAAATAGCCCTCTGCTACATTATATATTTCCTTACCTGCTACTTTTGTACGCTCTATTTTGCTGTCAAGAGTTGCACCCAATTCTAACATTACCTGGAATAACAGGTCTTCGCTTGTTCTGTCATTTTTCACATTCTCTGTTTGTGCAAATAACGTTTCTT
>RZYX01000240.1 GCA_009930155.1 Clostridia bacterium | reverse complement strand
GCATTACAGGAATGACACCTGCAACGATTGCACACAACAATGTACAATTAAAGTACAACGAAACAGATGTAAAACTCCTGTTAAGCGGACACATTGACGAAAGCCAATATATAGCTAATAATTTGGGATAGCTCAGTTTTAATCTAAACCTTTGATTGAAGCAATACTGTAACGGTATTGCTTCTTTTTTTTGTCCTTTCATTCCCCGCTATTTAGCTCCTATTTTGTACTTAAAATATACAGAATATGAGCCTGAAAATAGACAAAGTACAACTTGAAATTATAATGAAAGCCGATTCGGCACGTGCCGAAATGCTAAAACTCGACGATGAAGCAAAACGCATTCAGAAATCGATGAAAGGGCTTAAGAAAGATTCAGAAGAATATATCCGCAAAAACGAAGAACTCACGAAAGTGAAGCTCAAAATGCAGGAACTTCGCAACCAGATAGGGATTACAGGAATGAGTATGCGTGAGTTGCAGCAACGGTCGAAAGAACTTCAGCTACAACTTCGCAATATAGACCCCCGTACTGATAAATTTAAAGAGTATAGAAAAGAGCTTGATGCTGTAAATGGTCGAATGAAAGAACTGCGGGGGGGAGCTGATAAAACTCAGTTTTCTTTAATGTCTATTACAAAAACCAACTTTTCTAAGCTGGTTGGTCCATATTTAGGCATTACTGCGTTAATTTCATTTTTCAGGACACTCACATCTACTATCCTTGATTTTTCGAAAGCTACATCTGAACTTAAAGCACTCACAGGAGCAACTGGTAAAGACCTTGACTTTTTAAAACGAAGTGCAAAAGAACTTGGTGCTCAGTATGGTAAAAGTGCAACCGATATTGTAACAGCAATGAAGCTTGTGGGCAGTGCAAAACCCGAATTGCTGCAAAACGTAGAAGCACTTTCAATGATGACCGAATCGGCTATTATATTGTCAAAAGCCACAGGCATGTCAATGGAAGACACCACAAACAACCTTACTACAATTATGAATCAGTTTGGTTTGTCGGCGGCAGAGGGCGATAGAGTTATAAACACGCTTGCGGCTGGTAGTAAGTTTGGAGCAAAAGAAGTTGACTACCTGGGAGACTCTATTTCGAAAGTAGGTGTAACAATGAAATCGGCTGGTTTATCTCTTGAAACTGGTGTTGCAATTATGGAGCTGTTTGGCGAAAAAGGTGTGAGAGCTGAAACAGCCGGAAATGGTTTTAAACGAGTATTAGTTGAACTTCAAAAAGATACTGCAAATTATACTAATGGCGTTTTTGATTTAAACAAAGCAATTGATAACAATCAAAATATTGCAGGAGACAATATTGCCCTACAAAAGAAGTTTGGCACTGAGTTTTTTGGACTTGCTCAAATATTATTTCAGAACAAAGAACGGTTTAAGGAACTTAACCAGCAAGTTACGGGCACTACCACTGCAATGGAGCAATATCTTGATGCTACCGACAATTTAAGTGGGGATATCGATAAAATGACAGCTAGTTGGAAAACATTTATTTTGTCTATGGAAGATGGACAAGGTCCAATTGCGAATACTTTTAGGACGCTTATTAGCTGGGTAACTAAAGGGATTGATGCTTTAACGTCATTAACCAAATCAGGAGGTCAAAAAGAGCAGGATCTTATTGTTTCAAATACAAATCAAAGAATTGAAAGCTTCAAAAAAACACTTAATGAGATTGAGGGTGTTGATAAAAAGATTAAAGAGATTAATGCCTCTATAATTGCAGAGAGAGGCGTTTATAAAAAATACGATGAAAGGATAGCATTTTTAAAGGAAGAAATCCGCTGGCGCAAAAACTTAGGTGGTGCATGGGACGACAATAATAAAAAAATGCAAAAAGAAATTGATAGTCTTGCTAAACTTAGAAATCGCTCAGTTTCCTATGTAAATGCCCTGGGTGGATTACGTTCGACATTAAACCCTGCTACAGTTGTTGACGATGATACAACTACCACAACCAACACAACCACTAAAAGCAAAGAAGATATTGCAAATGAAAGGGAACGAAAAGCCTTGGCTGCAATTGATGCATGGAAAAAGAAAGAAGAACTTTTAATCAAAGAAAAATATTCACTTGGTCAATTATCTAAAGAAAAATATATTAAGGACAAATATGGT
>RZYX01000239.1 GCA_009930155.1 Clostridia bacterium | reverse complement strand
ATATTTCAGGTTAACATTACCACTGCCCAAAACACGTTTTACCTTATGAAAATATTTATGATTAACTAAGCAAACAGGCGATTTATACTGATTTATATTATAACCTGCCAAAGTAGGATTTGAATTACCTAATGTAACTTCAAAAGCGCCAACACCACCACCAAAAGGTTCAACGTCAACTGGTCTATAACCCAAAGCGGGGTTAGACCCACCCATAGGGAAAAGCCATGTACCTGTACCATTAGTATTTCTTAATAGCGAGCCATTAACGGCAGTACTTACGAAACCACTTGTTCGAGTAATAGCATTAGCATCAGATGACAATATCGTTAATATATAATTTTGTGTCGATAATTCTCTGTCATTAAGCGACAATACGCCAGCAATAGTGGTATTAATATTTAAGGTTTTAATTCCTGTGCCAGCAAGTGTTAAATCTCCAAAACCCGTTGCGTTAGAACCTCCAATCAACTGGTCTGCACCAAACAGCCTCGTAGTGCCATTTGCAGTAGGAAACACCTGGTTAGAAGCATTATTAGTCCAGTCGCCTGCTATATGCAATGTACCCCCGTTAGTAACCTGTCCATTGCCTGAATTTAGAAAACCTCCATGCACGTAAACATTTTCTCCAGCAAGTATATAAATACTACCCTGATTATATAACAAGGGTTGCTGAGCTTTGCTTAAATTTGTGAATGATAAAAACAAAACTACACTTAATAACAATTGTATTTTTTTCATGCTTTTAAATTTATTTATTTATAATATTATCATATTAAACATGCAGTTTTTTAAGCATTTTCTTGTGTTTATTTAAACATGCTTGTTTTATATATTTAGATGATAGGCATACATTATTTGTTCTGCATCTGTATAATTAAAACTTCCAATTCTTCAATCTTTTTTGACATATCAGCTATTTGATCAGTTAGTACATTGATTTTTTCTTCCTGCTGTGCTGCAATGCTTATAAGATAAACAGGTATACGGTCATATCTAACACTTTCAGGAATATTAGTTTTTTCGTACATTGGTTCGCCTTTATCATCAACAATTGCTTCTCCGTTTTCGTCTAACAAAGGTTTATTTTCATAAATAACCAAATCAGGAATAAGTTTTTCTACTTCTTCTGCGATAACACCCACTTCATTTATTTCAGGATTACCAAATTCTTTTTTATAATTAAAGCTAACAGGTCTGATTTTTAAAAAACTTTCTTTATCAAAAGCCAAATTCTTAACATTTTCTTTAAATCTTATACTAGAAGATGCTTTATAAACTTTTCCACTATTTATATATAGTGAAGTATAAGTGCCTGTACTTAAACTTGTAGGTACATAAAAATTACTTGAGCTACCAACGTATAGCCCTGAAGAAGGGTCGCTTGTACCTACACCAAGTCCATCGTCAACTCTGACACCTCCATTAAGGTATGTGTCGCCATAAACACTTAGTTCGTAGGAAGAGCTGGGTGATGAACCAATTCCAACATTGCCGTTAACTCTAAGCCTGTAAGAAGAAGATGGAGTTGTGTTAATTGAAACATAACCTGAAGAGTTTATTCTAAGAGCATTAGTGCATTCCCAAGCACCGCTGCCTTTGCCGCGTATTGTATAATCGCTGTTTGAAGAAGTTGAACAATCGATTGTGCCACCACTTGAACCAGTGCTTGGTGTTGTCCACGACAAATAGCCGCTTCCATTTGTAGTAAGAACTTGCCCATTAGCTCCATCAGTAGGTGGCCAAGTATAAAAAGTTGCCCCAGAGCCCATAGCAGCAAAAAAGCCGACATAACCATTATTGGTACCTGTTTCAGTAAGTTTTAACCCACCTTTAATATCTAATGTTGCCCCAGGTGTTGTTGTATTAATACCCACATATCCATTATCTTTGATTGTCAGCAGTGATGTGCCCGAGCTATTTTTAACAGCAAAAGGTGAAGTGGCAACAGTGCTTCCACTTCCCACTATTTCCAATCTTGAAGCAGGTGAGGCTGTACCAATGCCTACATTTTGTGAATTAATGTATGTTGTTATGCTCAAAAAACATACAATATTAATTGCAAGTAAAAGTTTTGTTCTCATACGATTATATTTATTAATTTTTAAAGGTAACGTATGAAACTCGCATGTTAATTATCATCTCCTTGTGT
>RZYX01000238.1 GCA_009930155.1 Clostridia bacterium | reverse complement strand
AATCGAGATTGCCTTGAGAATTACTACATATGGATGATGTGCTGTCGGTGTAGTAAAAACTATTCGTGTATTCCTGACTTGGGAATCTTGGAGTTTTTTCCTCAAAATACCCCATTCGCAAATAATAACATGTCTGGCAGTCATCAAAAATGTCTCCATTTGAAATAAAACCAGTTTCATTCCCCCATGAATTATTTTCGTTCATGCATCCATTATAGTAACAACCATCGATGGCTTCTTGTGTAACAACAAAATCTAGCAATTTTGATTTTGCGCTGTAGTACAGAACTTTGAATGCATTCCAAAACTCTTCAGGATTTACTGATGGTAATTCATTTGTAACTAAATCAAGATTGTTTGCTGTAATATCACATCTGTCTTGGGCACTCGTAATATATGCAATTTGCCAGATACTTAGAGGATCTGGTGTTCCATTTTCAACTCCTGCAAAATATTGCAACATATCGTCAAACTGATCGCTTACTAATGTTTTAGAAAACTCAGTCATTTCAAAAGGCCAAGGAATATATCCGGTCGATGTTTTGAACAAAGGATCGTATTGCAAAGGGTTTGCAACAAAAGCTGATAGAGAAAATCCTGCAGTTACTGCATCCCAGTTAGCAGGGTCGGTACATGAAAGAATTGCAAGGTCAAAATCGTGGCTTAATTGCAAATCGACACAATTCTCGTAATATGGGAACTCTGGATGCAGATAAACAAGAGATTTTGCCCATGAACTTTTCCAATTAGCAACAAAGTCTTCAACATATTTTAAGTGGTGTGGGCGAACATATTTCACTCCATCAATAGTAATAGGTGCAATACCAACTTGAACTTCTGGCGAATACTGATTGGTTCCAGTTTGAACAACTTTAACAAAAGACTCGAAGCCAAATTCGTCATAATACACATCGTTTTCGGGATATCTCCAAGTTCTAGGAATAGAAGTATTAATATCAATTACTAATTCAGGAAATAAGTTGTTTTCATTAAAAACAGACAGCCTAAAATCTTCAGTATGTATTTCGGTATCTTCTGTTATCACAACAATGTTATTATCAACATCAGTAATATCACAGACTTGGCCGTATTGCCCGTTTAGGCTAACATCTGCTAGCATTGTTTGATAACCACCTTCGCAGATTGGGTTCGAAAGGTTGTTGCAAATGCCATTGCATGTTGCGACCAAGTCTTCATAAGCCGACCAAGTTTCAACAAGAAAATCATATTCTTCTTGTGTATATGGTGAAGCAGGAAGGTTATTTAAAGCAGGGTTTTGTTCAACTGTTGGTTTTGTGTCATTTATCCCAATCCCGTTATTACTTAAGAATGAGTTAGCAAAGCTAAGGCAATCACTACAATCGAAATCACACGCATCAGTATTTGCCTGACTAATTTGCTGAGAAACATAAGTTTCATAATTAGGAATGCAGGTAGTTGAGTTTAATAGCGCCTCCAAATATTCCCTTGTGTATTGATTTAAAACATCTTCGCGAAGAACAAGTTTCTTCGTTATGTAGTACGATCCTACACCAAGCACTACTTGTCCGAGATTTCCTTGACCTAGTGCCCAATTTCGTTCAAAAATATCAGGATAGTTTTCGCAATCTGTGCTTATATTGTATGTGGAAACTCCGTCAACAAGCTGGGTTATTTCATTAGCTGCTCCAGTTGGGATGCTCTCGTTGAAATACAAAGTATCGGTTTCACTTTCATATATGGGCAATGCATTTCCATTTTCATCAGTAATGGTTATAAATAAGTCATATACACAATCAAAACAAAAATCGCCACAAATATTATAATCTAAATTGTTGGACTGTAATAAATAATTAACATCTATATTTTGTGGATGATCAGAATAAAACTGATAATTAAATACAATTTCCTTACTATTGTTTGTATTTATTACCTGATTATCAGATTCATGAAAAAGGTCAATGTTTAAATTGTGATTTTCGAGAGCACTTGCAAACATAAGATTGTTTGGCTTTGCACCGGCCAAGCCAGTGAGTATAATATTACCTTTCAAATCTTTAACGCTAACGTTGAGCTGACCGTTAGGGTCTTTAACAACTTCTTTTGTGTAATATTTCGACAGACCTACTTCTGCACCAAAATATAAATCAATTTCGGGCTGTAATGGTTTTGTGTATGTG
>RZYX01000060.1 GCA_009930155.1 Clostridia bacterium | reverse complement strand
TAGGCCACATTCATACAATAATTATTTAACACCAATGGAGGTTCGATTTAATTAGATATTTATCGAACAAAGTGTTACAAAAAAGGTTGACCAGTACAGATAGTATCATTCCGGTTTACGATACAAGGCTAAAGCGATATGAAGCCGTCTACGCAAAAGCGGGAACCATCCTGATTGATAGCCGATTGTTAACTGAAAACAAGATGAAACGCCTGCGCTTCACTTTGGCGCATGAACTTGGTCACTGGATGATCCATCAGGATTACTACAAAGAAATAGATGAATTAGCAAGCAAAACTTCCTCCGACTCTGACATTCGCACTGAGCGAGAGGCCGATTCACTTGGCGCCGCTCTACTGATGCCTTATGGCAGAGTAAAAGTGGCGTTTTGCCGTTTAAAGCCAAAACTTACGAAGGAAGCAGCCGTTACTCACATGGCGCAGTTGTTTAACGTGTCTGTGCAGGCAATGGAAATCCGCCTCAAAACAATTGGGTTAATATAGTCCATGAGATGAGGTGTGAATATGGAACAAAAATCATCGACCAAAGCAAATAATAAAATGGTTGTCCGTTGTCCTATTTGCGAACTCAGAATGATGGACATACAATCGGGTAGCAAACCATTTAAACCAAATGCACTGGATATAGTGCTTGAACTGAAATGCAGTCGGTGTGGCAAGAAAGTACAAGTGGTGCTGAGTAATGCCTGAAAATTAAATAGTCTCTACTTTTAGTACAAGAGCCAATCCGGCGGTGTTTTCACATCGGAACGAGATATAGGCGTGACAAGTAGCTTTGATAGCTACTTTGTCATGCCTATTTTTTTTACGCCATTTTACGCTCTCAAAGCTGCGGATAGGAGAAACCGTGAAGCGTTGGGAGTGCTATAAGCTTAAATATCCGTAACCTTCAATTTTTGATTGAACAACTCATTAATCAAAAATTTTGGAGGTTACAAACATGATTAAATCATTTGCGACTGTGTACAAGGAATTCAATAGAACACAATTAAAGCGACGCAAAGAATATGAAACGATTGGAATGACAAAACAACAAATTCAAAAAATTGAAGATTTTGATAAACAGCAGTTTGCTCGGGATATTGCTTATATGAGGAGAACAAAAAGTCTTTCTGAAAATGTCGGAGATTTTGAGTTGGAAAGTCAAAATCCATTACTCTATTCCTTTTTAGAGCAATTGTCCTGCGAAATGGATTTGTTACAAACTTCCCGCTATTGGTGGTTAGAGGAAATTGAGGATGAACGGTTGAACAAAAAATTGAGAAAACTGTCCGATGACGATTTGGAATTGCTTACTTTACTTATCTTTGACGGTTTTTCGCAAGCTGAGGTTGCTCAACAAAGAAAGTGCTCACAAAGGGCGATTTCAAAAAAATATATTAAATTAAAACTTTTTTTAGAAAATGGTTCTAAAAAATGATTTCTCGTGCTCTACCACTTGAAGGGGTAAATAAATCTCCCTCACTGTACCTTGAAAACTTCATATCCGATTTTATAAATACTTTAGCTGATGAGCCTTAACCGGACAAGCAACATAGGTAGGAGCGCCAAGATCATCTGCGAACAGACAGTGGCAATTTTTCTTTTCTGTCTTTCGTCAAAGCGGCCAACAACAAGGTGCGAGCGATACCCTCCTGACCTTAAAACAATTTATGGTGAATTGTTTGCAATGACCTCATCAGCCTACAATGATACTTCTGTCCCGTCCTAAAGTCGAGCGTTGAAGCGATAGCAATATCGTGAGCCGTCGCAACAAAGGAGGGCAGCTCGGAGAGATCCTCGGAGAGGTGAAAGTCCTATGACAAGGCGTAACTTGCCTTGGTTTATAAAATCGCCCTTGAGCTTTAGCTCTATATGCACTTGGGGAGTTGTGTCGAATTAAGTGCAGAAAAAGAAAACTGATTTAATGTCAGAAACTATGGGGATTGCTCCCATCAAAAACCTTTGCAGCAATATGCAGACAAGTCAACCTGAGAGAGCAATCCCTATCCTTGTGATATTAAGTGCAAAAGAAATGAGGTGTAATATATTGAAAGAGGAAAAACGAGCTATTATCCTGCGTGGCGATATTTATTATGCAGATTTAAGCCCTGTGGTGGGCTGTGAGCAAGGTGGTGTTCGCCCCATCCTTGTTCTGCAAAACAATACTGGGAATAAGTATAGTCCGACATTGATTGTGGCAGCAATCACAGCGAAAAACAAAAAGCAACTTCCCACCCATGTGAAAATAAGAGGAATACATAGTCTGCCGAAGAAATCGGTTGTGCTGTTAGAGCAAATCAGAACCATAGATCGCAAACGGCTTTGCGAATGGGTTGGAACAGTCGCAGAGGACAATTTATCAGAAATCGACCAAGCCTTAAAGGTGAGCGTTGGTCTTTAGTTTATGGAAGGAAAATTGAATATGGAAAATACAAAAGTTATCGTAAATGAATTAAACTTTAGCCACCTTTTGGAGCTTGGTAAAATATCCGTTGAAAAAGGCGGTATTCCAAAGGAAATTATAGAAAAAATGCTTGAACGCATTGCTTGTGAAAATGAACTGTCACCGCAGTTTCTTTGTTAGTATTTGGTATAGCTTTTGAACTGTCATTGTGGTAATGTTTGTTGCTAAGGAAGGAGGAAAACCTATGAACAGTATGAATATTCAAGGTACAAGTGCTTTAAATCCTAAAAAGGAAATCATCAAAATCAATGCACTGAAAAGCGAAATGGCAAAGCTTCGTGTGGCAGGCTATGCTCGTGTCAGCAGTGACTCAGCGGATCAGCTCAATTCATTCTCTACACAGGTCAACTACTATCAACGCATCATTAACACAAACCCAATGTGGCAGATGACCGAGGTCTATGCCGATGAAGGAATTTCGGGCGTATCAGTAAACAAAAGAGATGACTTCGCAAGATTGATTGCCGATTGCAGACGAGGAAAGATTGACCGAATCATCACCAAGTCTACAAGCCGATTTGCAAGAAATACCCTCGATGCAATAGGAGTAATCAGAGAGCTTAAAGATATAGGTGTCACCGTATACTTCGAGAAAGAAAACCTCGACACAGCAACCCTCACCAGTGAAAACCTATTGACACTCTACTCCCTGTTCGCACAAGAGGAATCCATGACAATCTCAAAGAACTGCAAAAAGGGTGCAAGAATGAGAATGTCCAAAGGAACCTATGTATCATCTAACCCACCTTACGGATATAGGCTTGCAAATAACCAGCTTGTCATAGATGAAAGCGAAGCTGAGATTGTTCGCAGAATTTTCTCGGAATACCTTGGTGGCAAAGGCTACTCTGCTATTGCAAGAGATTTAATGGCAGATGGGATACCCTTTAAAAACAATAAAATGAAATGGCGTCCGCAAACCGTAGGAATTATCCTGAAAAATGAGCGTTATGTAGGAGATATGCTACTGCAAAAATCGTTTAGTGAAGATGCCTTACCCTACAATAAACGCATCAACAAGGGCGAGCTTCCACAGTATTATGTGTCTAACACCCATGAGCCAATCGTGGAGAGAATACAGTTCGAGCTTGCCAAAATCCTAAGAGAAGAACGCAGAGAAAACATCAACACCGATTACAAGGAATATCCACTAAGCAAAAAAATAAAATGTGCCGAATGTGGCACAACCTATCGCAGAAAAGAAACAAACAACACTGTCTACTGGGTGTGCAGACAGCATGATGACAGCAAGGAGCTGTGTGGTGGGCAGAGATTGCTCGAGGAAAAAATTTATAGTGCATTCGTAAGAATGTATAATAAGCTCTCCAAAAATTATGGCAATATCCTTATCCCACTACTTACACAGCTTGAAAAGCTACAAGACCTCAGAACAAGAAATAATCCCGAAATCGGCACACTCAACAAACAAATAGCAGAACTTGCAGAGCAGAATCATGTGATGAATGGACTCTTGTCCAAAGGCATCCTTGACTCTGCTCTATTTATATCCCAAACAGATGAACTGCAAAAGAAAATCCGAAAGCTGAAAAGTGCAAAGCTCAAACTGTTAGAGGAACAAGATGCCGATGACACCATCGACAAAACCGAGGATTTAATTGACATCTTAGAAAGCGGTCCCGATAAAATTACAGAGTTCAATGAAGAACTGCTAAACGAGCTTGTGGCGAAAGTCATTGCTTATGATGACAAAAACATAGACTTTGAGCTAATCAACGGACTTGTGCTGAAAGAGAGGTTGTAACAATGGCACAAAACAGAACCATACCCTATGGGTACAAAATAGAAAATGGCAAGCTCACCATAGAACCCGAAGAAGAACACATCGTGGTGCGAATTTATGAAAGATACGCAAATGGCGAATCCTACCTGCAAATAGCAGAGCGATTAACAGCCTTGGGAGTGCGATACACACCCGAAAAAACTCAGTGGAACAAGAATATGGTGGCAAGGGTACTGCAAAATAAAAACTACCTTGGCAATGACAAGTACCCTACGATTATACACAGGCAACTGCTCCAATCGGCAGAGGAACAGACAAAGCCATACACCCACAGAATGGATAAGGATATGAAAGCTCTCAAGCCATACCTTGTATGCAGTGACTGTGGCGAACGGCTGCAACGAAGATTAAAAGCCACCGGGGTAGAACGATGGTACTGCCCCAACGATGCCGACCACATCAGTCTAAAGGTTAGCGATGAGAGTCTTGCAAAAGATATTATGGAACTGCAACGAAAGCTCTTGCTAAGCGGAAAATGCAACAAACCAAGTAAAGCAGACGGCAAATCGCTGAACTTGGAACTCATCAAGCTGAAGAACCAAATCGACCTTGCCATGAATGAACCCACTCCAAACCTTGAAGAAATCAAGGAAAGCATTATGAAACTGGCAAGGGAAAAATACAGCATATTGGAAAATATCGGTGAGGACAGCTACCTAAGCCATACAATAGAAAGACTTAGTGATACAGAGCTTGACAGCAAGCTACTCCCTACAATAACAATGAAGATTGTGGTATCTCGCACCAAGGCAACCGAGCTTGTCTTAACAAATGGACAGAAAATAAAAAACTAAGGAAAGGAGAACCAAAATGGAACAATTCGAGAGAGAGCTAATCGTAATACCCGCCACAAAAGATATGTACATATTCGGCAATAGGAGTCACCAGCTACGAGTAGCCTCCTACAGCCGAGTATCCACTGACTTCGAGGAACAGCTCACAAGCTTCCATGCACAAAAAAGCTACTACACCGACCTAATTATGAGAACCCCCGAATGGAAACTTGCCGGCACCTATGCCGATGAGGGTATCTCGGGTGCCTCGGCAGAAAAACGTCCCGACTTCATGAAGATGATGCGACATTGCAAAAAAGGAAAAATCGACCTTATCATAACAAAATCTATCAGCCGATTTGCAAGAAATACCTTGGACAGTATTAAGTATGTAAGAAAGCTAAAAGCGATGGGTGTTGGTGTCCTATTCGAAAAGGAAAACATAAACACCTTAGAGGAAAACAGCGAGGTTGTGCTGACCATACTGTCAAGCCTCGCCCAAGAGGAACTGAACTCCCTCTCCCTTAACATTAAGATGGGCAAGAGAATGGCAATGCAAGAGGGGCGAGTAAAATTCAACTACACCAACATCTATGCCTACCGCAAGGGTGCAGGTGGAGAACCCGAAATAATACCCGAGGAAGCCGAAATCATTCAGCTTATCTACCGCCTATACTTAAAGGGTATGAGTGCAGTAGCTATCATAAAGGAACTGCAAAAGAGAAAAATCAACTCTCATACCAAGGATGGAAATTGGACGGACAGCACTATCTACTCCATACTCGAAAATGAGCGTTATTGCGGAGATGTACTGCTGCAAAAAACATTCATCACCGATCCCATCAGCAAAAAGGTTAGAAAAAACAATGGTGAACTACCAAAATATCTCATACGAAACAATCATCCCCCGGTGGTCAGCAGAGAACTATATGATAAGGTGCAGGCCGAAAGGTCACGAAGAAACAGCAAGCGAAAGGTAAGCAAACAATCCACAACGGAACAGAGCAGATACAGTGGACTATATGCCCTTAACGAAATTCTAATCTGTGGAGAGTGCCTTACACCATACAGAAGGTTGGTATGGCACAGACGAAACGGCAGCAAGACACCTGTGTGGCGATGCATCAGTAGAATTGACCATGGAACACACTACTGCAAGGAATCACCCACAGTTGATGAAGAAAGCCTCCACCAAGCCATAATGGACGCCATTCGTGCAACAAGGGGTAGCAGACAGCAGATGATACCCTACTTCATAGAACAGCTTCGAAAAACCTACCAAGAACAGCCAACCGACAAGATTGACATAGAACAGGTGCAAAGCCGTATTGAGGAACTCAAAGCCTCTACCATGGCACTGATTCAAGATAGTGTGCTGAGTAACACTGTAGGCGAAAATGAAAGCCGACTAAAGGCCATGAGCGATGAAATAAAAGCATTAAGCGATATGATAACCGACTATAAAAACAGCCAAAACAATATCAATATAGAGTCGACCATCAGCGACTTAGAAGAAACATTATACAGTGAACCCGACCAAAATCATGAATATGATGATGACCTTGTAAGGCAACTCATTAATACCATCAAGGTAGTGGGTGATGATAAGCTGATATTCACCTTCAAATGTGGGCTTGTCTACGAGCAACCCATTCAACTGCAAGTACGAAGATTGAAAAAATCAGCCTAAAACATAGCAATCGGCGGTGCAAAACCGTCCTTTGCTTTTGGCAGAAAGTTCTGCCAAGTACATAAAAAACAGACTCCTCAATGGAGTCGGAAAGGAGAAACCCATGAAATTGCTTAAAAATGACAGCACCATTTTTCTGGAGCAGATTATCAAGAAAATCAATAGTTGCCATACTGACAGCAATCCGTCCAATGCCCAGCTCATGGAGCTGTACAGCTTGATTGGAAAAAACATTTGTGAGCAAGGCGAAAAAGCCTTCGTGGTTTATTTGGCTGAAATTTTATCTGAGCAGTTTCCTCACCACAAGGGTTTCTCCCCAAGAAATCTTCGCAGAATGCGTGATTTTTATGTTACCTATCAGTCAGAGCCAAAGCTGATGAAGAAGGCTCAAACTCTCTCTTGGACACAGAACACTGTGATTTTAGAATGCTGTGAAAACAACGAGCAGCGTTCTTTTTATTTGGCACTTACCGAAAAAAATAATCTCTCAAAATTGGCACTGATGAAAGCTATCAAGGAAGAAACCTTTGAAAACACTTCGACTGAGGAAATCGCCCTCGAAACAGAAAACGACTGTTGCCCCTTTGTCAGCGATTTGTGCGACACTGGGGATAGCAACACCACCTCACCCATTAAAACCGATTGTAGAGCCTTTGTGCCGAGATGTGATCCGTGCCGCCAAGGAGTTGGTATAGGCAAAATCGCTGATAAGGCTTTGAAATATATCCGTAGGATAAAAATTGACTTGTTGTATCTCAAAATGCTATACTCTGTTACAGCAAAAAAAGTCTATAGAAGCAGCAACCAATAGGTTGCGATATTTTATACGATGCGTTCCTCCGCTGGCAAGCATTGCTCAGAGAATGAAAATACCGATTTTCCTAATGACATAGTAATATCGTGACTGGACGAAAAAGTCTTGTGGCTAATTAGGCATTAGATGCGTGATAGTTCGAATCCTACGCTAAATGTGCAAGGATAACATTTATACGCAGACCACTCATAAGAACTGGTAGAAAAAGATGTCATCGGCAGAAATGCCGATGACATCGCCATTTCTAAGCCTTTTTTCTCAGAAAAAGGGCCTTATTTTACAAGTCGTTTTCGTGGATGTGAAACTAATGATTTTCGGCTGTCAATGTATTGAACTATCACGATTTCATATAAAATATGCAAAGAAAAACAAGTGCATAGCGGTCGAGCTAAAAAGTATCACCCTTTTTATAAAGTGCTAAAAAACCAGTGCTTAAGCCACTTTGAGTGGCCTTGCGGAAAAATCAGATACTCAAAAAAATAGAATAGAAGAAAGGCTATGATTTCAATAACAAGAAATCATAGCCTTTTTGCGTTTAGGGAGAAAGGACGAAAAACAGATGAACGCACCATAAAACATAGCTATTTTAGTACTAATCACAAGTAGCACCCTTTTTTAGGGAGTACATTTTTTGACAGCTTCAAAAAGTGGCTACCTCGCAACCGAACAATTAAGGCCAAGTCTTTGGATAAAAACAAATGCGTGGTCTTTTTTTATTGTATTGCTTAATTATACAATAAGGGATTCCCAAAAGCTAAAAGCATAGCAAACAAAAGGTATTTTGATTTTTTGTTTTGGCTTTCGTTAAAACCTACATTACTTTTATATTGCAAAAAAATAAAATAAGGACTTACATTACAAAATGATATTTTAAAAAGCCTTGTCGTTTATAGTAAAATAAATTATTTTGCTAATTTTCATTACATAAATAATTGCCATTTTCGTCATATATTTTTCCAGTGTCTATATCTGTTAAAGAAAAATAATTTGTATCTCCATCTAGATACCACCTACCATTTCTAATACCTAACTTCTTGCTCAAATAATCAGCTAAAGCTTGAGGGTCGCTTTTATCTGGTTTAACACTAGATGCTGTCGTTGCTTTTGTTGTAGTTTTGCTTTCTGCATTTGATTGAGTTGCCTTAGTTGATGACTTTGTTGTAGTTTCTGCTGCTTTCTTAGCTGCCTCTGCCTGAGCTGCTGCTTCTTCTGCTGCGGCTTTTTCTGCTGTTTCAATTGAATTAATTCTATTTTGGTAGCTTGTAATAAGGGTGTTGATCTTTGTTTCGTATCCCTTAATAGTTTCACTGGTGCTAACAATATTTTTATCTGACTTTACTAATGTTAAAACGCTTTTAAGATTATTTATGTTCGCATTTAAAATATCTTTTGAATTGCAATTATCAACGTCTTTAATTGTATTTTCAGAAATTGTTTTGTCATAGCTATCAGTAAAGTATTTCTTCATTGTTTTTACCTTATTATTGTAAGAATCTTTTACTTCTGTAGATGCATTTTCATTATTTAAATAAGCATCTTTTTCTTTTATAAGATTCTTTAAAATAGCAATCTTTTTATCCCTATTAGTTTCTTTGTTAAATTTATCTATTGTAGAATCAATAGAAGTTAAAGATGCCATAACAGCTTTTTGATTAACATTTGCTTCATATTTTGTGTAGCCAAAAATGCTTCCAGCAAGAATAATAACAGTCACAATTATAATTGATATTAATTTAGTTTTATTTTTCATAATTATTTCTCCTTTTCTTTATTGTATTATACCAATTTATGTTCTTTTTGTCTAGAAAAGGTTTAGCGAATTGTGTTGTGCATTTGTTCTGTATAAAAAAGGCATTAATCACAAATTAATAAACCGCAGAGTGAAAATTGTAGTGTACCCTGTTTGACGGACACGAAATAAAAGGTCATATTATAGAATTTTTTTGATTTTCTGGTAATAGATTTACGGATGATAAAATAGTTGTGCTTACTCTAGTCAACACATATGATGCAAATGGTAACTTGCAAACAGTTACTGCACCAAACGGTGTTTTAACAACGCTCACATATGATAATGCAGATATGGTACAGAGTTTACTTATGATAGTTCAAATCAGCTCTTGACTGAACTTAATGCACAGGATAAGGCAGAGGGACTAGCATTTACTAAAAAGTACTCATACGATGGACTTGGAAGAAAGCTTACGCAAACAAATGCAAAAGGTGTAATAACAATTTACACCTACGATTCTAGTAACAATGTTACATCAGTTAGTGTAAAAGCATCAGCAGATGCACCAGCAAAAATAATAGCAAAATACACCTATGACTATTTGGGTAAAAAGCTTACAGAGACTGATGCAAACGGAAACAAAACAACATATACATACAATGCATTTGGAAAGCCTGCAACAGCAACTTTTGCAGGTGATAGTACAATAGCGTCAATTACACGCTACTATCAGTATGATTCAGTTGGTAACCTCACTCGTCAATGGGATACCTCAGGCAAAATGTTAATTTACACATACGATAACAATAATAATCTACTCACAGTAACAGATGAATCAGGTACAATAACAAGAACCTATGATGATTTTGGCAGAGTACTTACAAAAACAGTGCCGTGCATAGGAACAGCAACATATGCATATGACATTGTTGAAAACATGCAGGAGGGTGAATGTGCAGAAACAGCTCAATATCCGCAGGGAGAAGTTGTAACAAAGGTCTATGACAAAGCAGGAAGATTGTCTAAAGTTGTTGCATGCGGAGATACAACGAAGTATAATTATTATGATAACGGCAGTGTTCAAAGCGTAGTTTATGACAATGGTGCAAAAGAGGGATACACATATACAGCAAACAACCTTTTAAGCACACTAACGAACAAAAAAGCCGATGGTACAATAATCAGCACATACAGC
>RZYX01000010.1 GCA_009930155.1 Clostridia bacterium | reverse complement strand
AGCCTTTTATTTCGTGTCCGTTAAACAGGGTGCACAGCACACAGGGCAGGCTTTATATTAAATAAATTCTCATAAAATAAATATGATACGAATAGCACAATATTTGCAAAAATAAGCTTGAAAATTTTGGTTAATTATGATAAACTTACAAAGTATATAATAATAAATATTTTTAATCTATGTTACAAATAAATGATATTTAAAAAATGGGGGTAGTTATCTTGACTTTAGCAGAATTGTTAACAGAGGCTCATGCTAATAAGGCATCAGACTTACATATTACCGTTGGTGTTCCACCAAAAATGAGAGTTCATGGCGAAATGCAGACAATGAATTATCCAAGGCTTACAACAGAGGATATAGAGGCGTTGGTAAAGAACATAATGGGTGAGTTTCAAAAGAGAGTTTTTGCAGAGCGTGGTGAAATTGACTTTTCTTTTGGTTTAGCAGGAATGGGCCGTTATCGTGCTAATGTGTTTAGACAGAGAGGAACAACAGCGGCAGTTTTCCGCTTGGTTGGTGTAACTATTCCAAAACCACAGGATCTTGGAGTACCACAGTCAATAGTTGATTTGTGTAACAAAAAAAGTGGTTTGGTTCTTGTTACAGGTCCTACAGGTAGTGGTAAATCAACAACGCTTGCTTCACTTATAGGAAAGATAAATGAAAATTTAAGTTCACATATTATAACGCTTGAAGACCCAATCGAGTATTTGCATAGGCATGACAAATCTATAGTTAATCAGAGGGAAATTGGTGTTGATACCAACTCTTATTCAGCAGCGCTTCGTGCAGCACTTCGTGAAGATCCAGATGTTATTCTTGTTGGTGAAATGCGTGACCTTGAAACAATTGCAACGGCTGTTACTGCAGCTGAAACGGGCCATTTGGTTTTTTCAACACTTCATACAATTGGTGCAGCAGAAACCGTTGACCGTATTATAGATGTTTTCCCAACTGAACAGCAAGACCAAATCAAAGTTCAGCTTAGTGCGGTTTTGGAAGCGGTTATTTCTCAAAGGCTTATTCCCAATATGGAAGGTAACGGTCGTGTTGCGGCTTTTGAGGTTATGCTTGCAAACTCTGCAATTCGCAACCTTATTCGTGAGGGTAAAACATACCAAATACCAAGCGTAATGCAGACTGGTAAAAGGCAAGGAATGCAGACAATGGATGATGCATTATTTGAACTTTATAGAACAGGTAAAATAAGCAGAAGTCAAGCATTAACTTATACAATGGATAGCGAGTTAATGCAGAAGAAGATGATGTAAAAAGTATTTTATACCGCCTAGAAAATAGTGCAATTTCAAAATCTGCAAATTCCAGTTACATACAAAGTATGCATAGATTTTGCAAATTCTTGTATTGCACTATTTTATTAATGTATTTAGGTGCTATAAATTTTTTTGCTCAACATACAAATCTCGGTTGATTTTTTGGAGGCGTTTGTATACAGTGGATATAAGTTATTACACAGTGAAAAACAATAAAATAACAATGCCTCAAAGAATTGTTTTGTTGTCAGATTTACATAACGATGTATATGATGATATTGTTGATATAGTTGCAGATGAAAACCCTGATATTATCGCAGTTGTTGGCGATATTGTAGATAGGCATAGAATGACATATTCGAGGTCTTTGGGATTTTTAAGTTCACTTTCAAAAATTGCAACAACCTATTTTTCGTTTGGAAATCATGAAGTTCAGTTTGATGTGCTTAGCGAAAGTGAAATTCAAAACACAGGTGCAATTTTACTTGACAATGAATATAAAACGCATGGAGAAATTTTAATTGGTGGGCATACACCGTCTACAGATTTTTTGTGGCTTGATGAATTTGAGAATAAAAAGGGATTTAAGCTTTTGCTTTGTCATCAGCCTGAATATTACAAAAAATATTTAAAGCATAGAAATGTGGATTTGATTTTATCAGGCCATGCACATGGTGGGCAATTTAGACCTTTTGGAGTTCCTTTATATGCCCCAGGGCAAGGCTTTTTTCCACGCTATACTTGTGGATTTTATGAGGGTAAATTAATTGTTGGCAGGGGATTGTCGGATGTTAGGTTAATTCCTCGTTTGTTTAATCCAACAGAAATTGTTGTAATTGATGTTGAACCAAAATAGAAAAGCTTGAACTGGCATTATGTCAGCTCAAGCTTTTATTTTGTTATATTATAAGTTGATATTTTATTATTCAACTATATATTCGCTTAGTTCATCAAGTAGACGAATATCTGCAATAGCGTCAAGTTGCAATCCAGTTTCAATATATTCTTCGCTAAAAACTATTCCGTCTGTGCGGATTTTTGATGCAAGGCTTACCTTTGCAAATGGAAAAAGTAAATTGACTCGTTTTCGTGTTTGTGGAAGTGCATCTTCAACAATTTGCAACAAATTGTCAATCCCTGTGCCATCAATAGCAGAAATCATAACAGACTGACCAATAACAGGCATATCACTTGAAATGTCGGTAAGGTCACATTTGTTCATGACAGAAATAGTGGGTTTGTTCTTAGCACCAAGTTCTAATAAAAGTTTTTCGGTAACTTCTAAATGTTCGGCACATTCGGGGCTAGAAACATCACAAACATTAAGAATAACATCTGCGTTGGCTGCTTCTTCTAATGTTGATTTAAAAGCTCGAACAAGATTATGCGGTAATCTTCGAACTAATCCAACCGTATCAATAAGCATTACTTTTCTACCGTTAGGCAGAGTGAGTGCTCTGGCTGTAGGGTCAAGTGTTGCAAAAAGCTTGTCTTGTGCAAGCACACCTGCGTCAGTAAGTTTGTTCATTAGAGTGGATTTACCTGCGTTAGTGTAGCCAACGATAACAACTGTTTCAAAGCCGTCTTTACTACGCCTTGCACGCAATCCATTACGGCGTTTTTCAACTTCTTTTAGTTCATCTGTCAAGGCTTCAATCCGCCTTCTAATATGTCTTTTATCACTTTCAAGCTTGCTTTCACCAGGGCCTCTTGTTCCAATTCCTCCACCAAGCCGTGAAAGCTGAGTTCCTTTTCCGCCTAGTCGTGGCAATGAATGTCTAAGCTGTGCAAGTTCAACTTGAAGTTTGCCTTCTTTTGAGTTTGCACGGGCGGCAAAAATGTCGAGAATAAGGGTTGTTCTGTCAATTACTCTTATATCGACAATTTTTTCAATATTTCTTTGTTGGGAAGGGGTGAGCTCAGCATCAAAAATGATAAGGTCAATATCATTGTCACTGCAAAGTTGCTTGATTTCTTCTAGCTTGCCTGTTCCAACAAACAATGCAGAATTTGGCTTTTCCTTTTTTTGAATAACTTTTGCAAAAACTTCTGCTCCAGCAGTTCTTGCAAGTTCTTCAAGTTCGTCAATAGACACATCAATATCAAAAGTTCCAGTGTCAACGCTAACTAAGACAGCTATTTCGGGTTTTTGCGAATTTTCATAAAGATTCATTTTTTCTCCTTGTTTTTAGAATCAAGCTTTTTAAGTACTTGACATATATTGCTTTATAATGAGGTTTATAGTGTTTATTAGAATAGTATTTGTACTTTGATTTAAAAAAATTAATGTTATATCAAAATGTGAATTTTATTGAGATGGATAAGCTGATGTTTTATTGTAATCTACATTATTGGTTTTGTAAACTGTTTAAGTTAAGATTTGATATAGTTTAATAAATTATTATAAAATGTTGGTTTAGAAATTAAAACTCAAGGGAACAAAGGCTTTGCGGATATTTACTATAATTTAAATACAACACCCAATAAGGCAGCAATAAAAATAAATATGATTGGATGTAGCTTTTTTATTTTTTTAAATTGTAAAGTTATAAGTATAACGGCAAAAATAATAAAGCTACCTATTTGCAAATTTGGCAAGATATCTTTAAATGATTTAACGGGTTCTATAAATATTGCAATTTGAATAACAGAGTATGCTGCGGTGGATATAAGCCCTGCTACAGCTGGGCGTAGACCTCCAAAAACAGCTTTAACATATTTACTTTCGCTGTATTTGCTTAAGAATTTTGCAATGACAATAATTATTATAAAAGCGGGAAGAACCAAAGAGAGAGTTGCTAGTATAGCCCCACTTATCCCTGCGATTTTATATCCTGCAAAGGTTGCCATATTAACTCCTATGGGGCCAGGAGTTGATTCCGAAACTGCAATCATATCCGCAAGTTCGGATGATGAAAACCAGCTTGGATGATTTTTACTCATTTCAAAAAGGAATGGTATAGTTGCAAGACCACCGCCAATAGAGAAGAGCCCTGTTTTTAGAAATTCGAAACACATAATTAATATATCACTCATTGATTTTCACCACCTTTTCTAAAAAACAGTAGTCCATAAATACTTGCAATAAGAACCACAAAGATTGGTGATAATTTGAAAAAGGCAACGAGAATAAAAGAAACTATGCACAATAAAATTTGAGAAAATGATTTTACACTACTCTTAAAAATTTTTATGCAAGATACGACAATTAAAGCTGCAACAGCTGGACGGATTCCTGCAAAAGCGTGTGCAACAGCAGGAATCCCATCAAGCTCTTTTAATACAGTCGCAAATATTGAAATGATTATTATAGAGGGTGTAATAACTCCCAATGTTGCAGACACGCCACCCCAAAAGCCGTGCTTTTTTGTGCCAACAAAAGTGGCAGTGTTAACGGCTATAACTCCTGGCGTGCATTGGCTGAGTGAAAAGTATTGCAACAATTCCTCGTTTGTTATCCAACCTTTTTTATCAACGATTTCATGTTCGATTATAGGGAGCATTGCGTAGCCTCCACCAAAGGTAAAAAGACCAATTTTTAAAAATGCAATAAATAGGCTTAAAATGTCGGACACTGTGGTTACCTCCATAAGAAGAGATTTAAAAATAATAAAATAATAACGCAAGTATATCATAAGCAATTATAATTGGCAATTTGTGTTAACAAAGGAAAAATATACATATATGCATATTTTGTAAAAATTCCATATAAAATATTGTATTTTATATAAAAATATGTTAAAATAGCAACTAGGTAGATTGGCGTTTTGGAAGGGGGAGAGACGGTTGAAAGATTCAGTTATACTTATAGTTGATGATACAGGGGAAAACTCCCAGGCTTTGGGACGAGTCCTAAGCGAACATTATAAGATTATTGAGGTTAGAAGTCTTGAAATACAAGCTGGTTTAATAAAACAAAATAAAAATAAAATTGTCCTTATAGTTATAAACTTGTCGTTGTTTGAATCGGGTGGAGCAGATGCGATAAACGAAAACAAAAAGGCAGGAATGTTTGGCAAAATACCCGTAGTGGTAGTAACAGAAGATTCGTCAAATGAGAGTGAGAAAATTGCTTATAGTCTTGGTGCTTCGGATACAATAAAAAAACCGTTTAACATTGATTACATAATATTAAAAAAGGTAAGTACACTTGTTGATATATATAATTACCAAAATAACCTTGAACATATATTAAAGATGCAAAGTAAAAAAATTGTTTTTCAGGCATCAAAGCTGATGGATCAAACTGAAAAGCTAAATAGAATAAATATAAATATGATGGAATCAATTAGCTCCGTTGTTGAATGGCGTGATTGGGAAACAGGCAAGCACATAAAACGGCTTAGGTGCTTTACAGAATCGTTGCTAGCTAAAGTTTCTGAACAATGTCCAGAATATGAATTGACTTTGGAAAATATAAATATGATAGCAATGGCATCGACAACTCATGATATAGGAAAAATAGCGATTCCTGATGCGATTTTATTAAAGCCAGGAAAGCTAACATACGATGAGTTTGAAATTATGAAGACCCATACAACAAAAGGTGGAGAAATAATTTGCGGTTTTAATGATATTGATGTAAACAATTATTTGGGTTATTGTCAAGATATTTGCAGGTATCACCATGAAAAGTGGGATGGTGGAGGATATCCGGATGGATTAATGGGTGATGAAATACCAATTTGGGCACAGGTAGTATCTATTGCAGATTGTTTTGATGCGCTTACAAGTGATCGTCCATATAAGAAATCTTTTACAAATCAGCAAGCCGCAACTATGATATTAAATGGTGAGTGTGGTGTGTTTTCTCCAAAAATTATTAAATGCTTTAAGGAGGTTCTGCCAGAATTTGAGAATCTTGCAAGGGTTTATAGACAATAAAAAAACAAGAGCCTTTAAAGGCTCTTGTTTTTTTCGTTTCCTAATAACCAGTCAATCGAAACATCGAGTTCTTGCGAAAGAGCCAAAAGCTCTTTGTCGGTAACACAACGAATCTGTCCCTCTAATTTAGAAAGTCCAGAAGCATCAAGTTCGATACCACGAATTTCAAGTTTTGCAAGAAGATCTTTTTGCTTTAGCCCTTTTTCTTTACGGACAGCTTCAACTTTCGCACCGATAATATTACGGTCTCCAAGTGCTTGTTTGCGTATTCTCAATGTAATTCCTCCAATAGAATTGTACTTGCCCATCATTTATATTTTCTTCGTACAAATTATTATACCAAAAGAATATACAAAAAACAACAAATTGGTGAATAAGATCCTCAAGAGAAAAGCAAGGAATAAAATAACTATTTGTGTGTCTAAATCTTAAATGTTTAAAGTGAATTTGATGCGTTTATAACTGCCTTTGCAAATTGGTCAGTACAGGATGTGGGCTTTGATCCACATGTGATCCCACTGAAATTTTTTTGAACATCTTCGACTGACATTCCCTCAACAATCTTTGAAAGTGCCTTAAGGTTACCAGGGCATCCACCAAAGAATTTGACATTATGTACAGCACCGTTTTCAATATCAAAGTTTATGCGAGAAGGGCAAACGCCCTTAGGCACAATTGAAAAAGTCATACAAAAGCCTCCAAAAACTTATTTGAGTAATTGGGCCGCTTTTTTGATTTGATCTACCTTATCTGTTTTTTCCCAAGAGACATCAAGGTCAACTCTACCCATATGACCATAAGCAGCAAGTTTTTCATAAATTGGCTTACGAAGCTGCAAAATGTCGATAATTGCAGCGGGGCGAAGGTCAAATGTTTCTTTGATTATTTCTGAAATCATTTCATCAGAAATTATACCTGTTCCAAATGTATCTACCATTATTGAAATAGGATGAGCTATACCAATTGCATAAGAAAGTTGAATTTCACATTTTTTTGCAAGCCCTGCAGCAACAATGTTCTTTGTTACATATCTTGCAGCATATGCTGCACTGCGGTCAACTTTTGTTGGGTCTTTGCCAGAGAAAGCACCGCCACCATGACGAGAATATCCGCCGTAGGTATCAACAATGATTTTGCGTCCTGTAAGACCGCTATCGCCAGCTGGGCCACCAGTTACAAAGCGTCCTGTAGGATTAACATATATAATTGTATGGTCATCCATGAGCCTTTCGTCAACAATTGGGTGGATAACATTTTTAACGATATCTTCACGGATTTGTTCAAGAGAAACCTCTTCAGAATGCTGGGTAGAGATAAGTATAGTATCAACGCGAAGCGGCTCATTATTTTCATCATATTCGATAGTGACCTGAGTCTTTCCATCTGGACGAAGATAAGTTAGAGTTCCGTTCTCACGAACCTCAGTAAGTTTTAATGCAAGCCTGTGTGCAAGTGAGATTGGAAGAGGCATAAGCTCGGGTGTTTCGTCACAAGCAAAGCCAAAGATTATACCCTGGTCACCAGCACCATTAAGGTTATAAGCGTCTTCATCACCACTTTTAATTTCTAATGAATGGTCAACACCAAGTGCAATGTCAGGGGATTGTTCATCAATAGCGGTAAGGATTGCACAGCTATGACCATCGAAGCCCATTTTAGCATCGTTATATCCAATGTCACAAATAACTCGTCTTGCGATTTTTGGGATTTCAACATAACATGATGTAGAAATCTCACCCATAATCATAACTTGACCGGTGGTGCAAGTTACCTCACACGCTACTCTTGCATTTGGATCCTGTGATAAAATATCATCAAGCACTGCGTCAGAGATTTGGTCGCAAATTTTGTCTGGATGTCCTTTTGTTACTGATTCTGATGTAAAAAGATGTCTTGCCATAATTGCCTCCTAAAAGTTGAGCAAGTTAAATCCTTGCATATTTTATTGTTATAAAACTTAAAAAATAAAGCCTTCGGCATGTTGACCGAAGGCTTATAAAGCTTATCTATCGGCAAACACCGCAGGAATTGGCACCTTGCATTGCAGGTTGCTGGACTTCATCGGGCCTGTCCCCTCGGTCTCTCTTGATAAGTGATATATTAAGTTTATGGTATAAATTGTATACCTCGAAAAGGTAAAAGTCAATATTATTTTTCTAGCTTTTCAGTTTCTTTGTTTTTAGAATTTTCTGTAATGCTTGTATTTTTAAGGCTGAACATTGATCCCATTTTTGTTGAAAAGAACATTATAAGAGGAGAAATAACAATGGAAAGCATGATACCCTTTATGGCGTTAATAGTGGTTGCACCCCAAATTGCAGTCCATAAAGTTTTGCTTGTAAGCTCGATTCCCATAAAATATTTAAAAAATAGTGGGGCAATAATATAGTTTCCTGCAATTCCAACTCCGACAATACAAGCGATACCTGCAATAGAAGAAACTGCTATGCTTTTCCAGCTTTTTGCTTCGTCCTTTTTTGAGATCTTATTGAAAATAATAGAAAATGGAACGATATAAGCACAGCCTACTAGGAAGTTCATTATATTTCCAAAGCCCATTTGTGTGCCAAGTCCCTTGACAAGCATTTCGATAAGATTTTTGATAAGTTCTACTGTAACACCAAATACAGGGCCAAAGAAAATTGCGCCAATTAAGGCAGGGACATCACTAAAATCTAGTTTTAAGTAGCTAAGACCTGGGATGACGGGGAATTCTAGCAGAAAAAGTACAAATGATATTGCGGAAAAAAGACCTGCAAAGACTATCCTCTGCGTTTTAAGTTCTGCGGATGTTGCTGTTGACATTTTGTTCATATAAATTCTTCCTTTCAATTTGTCGCTGTCCAGAACAACAAAAATGCCCTGTGTAAAATACACAAGGCAATAAGGGCTTTATAAAAAACCATTATCTTCTTTCATCCGGACTTTAACCGTCGGTTTCGGAATCACACCGAATCTGCAAAATGCTCGCGGACTAAGGCAAAAGCCATTACCGCCGGTGGGGAATCACACCCCGCCCTGAAGACAGCAATATTAAATTTTTATCAAAATAAGTTTAACACCATTTATTATTAAAGTCAATAGTAAAAAATTCATTAGTTACATAAAAGCTGCATAAAAATGTCATATTGTTCCAACAATTACTCATAGAATAAAAAGGAGGTTTTTTTATGAAATATAATTTTGGTTTAAACTTTGAAGTTCAAGAGGAAATATCAAAACAAAATAGCGTGGACTCGGAACAAAAACTTTTACAGGATATTAGAGGGATCTGTCGGATGATAGATGATGCATATGCACGGTTCCAAATGCAGGCAGATGACGATTTAGTAGAAGCCTCCATTTATGAGATAGAGGCATTAAAATCTAGATACAGATATCTTCTGCGTCTTGCAAAAAACAAAAATGTAACCTGTAATACTTGCACAACAACATTATATGAAAAAATTTAAACAGATGTTATTTGTCAATGGGTAAAATAATGTCCGATTTGGGTGGTGTAAAAATTGGGGGTAACTATTAAACTTGTATTTAGTGTTGTTATATCTATTGTTGCAATTATTATATTTGTGTCTATGGTAAAGTCAGGGCACTGGTTTAAAGCAATGCTGACAACATCGCTTTCTGGATTTGCAGCACTATTTGCAGTTAATTTGGTCGGAATGGCAAGCAATGTGATAATTCCATTAAATTGGTATACCATAGCTGTATCTGGTGTGCTTGGTGCACCAGGAACAATACTTACCCTTGCGGTGATGGCAACTTTTTTAAGATAATATCACGAACATCTCCAGCAAGATAAAGAGAGCCACATATTATTATCGCATAGCCGTGAGTCTTTGCTTGAAAGAATGCATAAGTAATTGCATCTTTGGGTGAAGAGATTGCGGCTGTTTTTTTGCAGAATGCAGATGCAATTTCACAAGCAGTACAAGCATGCAATGCACGAGGATTAGAAGGAGTGGTTGCTATAAATTCATCTGCCGCACGAGCAACTCGCTGGATGGTGAACTCATAATCCTTATCTGCCATAGTACCCATAATGAAAATCTTTTTTTGCTTTGGAAGTAGCTTTTTAACAGATGAAACAAATGAATCTATTCCGTCTGAATTGTGTCCGCCATCTAAAATAACAATAGGGTCGATAGACAAAACTTCAAAGCGGGCAGGGATAGTTGTATTTTCAATTCCGTATTTTATGTTTGCGCGATTAATATTAAAGCCCTTTTTGCCAAGCTCAATCATAGCAGAAATAGCGGTAGAAGCGTTAAGTACTTGATGCTCGCCAACAAGGTTTAGGTTAATTTCAATTCCATTCCAGTTTAAAATTGTACCTTTTATGGTAGACTTTTTTACAATAATTTCGCTAAGACAGCCCAAAACAAGTTGGTTGTTTTGCTTATGCACAGAGCTTTCAATAACTTTCATAGCCATTGGAAGTTGGCAGGGGTAGCATATTGTTGTGCCGTTTTGTTTAATTATTCCACATTTTTCTGTGGCGATTTTCTCAATTGTGTTTCCCAGTATTTCTGTGTGGTCAAGAGAAATACAAGTGATTATGCTAGCTAGTGGAGTGCCTATAATATTAGTTGAATCAAGCCTTCCACCAAGCCCAGTTTCCAAAACAACAATGTCGCACTTTTGCATTGCAAAATATTTCATTGCAATTGCAGTAATAACTTCAAATTCTGTGGGCTGTAATTCTTGCCGTGCCAGTTCTTCAATCATACTTCTTGTTGTGGTTACTAGACGGGCAAGCTCACTGTGACCAATCATATTTCCATCAATTTGTATTCGTTCACAAAAATCAATAACATAAGGTGAGGTAAACAGACCTGTTTTGTATCCTGCGTGTTGTAGAATGTTTGCAGACATAGTGCAAACAGAGCCTTTTCCGTTTGTTCCTGCAACATGAACAAACTTAAGCTGGTCTTGGGGATTACCAAGCATATGGAGCAAAGCTTTTATACGCTCAAGCCCAGGGACAACACCGAATTTTAACAATGAATGTATATATTTTAAAGATTCATCATAATTCAAATAAATCACCTCACAACAATTATAAAAAGCGGGAGCTGGAAAACAGCCCCCGTAAAAATTAGATTATAGCCGCAATACTTTCATCAAGCATATCGATTTTAGCTATAAGCTTTGCAGCTGCGGTACGCTGGCCTTCAACAACATTTGCAGGAGCTTTGCTTACAAATTTTTCGTTTGAAAGTTTAGAGTTTATAAAGTCAAGTTCTTTTTGAGCGGCTGCCTTTTCTTTGTTAAGTCTTGAACGCTCTGCCTCAAAGTCTATAAGCTCGCCCATTGGTATATATATTTTTGCATAGTTTGTAATAATGCTTACAGCACCATCAATGTCAAAATCATTGCCAATAGAAACTTCACTCGCATATGCAAGGCGTTTTATGAATATAGTTCCAGCCTCGAAAGTATCTTTATATGAAGTGTCAATAAACACTTGTGCTTTCTTTGAGGGAGGAACATTCATCTCTGCTCTGCGGTTGCGGATAGCATGAATAGCTTCCATAATGCGTTCAAACTCAGCTTCGTCATCTGCAAAACATAAGTCGCTATCAAACTCTGGATACTTTGATGTCATTATTGTTTCGCCGTCATGAGGAAGAGTTTGCCAAATTTCCTCAGTTATGAATGGCATAAATGGATGAAGAAGTTTAAGGGTATTTGACATAATATATATAAGAACGGCTTTTGCTGTTTTTGCCTCTTCGCCACCTGCTTGTAAACGCAGTTTTGCAATTTCAATGTACCAGTCACAGAATAAATCCCAAATGAATTCATATAGCTTTTGAACGGCTGTTCCAAGTTCAAACTTGTCTAGATTATCTATAACCTCTTTTGTAAGAGTGTTAAATTTGCTTAAAATCCACTTGTCTTCAATGGCAAGACTCGACGGGATATGTGGTGACTTTTCTGTGCCGTCAAGGTTCATAAGGATAAATCGAGCAGCGTTCCACAATTTGTTTGCAAAGTTGCGGCTTGATTCAACTCTTTCATCTGAAAAACGCATATCGTTTCCTGGACTGTTGCCAGTTGCAAGAGTAAAGCGAAGAGCATCTGCACCATACTTATCGATAACTTCGAGCGGGTCAATTCCGTTGCCAAGTGATTTTGACATCTTGCGTCCCTGAGAATCTCTGATGATACCGTGAATAAATACGGTGTCAAATGGTTGCTCTCCTGTATGCTCGCAAGCGGAAAAAATCATTCTTGCAACCCAGAAGAAAATTATGTCATATCCTGTGACAAGCGTGCTTGTTGGATAATAATGAGCAAATTCTGGGGTGTTGTCTGGCCAGCCAAGAGTGGAGAAAGGCCAAAGGGCAGAGGAGAACCATGTGTCAAGTGTGTCTGGATCCTGCGAGATGTTAGTGCTTCCACACTTTGTACACTTTGTTGGTGTTTCACGGCTAACGATTATTTCGCCACAATCAGCACAGTACCATGCAGGGATTCTGTGGCCCCACCAAAGCTGGCGTGAAATGCACCAATCTTTGATATTTTCCATCCAATGAAAATATATTTTGTCAAAACGCTCTGGAATGAATTTGACTTTATAATTTTTAACCATATCGATTGCAGGTTTTGCAAGTGACTCCATTTTAACAAACCATTGTTTTGAAATTCGAGGCTCAACAATTGTATTGCAACGATAACAAGCACCAACATTGTGCTTAGTGGGTTCAATCTTAACGAGAAATCCACCGTCTTCAAGGTCCTTGACAATAGCCTTCCTGCATTCATAGCGATCCATACCGCAATATTTTTCGCCTGCATTCTCGTTCATTTTGCCGTCATCTGTCATAACATCGATTATTGGCAAATTATGGCGAGCTCCAACTTCAAAGTCGTTAGGGTCATGTGCAGGGGTGATTTTAACAACGCCTGTACCAAAATCCATTTCAACATAATTGTCAGCGACGATTGGAATTTCTTTGTTAACAATTGGCAAGGTAACGGTTTTGCCAACAAGATGTTTATATCTTTCATCCTTTGGATTAACTGCAATGGCGGTATCACCAAGCAATGTTTCAGGCCTTGTGGTTGCAAGCTCGATAAACCCACTACCGTCAGTAATCGGGTAGCGCAAGTGCCAAAATGAACCGTCCTTTTCTTCATAATCAACTTCAGCGTCAGAGATTGATGTTAAACAGTGAGGACACCAGTTAATGATACGCTCGCCTTGATATATAAGTCCTTTTTCATAAAGTCTTACAAAAACTTCGTTAACAGCTTTTGAACAACCCTCATCAAGTGTAAAACGCTCTCGCTCCCAGTCACATGATGAGCCTAGCTTTTTAAGTTGTTCGACGATTCTGCCACCAAACTGCTCTTTCCATTGCCATGCACGCTCAAGGAACTTATCACGGCCAAGGTCATCTTTTGTAATTCCTTCTTTTGCCATTGCTTCAACAATCTTTGCCTCAGTTGCGATTGATGCATGGTCCGTGCCTGGAATCCATAAAGCATCAAAACCTTGCATTCTGCGATAACGAATTAAAATGTCTTGCAATGTATTGTCAAGAGCATGGCCCATGTGGAGTTGGCCTGTGATGTTTGGGGGAGGAATAACTATAGTGTATGGTTTCTTGTCGAGGTCAAGCTTTGCATGAAAATAGTTGCCGTCAATCCAAGAACTATATATTCTATCTTCAACTTCTTTTGGGTCATATTGTTTTGCAAGTTCTTTTGCCATTATATTTCCTCCTGCATATTAAGCATTTTATATTTCTTGTATTTAAGGTATAATAGATATATTATAAAATTAAATTCAGTATATTATCCCATTGAGTTTTTAGTTTGTCAAGATTATAGATGCTATTGACAATGAAAATAGTAAAATCTATAATTGTTATAAGTATAGTTATTAAAAATATTCACCAAAACGGGAGTTATTTTATGCTTTTACAACAGGTATTAAACAAAGTTGAATACAGCGGCAATCCACCGCTTGACAGTTATATTAAAGATATTTCATATAATTCAAAGAATGCAGGGGAAGATAAAATCTTTGTTTGCCTTGTTGGTTCATTGGTAGATGGGCATAACTTTGCTTTTCCTGCTTATGAAAAAGGTTGCCGTATTTTTGTTTGTCAGCATGATGTTTCTCTGCCAAATGATGCAAACATAATAATGGTTGATGACACCAGAGTTGTGCTTGCAACTTTGTCTGCAAACTTTTTTGAGCATCCATCAAAAAGACTTGCGTTAATAGGCGTTACAGGAACAAAGGGAAAGACAACAACTGTTCACATAGTTAAAGATATGCTTGACAAGTGTGGAATAAAAACAGGGCGTATCGGCACTGTTGGAGTAAGTTGGGGAAATGTAACAAGGGACACTGTTAACACAACTCCAGAATCATATGAAACACAAAAGCTTTTAAAAGAAATGGCAGATGACGGCTGTAAGGCTGTTGCAATGGAAGTTTCCTCTCTTGGTGTTAAAATGAATAGAGTTGACAATCTTAAATTTGCAATGGGCGTTTTTACAAATATTTCGCCTGACCATATTGGTGGCAATGAGCATGAAAGTTTTGAAGAATATTATGGCTGGAAAAAAGCTTTTTTCAGTATGTGCGATGTTGCAATCGGTTGCGTGGATGATGAGGCAACACAAGATATGATTGAAGAATCAAAAGAAAAGATTTTGTTTGGCATTGACAGTAGTGCAAACTATGTTGCCAGTAATGTTCGTGCCTTTAAAAATAAAAACTTTCTTGGCACAGCTTTTGACCTTGAGGTAGATGGAAAGCAGTATAAAGATATGCAGGTTAGTTTGCCTGGATATTACAGTGTGTATAATGCACTTGCAGCTATCGCAGTGTGCGAAAAAATGGGGATAGATATTGATACTATGCGTAAATCGCTCGCTGGTGTATATGTTAGCGGAAGAACAGAGCCAGTATTGATTAGTGATGATTATAGCATTATAATAGACTATGCACATAACGGAGCAAGTCTAAAACAGCTTCTTCAAACAATGCGTAATTATGATCCAAAAAGGCTTATTTGCCTGTTTGGTAGCGTTGGAGATAGGGCACAGTTACGAAGACGGGAAATGGGACTTATTGCTGGCTCGTTTTGTGATTTGTCGATAATCACATCAGACGATCCCAATTTTGAAGATCCTGAAGATATAGCAAAAGAGATATCAGGGTATGTTGAGGAATCTGGCGGTAAGTATGAAATAATTATAGACAGAGAGCAAGCAATAGATTATGCGATTCAAGTTATGAGGGAGGGTGACATGCTTATTCTTGCTGGCAAGGGCCATGAAAAATATCAAAAGGTAAAAGGTGAGCTTGTTTCAATAGATGAGCGTAAATGTGCAAAAAAGGCTCTTAAAAGCCTAAACATTATATAGGATATGGTATCTGAAATGTATGAATTTAAAACAGAGAATGATTTAAAAGCGTTTGACGAATTTGTGGCTTCTAATGGTGGTTCATTTCTTCAATGTTCAAAGTGGCCAAAGGTAAAGAAATCTTGGGAACCTCGTTTTTATAGTGGCTTTTATAATGAGGAAAGGGTGCTTTCTTGCCTTGTACTTGTTCGCAAGTTGCCTGTCGCTGGAGCGGTGTGGTATATTTCTTGCGGAACTGTAAGCGACTATAATAATGAGCAACTACAAAGCGAATTTTCAGACTTTTTAAAGTGTGAAATGAAAAAGGCGAAAGCAACTTGTGCAATTATTGACCCGCTTATTGCACTACGCATAAACGGCAAAGATTGTAAGGATGGGGTTGATACCCACAATTTGCTTACAAAATGCGGTTATGAGTTAAATACACAAATAGAAACATACACCTATAAGCATCCCGTGCAACTATTTATAAACTTAAAGGATGATAATGGGCAAGCAATTCCAAGTGACAAAGTGTTAAAGCACTGTGAAAAAGGTGTGCGTTATAGTGTACGTATAGGAACACAGCGTGGGCTTGTAGCAAACATATATACGCATGATGATGTTGAAAAGAATCCCCAGATACTGCAAGATTTTATGAGCGTTATGCATGACACTTCAGATAGAAATGATTTTGTTGAGCGTGATTCGGAGTATTGTAAGAATCTTATCAGCGTTTTTAGAGACAATACAGATATTACAATGGCTTATTATGACAAAGAAATTGACAGAAAGCTTGAAGAAGAAAGACAAGCTAAAAAGCAAGTTGTAATAAAAGCTCTTGAAACAGCACCAGAAAAGAAAGTAAAAGGGCTTAACGCTGAAGTTGAAGCGATAGATAAAAACACTCAAAGTTTTAAAGCAAGGATGGAAGAGACAAAGGAATATCCTGAAGATGCAAAGATTCCAGTTGCAGGTGGGCTTACTTTGCGATATGCAGGAGTTGGGTCATGCTTGTTTGGTGGAACAAGAAATATAGTAAGAAACAACACTCGCTCCAGTCATTACCTAAATTACCTTAGAATTTGCAAAAGCATTGAAAAGGGATGCCATACACACGATCTTGGATATGTTCTTGTAAAAACGCCAGAGATAACAGAGCAGGGAACTCTTGGCACACTTGAACCAGCGGATAATTTTGTGGGTATATGTGATTTTAAAAAGAGTTTTGGTGCAGATTATTATGAGTTTATTGGTGAATATGTTTTAGTTGGCAATAGGTTTAAATATTTTCTTTATAGCAAGCTAATGCCAAAGGCTAAAAAAATTAAAATGAGATTTGTGAAAAATATAAGAAAATTGCAAGGCAAATAAAAACATAAAGAGTCTGTCGCAGTATGGCAGACTCTTTATGTTTTTTATCATTTTGACAGTGATTAATGACGCACAATACGAACATACTAAACAAAATAATAATCTTATGCTAATTGTTTTTAAAGCTTTTTTAGTTAGACATATTGCTTTATAATTCGACTGTTTATGTTGACAGTATCTATTTATTAAGATAATATTTAATTATTATTCTAAATCTTACAGGTTTAGGAAAAAAGAGGAGGAACATATATTTATGGAAAAATTGTTCAAACTTAAAGAGAACAATACCACCGTAAGAACCGAAATTATCGCGGGTCTTACAACCTTTTTCACAATGGCTTACATTATATTTGTAAACCAAACTTTTCTTGGTGAGAACACACCAGTAGGGATGCCTAATATTGCAGTTATGACAGCTACTTGTCTTTCAGCTGCTTTTGGTACATTTCTTATAGGAATCCTTACAAACTATCCACTTGCACAAGCTCCAGGAATGGGACTTAATGCAGTTTTCTGCTACACAATGTGTCTTGCAATGGGTCTTTCATGGCAGTCCGCACTTGCAGCAGTTTTTATCGCAGGAATATTCTTTATAGTTATTACAGTAACTGGAATCCGCAAGATGATTGTTGATGCTATTCCACTTACACTCAAAAAGGCTATTTCAGCAGGTATCGGTTTGTTTATTGCACTTATTGGTTTTAACAATGCAGGTCTTTTGTCAAGTGATAAAGGAACAATCATTGGAATGGGTTCGCTTAATGTTCCAACAACACTTCTTGCACTTTTCGGACTTGCACTTACAATTGTATTGGTTGTTTCAAAGGTTCCAGGTGCTCTTTTTGTTTCAATCATCGGCACATCAATTGTTGGATGTTTTGTTCAGTTTGTATTTAATGTAAACATGGGTATTACAAAGCCAACAAGCTGGGCTCCTCATGTTGACTTTTCAACATTTGGTGCTTGCTTCTCAGGCTTCAGGACACTTTTTGCAACTCCAATACTTGCACTTGTTTCAGTTATGATTACGCTTATTCTTGTTGATATGTTTGATACAATCGGAACACTTATTGGCGCTGCAAACAAAGCAGGTTATCTTGATGAAGATGGTAATCTTCCAAAGGTTGAAAAGGCAATGCTTGCAGATGCAGTTGCAACATCGGTTGGAGCTGTTTTTGGAACATCTACAGTTACAACATATGTTGAATCAACAGCAGGTATTTCAGCAGGCGGTAAAACAGGGCTTACATCAATGACAACAAGTATTTGCTTTTTGTTCGCTTTGCTTCTTTCTCCTATACTTGGATTCGTTCCAATGGCAGCCACAGCACCTGTTCTTATTGTTGTTGGTGTTATGATGTGTAGTGCACTTAAAGATATTGATTGGGATGATCTTTCAGTTGCAATTCCATCATTTATTACAGTCCTTGCAATGCCACTCTTTTATTCAATCACAGATGGTCTTGCATTTGGATTTATTTCATATGTTATCGTTATGCTTGCAACAAAGAAGGTTAAGGATATTCATCCTTTAATGTATGTAATAGTTTTATTATTCATTATTAAATACGCTCTTCCATTTATAAAGTTTTAACATTTTAACAATTAAAAATAATAATGCAGAGAGCTTGATTTTTATATCAGGCTCTCTGTATTTATTTCTTGCAAATAATATGAATAGTGGTATAATATATTACATAAAAAATGAAGATGCAAACTATAGGAGTGGTAATAATGCAAGAAATTAAAATTGAACTCACAAAAAACTTAAAATCAAAGCCTGCTGACCAAGGCAAGCTTGGTTTTGGTAATTATTATACAGATCATATGTTTATTATGAATTATGATGAGGGTGAAGGTTGGCATGACCCAAGAATAGTTCCTTATGCACCACTTGCTCTTGATCCTGCTTCAATGTGTTTGCATTATGGCCAAGAAGTTTTTGAGGGAATGAAAGCTTATAGAACAGATAATGGTGATATTCAGCTTTTTAGACCTGATAAGAACATGGAGAGAATGAACCTTTCAAATAACCGTCTTTGCATACCAGAGATTGACGAGGAGTTTGCGGTTCACGCTATTAAAGAGCTTGTAAAGGTTGATAAGGACTGGATTCCAACAACTGAAGGAACATCACTTTACATTCGTCCATTTATAATTGCTGTTGATGCTCATGTTGGTGTTCATCCAGCAAATCATCTCATGTTTATTGTTATACTTTCACCTGTTGGTGCATATTATCCAGAGGGACTTAATCCTGTAAAGATTTTTGTTGAATCAAACTATGTAAGAGCTGTTAAAGGCGGAATTGGGTTTGCTAAAACAGGCGGTAACTATGCTGCATCTCTTAAGTCACAGGATGAGGCTTCAAAAAAGGGCTATACTCAGGTTCTTTGGCTTGATGGAGTTGAAAGAAAGTATATTGAAGAAGTTGGCACAATGAATGCTTTCTTTGTGATTGATGATGAAGTTATTACTCCAGCACTTCAGGGAAGTATTCTTGGCGGAGTTACACGCATGTCTTGCATAGAGATGCTTCGTTCATGGGGCATTAAAGTATCTGAGAGAAAAATCTCTATTGATGAAGTTGCAAAAGCATCGGATGAAGGTAGACTTAAAGAGGCTTTTGGAAGTGGTACAGCAGCTGTAATTTCACCTATCGGTGAACTTTGCTGGGGTGAAAAAGTAATGCCAATTAACAATAAAGAAATTGGTAAAATTTCTCAAAAGCTTTATGATAATCTTACAGGCATTCAGTGGGGCAAAGTGTCCGACGCATTTGGCTGGACAGTAAAGGTAGATTAGTTAGCGTATGAGGACACTTTCGTTTTATGTTGGGAACGAATACGATAACAAGGAAGTTCTGCACTATCTTCGTGGTTGTGCAGGACTTTCTGTGCGTCTTATTCGCTCACTCAAACAGTTCGACAATGGAATATTGTTAAATGATATTCATGCACGAACAGTGGACAAAATAAAGGCAGGAGATAAAATTACAATTAATATTCCCGATGATGACATAATTGCACAGCCTTCAGAGCATACTATATTTGTGATGTATGAGGATGAGGATATAATTGTTGTTGACAAACCAGCACTTTTGCCAATGCATCCATCACATAATCATCAGGGAGATACGCTTGCAAATGCAGTTTCATGGCATTTGGCAAAAGAAGGAAAGGGATCAACTTTTAGAGCTATCGGCAGGCTTGACAAAGGAACATCGGGTATAGTTATTTGTGCGCTAAACAGTTTTGCTGCAGCAAAACTTTCTGGCAAAATTAAAAAGGAATACACAGCAATAGCCACTGGCGTTTTGCAGGGCAAAGGAACGATAGACAAACCAATCTTTAGACCTGATCCAATAAAAACATTAAGAGCAGTGGGCGAGGAAGGTGATAGGGCGGTTACACATTGGCAGGTTGTTGGTGGTAACGATAAAATGACAATTTTAAAGGTGAACCTTGAAACTGGAAGAACACATCAAATAAGGGTGCATTTTTCATATATGGGAAATGCATTGGTAGGCGACAGGATGTATGGCGAAATTCATCCTAAAATTGAAAGGCAAGCACTTCATTGTAGTTATGTGGAATTTGAGCATCCGATTACGGGAAAAATGCTTAAAATTGATGCAAAATTACCACAAGATATGGAAGAGCTTTTATCAAATATCTAGTATTGTACTATAAAACCTACGCTATGGAGTGTATTTTATGCTTAACAGCAAATAGGAAAATGTTTTTAAAAAAAGTGCTTTTATTTTCTATGCTGTGGTGGTATAATAATTGGAGATAATATTGATAATTACTTATAAGTGCTATTTTTTAATAGTAACTTAATTGTTATATATAAAAATTTAAGTGTAAGGAGTTGTTCCTTGGGTGGATAAGTTTGTTATTCACGGCGGAAATAAGCTCTGCGGAGAAGTTAATATTAGCGGAGCCAAAAATGCCGTTGTTGCGATAATTCCTGCAACTCTTCTTGCTGAAGATGTATGCAGAATAGAAAATATACCAAACATTAGCGATGTTTCAATGATGATAAAAATTCTTCACAACATGGGTGCGAAGATTAAAATGATAAATGACAATACATTGGAGATTGATACACGCACAGTTAATTCACACTCTGTGCCTCATGATCTTACAAAGCATCTTCGTGCATCATACTACCTTATTGGTGCGTTGCTTGGTCGCTGTAATCTTGCAAAGGTTGCAATGCCTGGTGGATGCAATTTTGGTGGAGTTAGGCCAATGGATCAGCACATCAGAGGGTTTGAGATGCTTGGTGCGAATGTAACTATTGAGAACGGTGTTGTTAACGCTTCTGCGGGAACACTTTCGGGTAGTTCTATTTATATGGATGTTGTTTCCGTTGGTGCAACAATCAATATAATGCTTGCATCTGTTAAAGCAAGAGGCCTTACAGTAATAGAAAACGCTGCTAAAGAGCCACATATAGTTGACCTTGCAAACTTCCTTAATTTAATGGGAGCAGATGTTAGAGGAGCAGGAACGGATGTAATTAAAATTCGTGGTGTTTCGAGTCTTCATGGTTGTGATTATTCAATTATTCCAGACCAAATTGAGGCAGGCACCTATATGGTAGCTGCAGCGGTAACAGGTGGGGATGTAGTTGTTAAGAATGTTATTCCAAAGCATCTGGAATCAATCACAGCAAAGCTTGTGGAATGTGGAATTGAAGTAATCGAAAACGATGATTCCGTTCGTGTTATTTCTCGAGGTAGGCCAACTAGATGTAACCTTAAAACAATGCCGCATCCAGGTTTCCCAACAGATATGCAACCACAGATGGCAGTTTTACTCACAATTGCACAAGGCACTAGTATAATTTCGGAAAGTGTCTGGGACAATAGATTTAAATATGCAGAACAGCTCATTAGAATGGGCGCATCAATTCAAGTTGACGGTAAGGTTGCCGTTATTGAGGGAGTAGCAGAGCTAAAAGGTGCTCCCATTAAAGCAGATGATTTGCGTGCTGGAGCAGCAATGATAATTGCAGGGCTTGCAGCAAAAGGAAAATCAGAAATTGAGAATGTTATCTATATAGATCGTGGATATGAAAATATAGTTGAAAAGTTGAATGCAATGGGCGCAGATATTCAGCGTGTTGAGATTGAAGATGAACCTACAAGGATTCAAACAGCGGGATAAATTAACTACTTGTCCCAGTTTAGTTTATATTTTATGCAAAACATAGGGTGCATAGCACCCTTTTTTCATAGTAATTTTTGGAATAAAATTGCAAGGTGGTGGCACAGTGGCTCGTTTTTGTCCTTTGTTTTCAGGCAGTAGTGGCAACTCAATGTATATAGGAACCTCAGAAAGCGGAGTGCTTGTTGATGTTGGAATGAATGCAAAGCAAACTACATTGGCGTTAGAAAGAGTAGGCATAGCCCCACAAAGCATAAAGGCCATTTTTGTTACACATGAGCATTCAGACCATATTAAAGGTATTAGGGTTTTTGCATCAAAATATGGTACGCCTGTTTATTCATCGCCGGGTACACTTGCGGCACTTGATGATGTAGGGGTGCTAAACGGCAAGTTCTATGCGGGAGAAATTGCCGCTGGTGTTGAAATTGATGGTATGCAGATAACATCATTCAGAACACCACATGACAGCAGAGAAAGCGTTGGGTATGTTGTGACTTTGCCTGGCGGAAGAAAGGCTGCGGTAGTTACTGACCTTGGAGTAATGACTAATGAGATAATGAGCGCAATATCTGGTTGTGATTTGGTGCTTATCGAATCTAATCATGATGTAGGAATGCTTCAAAATGGAGATTATCCTTATTTTTTAAAACGCAGAGTATTATCTGATAACGGGCATTTATCAAATGACGGATGTGCAAAAGCGGTTACGCAACTTTTAAAAAGTGGCACTACACGATTCTTCTTAGGTCATTTAAGCAAAGAGAACAACTTGCCAGAGCTTGCATATCAAAATACATATTCAGCACTTGTTCAGTGCGGGGCAGTAGAGGGAGAAGACTTTTTACTTTCAGTTGCACCTCGTTGTAACTCAGATAAAATTACTGTTTTTTGAGGTAGCGTAGATATGCTTAATGTAAATGTAATATGTATAGGAAAATTAAAAGAGCAGTATCTTCGGGATGCTTGTGCAGAATACATAAAAAGACTTTCAGCCTTTTGTAAAATAAATGTAATTGAAATTTCGCCAACAGCTTTGCCGGATAATCCGTCAGATGCACAAATTGAAAGTGCATTAAAGTCTGAGGGCGAAAAAATATGCGAAAAAATCCCAAATGGTTCAGCTGTATTTGCAATGTGTATCGAGGGAAAGCAAAGAACATCTCCAGAGCTAAGCGAGGAAATTTCGAAGCTTGCGGTAGATGGTACAAGCAATATTACATTTATAATAGGTGGCTCTTTTGGATTATCAAATGAAGTTAAACAAATATCAAATAGAAAGCTATCTATGTCTAAAATGACATTTCCGCATCAACTTGCAAGAGTTATGTTGCTTGAGCAGATTTATAGAGCTTTTCAAATTTCAAATGGTGGCAAATATCACAAATGATTTTGTAATATAACAAAAAGAATATCATATCTAAAAAGAGTGTAATCAATTCACTCTTTTTGGTTTTTAGTGCAAATCAAAATTGGTTATCTACTATATTTTGTTTTTGTAATAATAAATCAGTTATAAAATAAATATATAATGTTATTTATATTATGGAGTTGAGTGTTACACTGACTTGACTAAATATGATATAATAACCAAATAGTATTGCTTGTGTATTTGCATTTGCAACTATTAAATGCATTGTTTTACGGTAGGCTTTTATAAGACAAAAACATATAGTTTTTTGCTATATTAATATATTTCAACTCTTTACTTTAGAAAGGTGGTACACGGTGTATTTTATCTATTGAGCATTATAAAAATACAATGCAAAAGTTTCTTGTTATTTGATTTAGAGGCAAGACAGGATACAGATAAAAGACTGTGATTTTTATGAATATTTTGACTATTGGCGATGTAGTTGGAGCTGTAGGATGCGAACATATAAGAAGTAAACTTTCATCTTTTAAAAAATTTAAAAACATTGATGTGTGCATAATAAACGGAGAAAATTCAGCAGAAGGTAATGGGCTAACTCCAGTGTCGGCACAGCATCTTTTTGATAGTGGAGCAGATGTTTTAACAACGGGAAATCATGCGTATCGTAGAAAAGAGATTTATGAATATATAGATGAGGATTGCGCTGTGGTTAGGCCTGCAAACTTTAGTTCTAAAAATCCAGGCAGAGGATATTATATTGTTGATAAGGGCAACGCCCAAATTGCAGTTATAAATCTGATGGGTGTAATGTATTTAGATGCTCTTGAAAATCCATTTGATTGTATTGACAAGTTGCTTTTACAGGATGACATAAAGAACTGTAAAATAAAGATTGTTGACTTTCATGCAGAGGCAACATCAGAAAAACGAGCAATGGGATTTTATCTTGACGGAAGAGTGTCTGCTATTTTTGGTACGCACACACATGTGCAAACAGCGGATGAACAGGTTTTGCCAAATGGTACAGGTTATATAACAGATGTTGGAATGAGTGGAGTTATACAATCTGTTTTGGGCGTAAAACCAAAAATAATTATTGAAAAATTCAAAACGAATATGCCTGCAAGGTTTGAAAACGAGTGTGGAGAATGCTCAATGTGCGGATGTATTTTTGAAATTGACAACAATACTGGTAAGACTATATCGGTTGAACGGGTTGATATAAGATAGGCTGGAGGAAGTAGAATGAGAAGATTAAATTTAAGAATAATAGCAATTTTAATGGCTGCTTTTTGTATTTTCACTTTTGCTGCCTGTAATGATGATAATAAAGAGGATGACGGTAAAGATGAAAAGTCATCAACTTCTGAGGATAGCAGAGATATAAGGCTGCCATATTCACAGGAAGATACTTTAAATCCTTATGTTGCAAAAAGTTTAATAAACCGAAGCCTTATTCCGCTTGTTTATGATTCACTCTATGTTGTGGATAGCTCTTATAAGGCACAGCCGAGTGTTGCACAAAGTGGAACAATAATGGGTCTTGAAGTAACGGTTCAGCTTAATACAAACAAATGCTTTGCAGATGGCTCATATATATCTGCTCAGGATGTAGTTTATTCATTCGGTCTTGCTAAGGAGTCGGTTTATTATTCACAACCTTTAATAAATATAACAAAAGCACAAGAGCAGGGAACGTGGGAGGTTTTGTTTACTCTTGCAACAAATGATGCTTATGCACTTGCTTGCCTTGACTTTCCGATTGTTAAAAGTGGCACAGCAATAGATGGAACAGAGGCGTTTCCGATTGCATCTGGCCGCTATTCTTTTGAGGATAATGATAGCACAACGAGCCTTAATGTTAATAAGTCATATGATGGTTATTCGCCACTTTCTTCAAGTATAGAGCTTGTAAATATTACGGACAGTAAAGCGATAATTCACAGCCTTGTAATAGGGAATATTGATAGTCTGTTTTGTGACCTTGGCGGAGGTTCATATGAAAGAATAAATGCAGGTACGCAAGAGGTAGTTTTGAATAATTTTGTGTTCCTTGGCATAAATAAGTACAATACAAAGCTTGCAGACCCTGTATTACGCCAGTCAATTAGTGCGTTACTTGATAGGGAAAGAATAATAAATGAAGGGTTTCAAGGATATGCTTCTGTTGCATATACTCCTTTTAGCCCAAAATGGTATGAACTTAAATCAATTACACAGCCAGGCAAAGAGCTTGATAGTAGTAATGCAGCATTGTATATTGCAAAAAATGCTCCAAAGCTTAACTTGAAGCTTGTGGTAAATTCAGACAATGAGTTTAAAAGGCTTGCAGCACAGACAATCGCACAGATTCTTCAGTCTGCAGGAATTGAAGTAACTGTTACAGAGCTTCCGTGGGAGTCCTTTAATTCTGCTATTGCCTCAAATAATTATGACATTTATCTTGGAGAAATTAAGCTTACAAACAATATGAATTTATATCCACTTTTTAAAACAGATGATTTAAGTTATGCGTATTATACACAGATGCTTCAGGGGACAATAACAGTTCAGAATTTTCTTGACAATTTTTATAACGAACTTCCGTTTATACCAATTGGTTATCGCAGAGGTGTACTTGCTTTTTCTAGACACATAGCTGTAGAGGTGAAAAGTTGCGAGAACGATTTATATCAGAATATTGGCGAGTGGTACTTGAAAGATTGATTTGAGCTTAAGAAAATATGGTTGATTATAGTGCCTGAATATAGTATAATAAGCAAAATAAACAAATAAAACTCATATAAAATAAATTAGTTATGCGCAGTGAGAAGAGGTGCAAGTTTTATGATTACAATTGAAAATCCTCTTGGAGTAATTAAAATCACAGAGGAATATTTTTCTCAACTAATAGGCAATGTTGTTCCATCATGCTTTGGCGTTGTTGGAATGGCAAACAGTACTCCTATTCAGGGCATTCGCTCGTTCTTTTACAAAAACAGAAAGTATGTTGACCAGGGTGTTAAAGTTCATAGTAGTGTTGATGGATTGGTTGTAGACCTCCACATAATAGTAACCTATGGAGTTAATATCACTGCAATAGTTGAAAGTATCATTAATAAGGTAAAGTATACTGTTGAACAAACAACAGACCTTAAAGTTAAAAATGTAAATGTGTATGTTGACTCAATGATAAAATAGTTTTTTAAAAGCAACGGTGAGGGAGTGCTAAAAGAAAGTGATTACTGGATCTATGTTAAGAGATGCTGTTATTTCAGCATCCAATAATATTAATAATAATAGAAAAGCAGTTGATGCGCTGAATGTTTTTCCTGTCCCAGATGGAGACACAGGAACAAACATGTCAATGACGATGTCGGCTGCTGCAAGAGAGGTCGCAAGGATTGATGACTCGTCATCTGTGAGCACAGTTGCAGATGTAACTGCTTCTGCACTTTTAAGGGGTGCAAGGGGTAATTCGGGCGTTATACTTTCTCTTATATTTCGTGGAATAGCAAAGGGGCTTAAGGGCTGTAATCAAGCCAATGGAGCTACTATTGCAGCTGCACTTACAATTGGCGTTGATGCTGCATATAAAGCAGTTATGAAACCAACTGAGGGAACAATACTTACAGTAGTTAGAATGGCGGCTGAGCAGGCAACTGAGGTTGCGGCAAACGGCGATGCAAGTTTTATTGATGTTTGGGATTCAGTTTGCACAAGCGCACAGGATGCACTTGATAAAACACCATCAATGCTTCCTGTTCTAAAAAAAGCAGGGGTTGTTGATGCAGGCGGTCAAGGCCTTGTACTTATATTTAACGGGATGAAGAGCTTCTTTGAAGACTCTATTATTATCTCTTGTACGGACGAAGGTACAGTTCCTGTTTCAGAGCCTGAACGCAAAGATGTAGTTGCAAATGCCGATATAGACATTGAATTTGGTTATTGCACAGAATTTATAGTTAACAGAGATAGCAGTGTTACAAGGGATCCAATGAGCCTTCGTGCTTATCTTGAATCTATTGGTGACTGCGTTGTAGTTGTTGATGATGAGAGTATTATTAAAGTTCATGTTCATTCAAATGAGCCTGGAAATGCAATTCAGGAGGGAATTAAGTTTGGTTCCCTTATTAATATAAAAATTGAAAATATGCGTCAACAGCATGTTAATGCATCTTGGGGTGCATCTGCAAATTCACAAATTCCCGCAGAACCACAGTTCCCAAGGGTAGAGCCAGAGAATGAATATGGATTTGTTGCTGTTGCAGCAGGAGATGGCATAGCTCAGTTGTTTTCAGAAATCGGTGTCGATGTTGTTGTTAGTGGCGGTCAAACAATGAACCCAAGCACAGAAGACATATTAAAGGCAGTAATGGCAACACCTGCAAAGACTGTTTTCGTTTTGCCTAATAATAAGAACATAATTATGGCGGCAGAGCAGGTTATTCCTCTTGCTGATAGGGATGTTATAGTCCTTCAAACCAAGACTATTCCACAAGGTATTTCTGCAATGCTTAGCTTTGACTCTGATGCTGAAGTTACAGAAAATCACTTAACAATGTCAAAAGCTATTGAAGATGTTTTATCTGCTTCGGTAACTTTTGCGGCAAGAGATAGTTCTGTAAATGGCCAACAGATTAAGCAAGGTCAAATCCTTGGAATGGAAGAGGGCAAAATCACCGTAGTTGATGATGATATTGTTCGTACAGCATACAAAGTAACTAGGCGTATGGTTAAGAAGCATGCCAATGTTATAACCATATTATATGGTAATGATACAACACCCGAGCAGGCTGATCAACTTTACAAAATGATTTCAGACAAGTATCCTTCATTAGAAGTATCGATAATCGATGGAGGCCAACCCGTGTATCACTTTATAATATCAATAGAATAAGGTGGATGCTGTGATTGAAAATATACAAATAAAATTTTTAAAAGGCGTTGGTGAAAAACGTGTGGAGCAGTTCAATAAGCTCGGCGTTTATTCAGTTGACGCCTTGTTGCATTTTTATCCTCGTGCTTATGAGGATTGGAGTAATATAGTTAATATTAATAATGCTCCATTTGACCAAAAGTGTTGTATAAAAGCGGTGGTTACATATAGTCCAACAAGCAGGAGGGCAAAGAGCGGAATAATGCTTTTTGAAACCTTGGTAACGGATGGCACAGGGCTTATGCAAGTTCTTATCTTCAATAATAAATATGCTGCCCAAAAGTTAAAAGAGGGTAGCGAGTTCTTGTTTTTTGGCAAGGTGGATGAGGATAGAGGCAGAAGGGTAATGCATTCTCCTGAAATTGAAGCTGTTCGTGGCGGAGAAAGAATAAGACCAATATACAGAAAAACTCAAGGTATGACTTCAAAGTATATTGAAACCTGTGTTGGTAATGCCTTGCGGACTTATGGTTCGGCATTTTCAGACAATCTGCCACAATACATTAGGGAGAAGTATGACCTTTATTCCCTTAAACAGGCACTCTCGCAAATTCACTCTCCAACGGATTCTAAAAGCCTTGAAAAAGCTAAGGAAAGGCTTGTGTTTGAAGAACTTTTATTGTTACAGCTTGGACTATTACAGTTAAAAGGCCGTAATAGGAGCAAAACGACAGCTGTAATTAATCAGGATTATACTCAGGAGTTTTATAGCTATTTGCCTTTTGAGCCAACTAACGCACAAAAAGATGCGGTAAATGATGCAATAGAAGATATGAAAAAAGATGAGCCAATGAGTAGATTGGTTCAGGGCGATGTTGGTTGCGGAAAAACAGCGGTTGCCGCTGCAGTTGCTTATACAACAGTAAAAAATGGCATGCAAACAGCAATTATGGCACCTACAGAAATTTTGGCAAAACAGCATTTTCAAACTATGTTGGGATTTTTTAAAGATACTAATATAAGCATGGAAATTCTTACAGGCTCAACAAAAGTAGCGAATAAAAGGGAAATAAAAGAGCGTATAAAAAGCGGGCAGGCCGATATTATAATAGGAACTCATGCTCTTATTCAAAAAGATGTAGAGTTCAGTAGGCTTGGGCTTGTGATAACGGATGAGCAACATCGCTTTGGTGTTTCACAGCGTGCAACACTTGCAGATAAAGGCGAAAATCCAAACACACTCGTAATGTCTGCAACACCAATTCCACGCACGCTTGCACTCGCAATTTATGGCGATTTAGACATATCAATTATAGGCGAATTGCCAAAAGGCAGGCAGCCAATAGAAACATATAAGGTCACAGGTGAGCTTCGCTTGCGTGCATACAACTACATAAAAAAGCATCTTGACGAAGGTAGGCAAGGGTATATTATTTGTCCACTTGTGGAGGAGAGTGAAACTCAGCTTGCCTCTGCACAGGAGTATGCACAAAAAATATCAAAAAAAGAGTTTAAGGATTATAAGATAGGTCTTTTGCATGGGCAAATGAAATCGGGCGAAAAGGAAGAGGTCATGAAAGCCTTTGCAGATGGCGAAATCCAGTTGCTTGTTTCAACGGTTGTTGTTGAAGTTGGAGTGGATGTGCCTAATGCAGTAATAATGCTTATTGAGAATGCAGAGCGTTTTGGGCTTTCACAGTTACATCAGCTTCGTGGTAGAGTTGGCAGAGGTCAATATAAATCCACTTGCATATTGATTTCAGATGCAAAAGGGCAGGAGACAAACCAGCGTCTTTCTGTTTTATGTAAAACTGGTGACGGCTTTAAAATAGCTGACGAGGATTTAAAACTTCGTGGCCCTGGTGATTTTTTTGGAGCAAAACAGCATGGGTTGCCAGAACTTAAAATAGCAGATATGATGGAGAATATTGAAGTTCTTCACGAAACAGGTACTCTTGCAAGAGAAATATTAAAAAATGATAGCAACTTGGAAACTGAGCAAAATTTAGGACTAAAAAGAGCAGTTGAAAGTCTTTTTGCAACTGTATCTGATAGTTGATTTTTAGGAGGAAAAGAAAATGGAAAGAATAGCAAGCTTTGAAATAGACCACACAAAACTTCCCTGCGGTATGTATATATCAAGGCAGGATGGCGACATAATTACATATGATTTGAGAACAAGGCTACCAAATAAAGAAGAGGTTATGCAAAACTGTGCAATACACACTGTTGAGCATCTTTTTGCCACTTATGTTAGAAATTCACAGTATAAAGATAATATTATATATTTTGGACCAATGGGATGTAGGACTGGATTTTATTTCTTGACCAGAAATTTAGGACATGAGCAGGCAATTCAGCTGGTAAAGGATGCTTTTAAATTTGCAGTAGAGTTTGAGGGCGAAATTCCTGGATCATCGGAGAAAGAGTGTGGTAATTATAGAGACCATGATCTTGAAACAGCGAAGCAAGAGGCTTTAAAAATGGTAAAAATTATGGAATCATGGAATGTTTCGTTGCTTAAATACCCACAATGAGGGCAACATTTTTATGCACAACGACGAAATATACATAAAAACTTGAATTATGTAGTTTTAAAGGGTATAATTATTACAAATTGTAACTTTTATGAAATCATTTGTAACAATTATTAAGGAGGTGTTTGCTACATTGTTAAATCAAGATAAGCATGATTTAAATGAATCACAGTTAGAGAAGATGGAACATGATGATTCACAGCCAATAAATGAGCAGACTGAAAATATTCCTATGCCGCAATTGACGCAGGACTATATAGAGCAGTTTTCAAAATATAATGTGCAGCAAGATGTTATTGATGAGCAACCTGAAATTCAGACATTACAAGACGAAGATCAAACAGAAAATATAGAATCACTGGAAGATAAAAACTTTGAACCTCAAGAGGTTTCATTTGCAGATATAAAAGAAGAATCAACTGAAAGTTTTGATTATTATGATTATGTAAGTTCAATAGGTCAAACAGTTGGAAAAGGTTTTTTAAAAGTTTTCTCATTAATTGGGTTTATTATTATGTTGCCTTTAGGAAAGTTGTGGACTTTGCTTAAAAAGCTTTGGGCATGGATGGACAAGATGTTTATTAATTCTTTGCGTGCATTTGCAAAGGAATGGTTATATTTCAGGACAGAGGTAAAGTCAGCTGGCAAAAATATTCATAAGGCCTTTAAAGATTCTCCAAAATCTATAGGTAGCATTTTGGGTCATTATATTAAAAAGGCGTTTGAAAGACACCCTACAATGTTTAAGAGTATATCTAACATTGCAGTGCCTGTAGCTGCGGCAATCTTGCTTATCACGACTATCAGTTATTGGAAAGGTGCAACATTTGCCCTTAAAGTTGAAACTAATGGTCAAAAGCTTGGATATATTTCTGACGAATCTGTATACCTTACAGCACAGGAATTGGTTGAGGACAGATTAGAAACTACGGCAGAGACATCAGAGGTACTTGGAACACCTGTTTATTCAATTGCACTTGTTAAGCCAAACGAGCTTACAGATGCACAGACAATTAGTGACAAAATAGTTGAGAATACAAGTAATGCAATAACACCTGCGTGTGGAATATATATTGACGGCCAGTTTATTTGTGCAATAAAAAATGAGACAGACGCAATGCAACTTTTTAATAGTATGCTTGATAATTATCAGAGATCTGATGAAAATGATGTTGTTGGTTTTGTTGAAGATGTAAAGTATGTTCAAGGACTTTATCCAGATAACATTGAAACAATATGGGATACCCAGAAGTTGATTGAAAAATTGAATGGTAAAAAGGCAGAGGCTGTATACTATACAATTCAATCAGGGGATACAGTTTCTGGGATTGCTTATGCAAACGGGATTAAAACATCAGAGCTTTTTGCAATGAACCCTACTGTTGATGAAACTATTAAAATAGGACAGCAGATTCTTGTTTCAAATGAGGTTAATTATCTCCGTATTAAGGTTGTAAAGACAGAGGTTGTAAGTGAGGATTTACCATATCAGACAATTAAGACAGATAATTCAAAATTGTTTAAGGGTACAACAAAGGTGAAAAAATCGGGCGTTAATGGTACCGCACAGGTTACACAGCTTGTAACATATGTTGATGGTGTAAGAGTCGCTTCTGAAGAGATAAATAGAGTAACATTGAAAGATCCTGTTGATGAACTTGTGGATGTTGGAACAAAATCAACAAGCATTTCAAAAGGTTTAAGTGGTGGAAGCTACACGGTAACTACAACATCAGGAAAGCTTGTTTGGCCTATAATTGGACTTTATAGAGTTAACTCACCTTATGGACCAAGAAATGGTGGTTTCCATGCTGGAATAGATTTATCAGGACCAAATGCAAGTGGACATATTGTTGTTGCTGCGGCAAGCGGAAGAGTAGTTGCATCTGGCTGGGGTGGAGCTTATGGTAACAGAGTTATTATTGACCATGGAGACGGAATGTCTACACTTTACGCTCATTGCCTAAATGGCTCGTTATCAGTAAGCGTTGGCGAATATGTCAATGCAGGTGATGCAATAGCAAGAGTGGGCAGCACAGGCAACTCTACGGGGCCTCATCTTCACTTTGAAGTAAGAATAAATGGTAACAAGGTAAATCCAGCACCATACCTTGGATTGTAAAGATAAATACAAATAACAACAAAAGACCTGTTCATTTGAACAGGTCTTTTAAGATTTTACTTATAATTTAGTTGTTAAAACTCATGTTAAAGTTATTTTTTATCCCTCAGCTTTTCTGTAAGAGCGAGGTCTGGCGTCACATACAGTGTGTTATATACATGATAGATAACTTTGCCTGGTTTTGCACCATTTGGCTTTTTAAGGTTTCTTACTTGTGTGTAGTCAACAGGTACTTGAGATGAATTACTCGCCTTGCTGTAAACACAAGCGATGATTGCAGCTTCGTTTATAGCTGTATCGCTTATTGGTTTTCGCTCACCTACAATTATAACATGGGCACCTGGAAAATCCTTAGTGTGTAGCCAAATATCACTTTTTTCTGCGGATTTTAATGAAAGCTTATCGTTTTGAAAATTGTTACGACCTACAAGAATTTTAAATCCATCACTAGAGTAAAAGCAAATGGGGGGTAGGGGAGAAGGCTGTTTTGACTTGCCTTGTTTTTTAATGCGGATATATCCGACATCAGAAAGCTCCTGCCTAATTTCGGCAAGTTCACGTTCGCTGTCTGCTCTTGTTAGTGAGTCTAAAACGCTTTCTATATATATAAGTTCGTCTGCACCACTTTTTATTAGTTCTTTTAGCATTTTTTCAGCGGTGTAGGATTTTTTATATTCTTTATAATATTTTTGTGAGTTCTGCATTGGTGTAAGTGCAGGGTCGGCAGGTACACGCAAAATATTGTCATTGTCATAATAATTGGGCAGGTCATAATACGGCGATCCTTTTTTTAGTAAATGTTGATGAGCCGTTATAAGCTCTGCAAATACTCGTATTTTTTCTCTGTCAGCACATTGTTCAAGCTCTGTTTTTTGTAGTTCAAGTTTCTTTACGGTTCGGTCAAATATATTTGTAAGGTTCTTTCTTAAATCTTGTGAACGCCTTGAAATACGCTCGATTTTATCACGCTCAAAGTAAAAATTATCAAGTAATTCTGAAAAGTTTCCAAACGCTTGATTCTCTGTAAGGGGGCCATATTGTGTGATGTTTAAAAATGAAAAATCCATTGGCTTTTTGTTTTCATCATACAAAATAGTTGGCACAGTTTTTCCTTCTAACAATATGTTTATAAGGTTATCAAGCTGAGTTTTAAGCTTTGCTTTAGTGTTTTCACTAAGTTGTGATACAGGCAAATCATCTTCACAACAAAGGCTTGAAATTTCTCTGCAAACAATTGGAGAAACACCCATAAGACTGTTTAAAATTGCAGAGGACAAGGGCTTTGACTCTTGCATAAAAATTTTTTGAATGGCTATATCACTGCCGTCTTTAAGTAAGTTTATTTTGTCTTGCTGGGGTGGCAGATGATAGTCAAGTGATGGGAGCACCTGACGCATGGATGATTTTGTAAAATCAACACGCTTTAAAGAATCTATGATTTTTCCTTGTGCATCAATTAGAATTATATTGCTATACTGTGCCATAATTTCGACGCAAAGGCAAAGCTTAACTTTGTCGCCAATTTCGTTTGAGGCATCAAAATCAAAAAATAGGACTCTGTCCAGTTCATGTTGACGAATATCAGTGAGCGTTGCCCCTGACAAGTGCTTGCGTAAAAGCATACAAAACATAGGAGGAGCTGGAGGGTTTTCAGGCGAATACTCTGTAAAATGAACACGTGGACTGTTTGCTCGTGCAGACATTAAAAGCTTGTATGAGCCACTGCGTGAACGCATGACTAGAATAATTTCCTCGCGAGAGGGCTGATATACTTTATCGACTCGTAAACCGATAGCAATATCAGCAAGTTCTGTTCTTATGCAGTTTAAAAACATTCCGTCCAGTGCCATTTTAAAGCTCCTAAAAAGTGATGTACTCTGTTGGTGCAGAGTCAATATAAATTATGCTAAGCTCTGAAAACTCAGATTTAATGCATTGTGCAAGAACAGGCATAGCGGGATTTTCTGTTTCATAATGACCTGCGGCAATTAAAGTAAGCCCATGGTCTGAGGCATTTAAAAAGTCGTTGTGTTTTGCATCACCAGTTACAAATGCATCAATATCGGCTGCCAATATGTCTGGAATAAAACTGCAACCGCTTCCACTACAAACCGCAATAGTTTCAATGTCTTTGTCACCTTTTGCAATTCTTACGGTTGTTTTAAGTTTAGATGCAACATGTTTTGCAAAATCCTGTGGAGTACATTTTTTTGTTTTACCTACCCTTAACATTTCTGCTCCATCACTGCTTTTTAAAACAGATATATCTTCAAGCTCTAAAATATGGGCTAAAACATCGTTTACACCGCCTTTTGCAATGTCGAGGTTTGTGTGAGCACAAATAGCACACAAATCAGCCTCGATAAGCTCATAAACAGGGTCGCCTTTTACAACTTTTGAAATAGGATTAAAAATTACAGGATGATGAGAAACAATAAGGTCTGCACCGTTAGTTTTAGCGTTTTGTATAGTGCTGGGAGTGATATCAAGGCATACAGCAATGGTTTTAACTTCTTTTAAGTCATCTCCGATAAGCATACCGCTGTTGTCCCAACTCTCCTGTGTTTCAAAGGGAGCAAAGGAGTTGATGAAGTTGTAAATGTCTTTAACTGTTACCATTTTCAACACACCTTTCAATATCTAAATTAATAGTGTAAAGTCTTTCTACTTCACAGTCTTCTCTGCCAATACTTTTTAGGGAGTCGGCACGCTTTTTTAGTCGTGATGCGTGCTTTTTTAAAAACTCCTTTGCAGCAGGGTTTTTGCTTTCACAAAGCTTCCCAATATAGGCAAAAGATTCAGGATATTCACTGTAATCTTTGTTTGCAAATACGGCGTTTATAGCTATGTATATACGGCCTGAATCAATAGTTACATCTTCTTTTAAAATTTCAAATCCATTTTGCATAAAGAATTTTCTTACATCTTCTGCGTGTGACATGGGTTGAATTACAAGCCTTTTGCTATTGTCAAAAATCCAATCACACCTTTGCAAAATTTCTACGATTAGAGTGCCACCCATTCCTGCAATTACTATATCATCTGCACTATCTGGTTTTAAATTATCAAGTCCATTTGAAAGAATAAGCGGAATTTTAGCGTCTAAATCATATGTTACAAGAGTTGCATGAGCATTTTCAAGTGGCTTTTTACGAAGGTCGGCAGCAATAGCACCAGAAATTTTATTGTTTAATAAAAGGTAGGCAGGTAAATATGCGTGGTCTGTTCCAATATCGGCAACCACAACACCATCTCTAACCATATCAGCTGCCATTTTAAGGCGTGGACGAAGACTTAACATAAAAACACCTGCCAAATAAAATATAAACCTTAAAAAGAATTAAAGGCAGCGGAGTAACCGCCACCTTGTTTTAATTCTGATTTATTTAAGAGATTCATTAATTGCCTTTACAAGCTCGTCAGGGTTTAGACCGTGAACGGCACAAGCTTGTGAAACGGTTTCGCCTCTTGCAGATGGGCAACCAAGGCAATGCATGCCCATTCCCAAAAAGAATTTTGCAGCATCTGGATGTGAATCAAGAATGTCACCAATATTGGTATCTTTTGTGATGTCAGCCATTTTAAAAATCCTCCTGTGATTTTTATATTTGTTATGCTTTTTTAATTTCGATATGAACTGTATCGTCGCCAATTTGTGCATCCTTTGAAAGGTCGTTTACAATGCTTTCGTCAAGTATAATTTCGTTTGCCAAAAGTTCACTTGCGATGTGCTCTTTGGACTCTGAAAGTGCAGACAATATAAACTCGCTAGGACTGCTAATAGCAACAATAACACGTTGTTCAACTTGATAGCCTGCTTCTTTTCTAATAAGCTGGCATTGTCTTACAATATCTCTTACCGTACACTCCTTAAGAAGCTGCTGGGTAAGAACTGTGTCAAGAGCTACTATAATATCTTTGTTAATGCATTCAGAGGAAACAATGCCCTCTTTTGACTTTGCTTGAACAGAGAAAATAGAAGCATCAAAGCTATCGTCCCATCCTGGAACTGTTATGTTGCCACCATTTTGAACTGCTATTGTAAGAGCAGCCATTTCTTGCTGTGAGAGCTGTTCAAGAGTTTGTTTCATCTTGTTTACATTTTGCTTAAGCACAGCACCTGCAACTTTAAAATTAACTCCCAAATAAAAGTCCTCAAGCAATGAGAAGTCATTAATATATTTAATTTCTTTTATATTAAGTTCGTCTTTGATATTCTTTTCAAAAATCTTTATTTTATTAGCACTTTCATCATCACAGCAAACAAACAGTGATGAAAGTGGCTGGCGAACTTTGAGTTGACACTCGTTGCGAAGACGCATGGAAGTTGCGATAACATCTCTTGCAAGAGCAGTCTGCTCAATTATTCCATTATCCTCAAAACCTTCAAGTGGTTTTGGCCAGTCGCTGAGATGAACAGAAATAGGGGAACTAGGCATAACTTTGCGTGTAAGATTTTGCCAAATGTCTTCTGTCATAAACGGTATAATAGGTGCCATTGTTTTAACACAAGTATTAAGGGCAAAGAATAATACCCAATATGCAGTTCGCTTGTCTTCGTTATCCCCAGTTTTCCAGAAACGACGACGGTTTGTGCGGATATACCAGTTTGAAATATCATCAACAAAAACTTCAAACTCTTTAATAAGTAAATATGCTTTATAGTCATCCATATACGCTGTAGCTTTTTTTATAAAGTCATTTGTGCGTATAATTAACCAACGGTCAGTTGGTGAAAGAGCGGCTGAATCTGGAGTAAATCCATCTAAATTCGGCTTGTCAATTCTAGAATATGTGTCAAAAAATGTAAAAATGTTCCAAAAGGATAAAAGCTTTCTACGAGCTTCATCTCCAAGATTATAACCAAATCGAACATCGTTTGTAACAGGAGCACCAGCATAGAGGTAACGAACAGTATCGGCACCGATTTTTTCTGCTGCTTCATCAAATTTAATCATAAAGCCTGTTTTAGAGAACTTTGAACCATCCTCTGCAATAACAGTGCTATAGGAAAGGACTCGCTCATAAGGTGCACGGCCTTCTAAAACAGTACTCATAAATAGCATGGAGTAGAACCATAAACGAACCTGCTCACGCATTTCGGTAATCCACTCAGCAGGAAAATTCTTTCTCCAAACTTCCTTATCGTCAAAGTATCCAGTTGTAGAGAAGGGAACGATACCAGCATCAAGCCAAACATCACCGATTTCGCTTATTCTTGAAACTTCTTTACCACACTTTGGACATTTAATTTTTATAGCATCAATCCGAGGTCTGTGAAGCTCTGGCAAAGCATCAAC
>RZYX01000237.1 GCA_009930155.1 Clostridia bacterium | reverse complement strand
GAGATTGAAAAAATTAAAGAGCTCTTATTAGAGTTAACAACTAGGGAGCACGATATGTATTACATCGGTGTTGCATATCGTGCTTATGTTTTAAGCGTCAAGGCTTTAACTAGGGAAGATTAAGGGAGTTGTTAAAATGACAATACAAGAGTTTGTAAAAGTGCAAGGTGGCACGCATTTAGTAGGGAAAATAATAGTCGGAGTCGATGTGAACGGTATAGAGCGTGAAGGTATATGCTTAGGCTTTGACGGAAACAAGGCAACACTAGACTTCACAAACGAAGGTGGATATCCATACAAAATGGACTATTCAACACTCAAAGTTAAAGAAATAATACACCATTCGGAGAATTAATAAAATAAATACACATTGTTGTTGATGTGTCTTTTTAACCTTTTTATAAAAGCTGGCAACTTGCTTAAAGTTGCATCTAGGTAAGTTTGGCTACATTGTAGGTTCGAGTCCTACACTTACCATATTTAAGCGTATGCTTATTAAAATTTTATTAAACAGGAGTAATACAATGGCATTACCAATTATCGTAACAGTCGAAGAATTACAAAAATCAACAAAAAAGATTGTGGCAAAATACAATCTTATCACAGGGTCTCACTACAAACATTTGGCAAACAGTAACATGAATTTAGTTAAAGAATGCTTTGCAATGGGAGTAACGGAACAATTTTTATTAGAAAACATTAACGACCTAAGGGAGTATTGTACATCTATTGAAGATTATTTTACAGCAGTAAAGATAAAATTTGAGAACCTAGACGCATCTAGTACAGATGAAGTGGTTATCCCTAAATTTGATTCAACTTGGGCATCTGAAGGTGCAGTAGAAGAAGACAAAAATCTAAAAACTGATTCATACGGATATGAATTGGAATACGGAGATATGGTCTTTGTTAAAGATTCTGTTGATGATAATTGGTCTTCAACAGCAGTGCCTTTCTTAAACTTCAACAAATCACTTAATGTCTTTGAGTGCGTAAGTAGATTCTCAAAAGACGCATTTGCTAAAAACAAAGATTTCAATATTACTCACTGGAGATTTGCACAAAAAGCTGATTTAGGGGAAGACGACAGTTCTTTTGATGACGAAGAAGGATTGGAAGAAGAATACGAAGACGCAAAAACAGAACATGGGTCTGTAGTTGTAGTAAGTGGAGAAGGAGCACCTGTTACTCCAACACCAAAATTTGAAGTTACATCAACAGCTCCAAAAACGAGCGTAGAGACTCAAGAAACACCTAAACCTGTAATTTCACCACCTAAGGCACAAGAAGCTCCTGTCGTTAATCCTAAGAGCTCTGAGACAACTTTTCAAGGTGGCACTGGCATGGATTTGCTTGTAAACTCTCTTGCAGACGGTATGTGTAACACAATTTTGTCTAAAACTCAAAAAAGTATAGATGAATATGTTACTAAAACATACGGAGCTTTGCCTAAAATAATTAAAGTTGAAAAAGACGGAGTTCAAACTAGAGTAACTGGGATTACACACGAAGTTTTTGAAGATGTTTTGAACCTTGTAACAGAACAAATTCCTGTATTCTTAATAGGAAAAGCTGGAACTGGTAAGAATGTAATATGTAAACAAATCGCAGAAGGCTTAGGGTTGGAGTTCTATTTTACAAACGCAGTTACACAAGAGTATAAAATTACTGGGTTTATTGACGCAGGTGGACATTTCCACAAGACGCAGTTCTTTGAAGCTTTTACAAAAGGTGGATTATTCTTCTTAGATGAAATGGATGCGTCAATTCCTGAAGTATTAATCATTCTAAACGCAGCTATTGCTAACGGATATTTTGATTTTCCATGTGGTAAGTTCGAAGCGCATAAGGATTTTAGAATAATTGCAGCAGGTAACACTTTTGGTAAAGGTGCAGACTATGAGTATACAGGAAGAAACGCACTTGATAGTGCTAGTTTAGACAGATTTGCAATAATTGAAGTAGATTATTCTAAAAAGATTGAGTTGGCTATAACAGGGAACGATAAAAGTCTTGTTAAATTCTTTAGAGAATGGAGAAAAGCTTGTGACTCTTGTGGAATTTCTTGTGTGGCATCTTACAGGGGTTTGGAATATGTCTCAAAACTTGAAAGGAAGATGAATTTAGCAAAAGCTTTAAAAATGGGTTTAGTCAAAAATCTTAGAAAAGATGATGTTGATATAATCTTAAAC
>RZYX01000236.1 GCA_009930155.1 Clostridia bacterium | reverse complement strand
GTGCGGAATTTAGCGGAAATTCACTCTCAAAATTGGCAGGAGATTTGTTTGGCGGGGCGATTTATGCCGACCATTCGACAATAACAATTAACTCGGGCATTTTCAATATAAATAGCATTACTTCAACTCTATCTGCCTTTGGTGGTGCAATCGCTGTCTTTAATGATAGCACTTTAACTATTGGGGCTTCACAGTTCCTTTCAAACTCTGCCACATCTGCGACGGGGAATTCTTTTGGTGGGGCAATTTATGTGAAAGACTCCCTCGTGGAAAATCTTTCGACCGCAGTTCAGATTGAATTTGGAGTTGCAATCAACGAAGATAATGGAAACAGTGCAAACTTTGGTGGGAGCATTGCGATTGACGGGAATGCCTCTGTCACAATCGGCGAAACAATTTCTTTATATCAACTTTCTGTGCAAAAATCACAAGCGGTTTATGGTGGCGGAATATATGTAAACAATTCAATTGTTACAATTTCAGACAGTGAATTTTCATTAAATTCAAAAATTGAGGGCAGTGTTCAAGCCAATTATGGCGGAGCAATCTACGCTAATAAATTATCAATAATTGAGATAAATTCATCAAGTTTCTATCTTAACTCTGCAAACTTTGGCGGGGCAATCTATTCCGTTGCACAGAGTGTTAAGTTAAAGTCCTCTTCAGTTGTCTATAATTATTGCTATGATCAAAGCAATGGCGGAGGAATATATTTTGAGGGATTTGTTGAAAGTGATGTTATAAACTATTCAAAATTTGATATTATTGCAGGCGATATCACAGGAAATTGTGCCATAAATGGTGGCGGAATTTATGTTGGCGAATATGGCACTTTAACAATTGATGGCGAGGGCAATGACGAACAAAATATGACTCAAACAACAATTAAAGCAAATCAGGCTGTGAGTGGAGGGGGAATTTATTTTGCTTCAACTGCCATAGATGTTTTAGACGAAAACTATGCAAACCTCGTTTCAAGCATCAAAAACTCTGTGATAAGTTCAAACATTGCTGAAAATGATGATGAAGATTTTAGCGAAGCCTTATATTATGGCGGAGCAATAACAATGGCGAGTGGAGTTCTTAACATTGGTGGAACGTATGTTGACAAAGATAATATAACTTGCTCAAATGTATCTTTCTTTGCAAACGGGGCTCACTTTGGCGGAGCAATCTATGTTCTTAATGCCACTCTCAACATAAAAACGGGGGTTACAATCTCAGGCAACGAAGCAGTGTATGGCGGGGCTTTATACATTGAAAGTGGGAAAGTGACGATAAACGGCGCAAGTGTGGTGTCAAATAAAGCCAATATTTCGCAAAATATAGGTGGAAATGGTGGTGGAATTTATGCGTCGGGTGGAGTCCTTGAAGTTGGCACTATCTCTCAAAAAACATACATTGGAAAATCTATGGCAGGAAATGAGGGCGCGAACAATGGCGGTGGAATTTATGTTGCAAACAATGCTCAAGTGCTTTTAGGAAGACAAACAGTCGTCTGCGACAACAAATCAAATAATGGTGCAGGACTATATATTATAAACGGCTTAATTAAACTTGAAGGGTGCGAGATTTCATATAACGACGCAGTTATAAATGGGGGCGGAATTTATCTTGCAAACGAAAATGCCAAAGTCCCAGTTTTGATGATATATAGCAATTCGAAAGTTAATAACAATACAGCGCTAAATGGAGCAGGTTTGTTTGTCGACAACTCTCTTTCTATTTCAAACGCAACAATTTCAAACAACACTGCAAAGAATGCCACTCAACCACTTGTTGAGTCTGGTCTTGGCGGAGCAATTTTCATCACACAAAGAGGCTTTGTCGTGCTTGACACAGTCACAATTAGTTTGAATGTTTCCGAAGTAAATAGTGAAAAATATTCGGGGATATATCTTAAAAACACTTCTTCAAATGCACTTCAAATCTCAAATTCATCGTTGATTGACAGCGCAATCACAAGCAGTGCAAATATGATTTGCCTTGTGGAAAACGCTGTTGTCACCATTATTGATAAGACTTTAAGTGACAGTTCGAGGATTATGCTTGCGTTTGACTTTGATTTCACGCTTGTGCGAACTTTGGTTGCCACTTTCACACAATCAAGTTATGCAAGGGTTTCAAAATTCTTTGGACTTTCTGCTGGGTTTACTTTGATTGACAAAAATGTCTATGTTGCAAAAGCCACAGTTGTGGAC
>RZYX01000059.1 GCA_009930155.1 Clostridia bacterium | reverse complement strand
CGCAATTCCCGTGCCTTTAAAAAGATTTTGATGTAATATCCAGTGAGCAAGTTCGTGTGCAAGTGTAAAACGCAATCGACCATATTGAGCAGGGTCTTCTGCCAAAGTAGATTCAATCAACATCGTTCCAGAAGTAACATCTAAGAACTCATAATCATCTTTTTCTCGATTAAAACAGATTACAAATCCATTATCATAAACCATTTTCCCCAATTCATCCTTAAACTGTTTAAGATACTTATAATCAATATTCAGGTTGTATATGTCTTCAATTAAACTTTCAATTGGTACAGCCTGAGGCTTTAGATTCATATAATTGGAATTAATCCTTGTTAATATATTTCTCGCAATTGCTTCAAGGGTATCCGTTTTATAATAATGAATTCTCATTACACTATTCTTCCTTTTCAATCATTTCTTTAATAAATCTTTCCCACTTCTCATCAGAAATTTGATTTTTTTTTGCGGTTCTTAATGCAGTACGCACAATTTGGTTTTCCATTATATATTCAGGTAAATCTGCACTTACTGTATTTCTTGCAATGGCTGCTAGGTCATACATCTTTTCCACTTCATTTTCAGATAAAATAAGAACCTTACGAATTTTATCTAAAAGTTCATCCGAAATTGCAAACTTTCTACCTTTTTCAATATCACACATATAAACTGGAGAAATATTGATAGCCAAAGCAAGTTGTCTTGCTGAAATGTCTTTTTCTTTTCGTTTGGCTATAATAAACTCTCCAAATGTCATCTCTGTGTTCATAACTCCCACGCCCTTTTAGTTCGCCATTCAGCGAACATTATATTTGTATTTTATCTAATATTTGTTATATAGTCAATATGCTTAAAAGATGGTGGTTAAAATATCAACCACCATCTTTTAAGCATATTATTTATTTAGTAAAAACTGGAACATAACTAAGCAGTAACAATCAAACCATTATTTAAGCAAACGCCTATATCATATATCTTAACTTCGTCTTTAAATTTTATTGAGAACAGTTTGTCATTTATATCAATTATAATACCCTCTCCTTCCATTTTATGCTTTATTCTAGTACCAACTTTATATTTTATTAATTCACTATTATCTATTTTTATTTTATTGTGTTTTATGTTTATATTTCTCGCTGGTTTTATTTTATTTGCATAATTTACAGTCTTTGGTATTAAGTCTAACAGTTCTTTAATAAAAAATGATAATTCTACTTTATTACCACAATCATTCTTATAAGTTATAATTTCAAGTTCACTTTTTGCCCTCGTCACAGCAACATAAAAAAGCCTTCTCTCTTCTTCTAAAACTTCTTTATCTTGCCTATTTTTCGGATTTATAACACTAGGAAAAAAGCCATCACAAACATCAATTATAATAACTTTCTGGTATTCTAAGCCTTTGCTTGAATGAATTGTAGATAAAACAAGATTAGATTCTTTGTTTTTATTTCCTTGTGAAATTATATTTTTTAGCTCACCAAATCTTTGAATAAAATCTTCAATATTTTTATACTGATATGCTATAGCTAACACGGTATTAATTTTTTGATTAAAAGCATTATTATTGTTATTGTTTTTATCAATTAAATATTTGTTATAGTCTACTTCATATAAAATTTTTATTATTGCATCAAATGAATTGCATTTAGCAACCAATCCAAGATTTATTTTTAATTCTTTTATTTTCTTCTTTTGGCTAAGACTACAATCAACTGAACTAATAAAAATATCAAGTATATTTTCACTGTTTTGATTGCCTATCAAACGATTAATCTGCTCCATTTGAATTTTACTAATATAGCAATTAAGTTTATAACATATATCATTAAACAACTTTAAATCCGTCATGTTTTGAGAAAACTTTAGAATATTCATAATATCTACTACAATAAAATTAGTAAAAAACAATGCATCATTTTCCTTGATAGAATAATTGATATTATTCTTATTTAACATATCAATTATTGGTATTACCGATTCATTGTATCTGTATAATATGGCAGTTTCTTTGCGACAATTTTCCGATAACTTCCTTAAATATTCATACTCATTATATCTATTATTGAGTGAGGTATGTTTTATCTCTAACCCCTCATCATTTTGAGTTATCATATTCTTATTGCGGCGATCATCATTATGTTTTATTAGCCTGTTTGCTGCCGTCACTATGTTTTTACTACATCTGTAATTCTTTTCAATAAAAAGAACATTTGCCGAAGGATAAAACTTATCAAACTCTAAAAGTGCTTGTGGATAAGCTGCTCTAAATCCATAAATACTTTGGTCTTCGTCCCCCACCATAAAGATATTCTTATTTTTACTAACAAGTAACCTTATAATTTCATGCTGTATTTTAGAGGTGTCCTGTGCTTCATCAATGCTTACATATAAATATTTTTTTTGATAATAACTAAGTATTTGCGGATAATTCTCTAAGATTATTTTAGCGTATTTCATTTGGTCGTCGTAGTCCATCAACTTATTATCTTTTTTATAATTTTGGTAGTTTTTATATATTTGGAGGAAGTTATACTCTTCATTAAAATCTTCCATATCTTCATCTTTAAGCATCATATTATTACAATATGTTATTTTTGTTTTAATATCTTTAATTGTACCTTCAGAAGGGTATTCATTATGTATATTTATATATATTTCTTTTAATATACCCGATGTTTGGGAGTCTTTAATTAGACTAAACATTTTAGTATTGTTAAATCGTTCGTACTTTTTTAGCACTAAATAACAAAAGCTATTTATAGTTCTAAAATCAAGATTGCTTGCCATTTCTTCTCCAAATTTTTGGGCAAATCTTTCTTTCATATCCTTGGCAGCCGCAACACTATATGTCATTGTCAATATTTGAGGCGGAGCTATATTTAGGCAGTATATCATATATGCAATTCTATTTACTATTACAGTTGTTTTACCGCTACCGGGAACTGCAAGCAATAAAGTTTGACCGCCCGTTTTTAAAACGGCAGCCTTTTGTTGATCATTAAGATTTAAATTGAATTTATTAATAAATTCTTCAAATGTCATGTTTAACTTCCTAGTCTTTTTCATTTATCAATATGATAGTAATTATAAATTTAATAATATAATTGTATCATAATATTTTATGAGTGCAAATAGGATTGTGGAAATTCATTTGTTAAAATGGGCATATTATCGACTTAATATTATCTCATTAATGCTTAACGCATATATTAAGCGGGGGATTTCGCATATTGTTATATTTATTTTTAACATCAATAGGATTAAGAATTGATATTTTATCTGCAAACTGAAATACCCAACCATAAAAAGTAGGGCTAACCGAAACTTTTGCAATAACCTTAAAACAGTTATCATCTAATTTTTTTGTTTCTACATCTTCTCCAAAACGATCAATGATTATATTCATAAGATCGTTAGTGCATTTTAGTTCTACTTGTACTGTATCCCCATCATACATATCAAATATGCTTTTCACATAATCAGCGGAGTTAAAATCAACTGGGGAGGAAACAATCTCTCTATATGTCAATTCTACTTTAGCCATTCTATCTACTCTAAATTTGCTTATTCCTTTATGATTTGTGCAATAACCAATAGCATAGTAATGGTCATCATTCCAAGCAAGAGCATAAGGACTAAAATTGTATATAAGCCCATTATGTTTATATGTAACTTCTTTATATTGATTGTAATCAAGGTATTTGAAATCAATTTGTTTGCCGCTTTCAATAGCTGTATGTATCTTATCGATATGATAATAAACCTCTTCATTACAAGGTTTTATACGCTTATCAATGAATATATGCCTATTAAGCTCCCGAGCTTGCCCTTTGCTTACAAGTTTTGTTAGTTTAGAAACCAAGCTTTTACTCTTTTTAGATGTTATTAGTTTTGAGGATTCTACCGCATCAATAAGTAGCTTAACTTCTGGTAGTTCAAAATCCCGTTGGCCAACATAATACATATTTTGCGATGAGCGTATTGCAACTACATCGACACCAAATTCACAAAGCAAATCTATATCCGACGCTACTGTTTTACGAGTAACACTAATGCCAATCTTACCCAATTGCTCAATTATTCCAGTAGTAGAAATGGGATGCTCTTCATCAGTGGCTTCATTTAATAATTTATACAAATATAAAATCTTTGATTTTGTTTCCATAATATCACCTTTTATTAACTAGAGATTTATAAAATTATATCCTCTTCTCTTTTAAATCACATAGAATTGTTGTAAAAAAGAAATAATTTCAATGTTAAATATATTATACCATTTATTCCATTAAGTTTTCAGCTATTGGTTGAAATTTTAACCAACAGCTGAACTGTTATTAATTATCTTTCCTTAATTGCAAGTTTCCTAACTATCTTCATATAGAAAGTCATTCCACATGCTGTCATTTTCTACAGCCATAAGTTCAAAAAGTTGTTGCCGCTGTTTTAAACTAAATCTATATTTATCTGCCATTTCATCGGCAGTCTTATGGCTAAGTGTGATATATAAATAAGTTTTTATATCAATAGTTTCAGTTTTAACGGCATTTCCATATCCATCATCAAAGATTTCAATTAGCTTTTCGGCCTTGGGCTCTGTTTTAAAATTTATATCATTCATTTCCCAAAATATTGATTTCAAAAGTTCCTTTTTCTCCTCTGTCATTGTTGCAACTTCTTGTGGCTCATTTCCATCCGTTGTAACCTTAATAGCATATACTGATAAAACTTCTTTCCATGCAGCAAGGCTTCCCGAAACATCAAGAACATCAAAATTGTTTTCAGCTTCTATTTCATCAAGCCTTGTTTGATATTCATCATTCACTTCGTGGACAACTGCCGACATATTTTGAGGGCTTCCCGTATCCTCATTTGAAAAAAGTATGCCAAAGCAAGAACTAGCAACCATACCTGTAATACAAATAATAACAATCAATATGACCGCCACCCAACCCCCTGCCACAATAGCTGATACAAGTGATTTTGTTCCTGCCATAATAGCTTTTATGGTTGCACGAGTTACCTCTTTGGTTGATTTGAAAATGCGCGGGGCTTTTTGAGCTGTTGTTTTCTCCGTAATCTTAAAGCTACTTTTTGCTGATTTTACTGTTCCTTTGGCACTGGGCTTAATTTTGCCACCTGAGCACCTCGTAGTTTGTTTTATTGTCTTTTTAGTTCTCTGGGCTGTTTTAATGGATTTATTTGTGTTCTGGCTTGATTTGTGAGTTTGTATCTTTAATATATCTTTGTCCGCTCTATGAATATCTTTTCCAGAAACACAAGTGATTCTATAAGTTTCATTGCCAACTTTTTGTTGCTTACGGGAATTAATTCTTGCCCTTGTTTTTTGAATATTATCCTTGGAATTTTTAACCCCTTTTTGTCTTTGTTTACTTAATTGTTTTTTACTCTCTTCGGCAACTCTATGCCCCATCTTTGAAACCTTGTCAGTAGCATAATCATCCGAAAAATCCTCGTTCTTATAATAAAAATTCTCTGCTTTATCTTTTGTCTGTATATAAGCTGACTTTATACGATGTGACGCCGTAGCCGACTTATCAATAGTCTTAATCATAACTTTTACTACATCACGGGTCTTTATATCTGCCAAAATCAAGGCCTCCTTTGTTAATCATTTTAAAAAAAGCAAGGCAAGCCAATGATTATGGCCTGCCTTGTTTATATTTAAGAATCTTGTTCTCCAAACTTTGTGGTCATCAGTTTATAAAGTTTTGTGTTACATGGGAACTTGTTTGCAAAAGGAACTATGGAACTACCAACTTTAATAAGCCCATGTCCTGCGTCAACATTAGTAATATAAGACATCTGTAAATCTGAAATATTTAAAATCTTACTAAGTTCAATACGATCTATACTTGCTTGATTTAGCATTACAATAAACTCTGAGTTTGCAAGCATTGTCCTTGCTGTGTGGCTTTGCATAAGGTCGTCAACATTCTGAGTGATTCCCGTTGCATACGCACCGTACTTACGAACACGCTTCCATAAAGTAAACAAGAAATTGGCTGAATACTCGTGCTGAAAAAGCAGGTATATCTCATCAATAAAGATAAAAGTATTTCTACCTTTAGCTCTGTTCATTGTAATACGGTTAAGAATCGAATCAAGAACAACAAGCATTCCAATTGGCATAAGCTGTTTACCTAAGTCAAGAATATCGTAGCAGATAATACGATTTTGCGTATCTACATTTGTCTTCTTTGCAAAGGTATTCAGTGAACCGTCTGTAAACAGTTCAATTGCAAGAGCTATTTCTCTTGCTTCTGGCTCCTCTTGTTTTAAAAGTTCTTCTCTAAAGTCCTGCAAAGTCGGGGGTTCCCCTTGATAGTTACATTGTTGATAATTGCGATAAACACTTGCTGTGCAGCGGTCGATAATTGACTTCTGCTTTGCACCTAAAGTAGAGTCGCCAATAAGCTGTTCACACAGAGACAATATAAATTCAGATTTAAGAATAACAGGATTTGCACCATCTCCATATTCCTTGTTCATATCCATAGCGTTAATGTGATTGTTTGAAGTAGCTGAAATATGAACAACCTCACCACCCATAGCATTAACAAGCTGAGAATATTCTCTCTCAGGGTCAATCACAATTATATCTGCATCTGATGAAAGCATTAAATTGACAAGCTCACCTTTAGCTGTAAAGGACTTACCGCTGCCAGAGACTCCAAGAATAAATGAGTTTCCGTTCAAAAGTTTTTTACGGTCAGCGATAATCATGTTCTGACTAATCACATTTTGCCCATAATAAATGCCGCCCGAATGCTGGATTTCCTGCACTCTAAACGGCATAAATACTGCAAGGCTTTCAGTTGTAAGAGTTCTAAACGAATCTATCTTTCTTACGCCAAATGGTAGCACTGTGTTTAGTCCATCTAGCTGCTGAAATTTCAAAATCGCCATTTGACAAAGATGTTTTCTTGCAGTGGTTAACAATGCCTGTGTATCCGAATCAAGTTGTTCTTTGGTTTCTGCTATGTGAACAAAAGTAAGGACTGCAAACATCATTCGTTGATCTCTAGTTGTAAGGTCGTCAAGAAATTCCTTGCTTTCTTTTCTCTGCATTTCCATGTCATATGGAATAACTGCTGAGAAGTTGTTGTTCTGGTTTTGCTTTCTCTGCCAATTTGTAATGTTAGTTTCAACACCTAGAAGCCGATTTTCAACTTCTCTCACCGCCTCATCTGTTGGAACTGGAACAACATCAATACTCATCATCATGTTACGATTAAGGTCTGTGAGCTCAGCAACCATATTATCTTTGATATAACTTGCGTATTCCCGAAGAAACAAAACTCTGCCATAACGGTCACCTATCTTAAAATAATCCTTTTCAAGCTCAAAAATATCGGGACATATAAAATCCTTAAAGCTGTGTCCTTTCCGCATTGTTTCAAGCATATCAAAGCGGAAATTTGTTTCCTCACCTGTGCGGTAAAAATCATGAAAAACACGAAGTCTTTCCGCCACACCAAGTTCTGTACATATTGAACCAAGGCGATTAAAATGTGCAATAAGGTCTGGACCTACACGAGAAAAATAGTTTCTTGCTTCCTCGATACTTTTCTTTTGAACAGAGATAGTCACATATTTATCCTGAACAATAGAATTTGCTCCTGTTGCCTTTTCCAGCAACATTTTATTGTACTCTGAACGATATTCATCAAGCTTGTCCCCTTTGGTTGGAAGAAGAATAGTCTGCTCAAAATCCAACTTGTTTAACCTACGGTTATTAATGGTGATTTTTGTTGTCGCTCCACTATCAAAAGAATTTAGTAGCTCAGAGTATTCAAGAAACATTGCTTCCTTATCCTCACGGGAGGCGACTGCATAGTTAATGTCCTGAAACTTAAACGACTTTGTGTATTTGTTCTTTCCCACCATAAAAATTCCATCTTCATAAATCGTTTGAATAGGAATGATATCCTGTATTCCTTTTGGAACTTCAAAATGCTCTTTATCCTGTTTAAACAGGCTTTTAAGTGTTTTAATCATTTAATTTTACTGTCTCCTTTTCTTGTTTTATATAATATTTTTCATCAATTCATAATAGTTATTTGTTGTTTTAAATATAAGCTTTTTAGGCATAATCAGCTCTGATTTTACCCACGCTGCCAAAAGTTGTTCAGCGTTCATACCATTATATTTTAAAAAACCAACAGCTGCAAAAGGGGTTGCTCCTAGTATGCATATCCAGCTAACCGTTTCTGTGCCCACATGAGGGTTTATCAAAAAGTAAAGACCTACTGCTACTACACATGCTAAAACAGAAAAAGCAAATTGCCTCATTGACAATCCAAAGAACATGCTTTCCGTATAGTCACGAATTTCCTTGTTTATTTTAACTTCCAATATAATAACCTCCCTTATTCATAGCCCCATCATTTCACGCACAACACGATCAGACATCTTGACCGCACCTACAAGCACAAGCATATTAAAAATAACTTCGCCAATATAACTCCAAACAATCGTTACGGCTTCTACATTTGGGTCAACGGCTGGTGGAGTATTTGCAAACATAGAGAATATAATGCACGCAAAAGCAATAACTGCACCCTCTAAACAAACCGCTGTATAACTTTTCATAAAACTTTTGCCGACACTTTGTGAAGGCTCACCCGCAAATGTTGACAATGGTATCGGTGCCATTGCTGTATATAAGTACAACTTGAAGAATCTGCCATATACGCTCATTATCATAATAAAGGATAGCACTGTAATAAAAATTCCTCCGATTAAAGTTATAGCCCATAATGGAATCGACCCAAAAAAACTACAATTCTCAACAGCATTTATAATCTCATCTGGTAATACTGTTCGTGAAGAAGAGCAAAACCCTACATTGTTCATAATTGCACTTATAATTCCTTGAACAATACTTAAAATAGCAAGTATAAGCTCCATACCATAAGTAACTGCACCTTTGGCAAGAGCAAAACGAACAAACAATTTTAAAGCGTGTTCCGGCTTTTTCACTTCTGCAAATGAACCACAAGTTTTCATTACACCGACAACAAAAAAGAGCACCAACAAAGCGAGTCCAACCGCTTGCAGTGCTCCGTTAATGTCAACAATAACTTCCCATATACCTCCACCCTTAAAATCTTGTGGCGACTGTGTAATTAGTTGCCATATTTCGGCAAGCTTGCTGTCCCAAGTGTCAAGTGAATTTTGCAAATTTTGAACAACCCAATTACCTGACATTGATTATCTTCTCCTTTCATGATTTGATTTGTTTTATTCATTTGTAAACCTCCTTTCAGACTTAATATGCATAAATGGTAGAGAAAGGCATTGATGACAGCGATGTAAGCGGCGATATTAGGTTATACAGTTTATTTCTGTCCAATAAAAATAATAAAACTATTAATGTTCATATAACAAAAAACAACCCTCCAAAACATCTGTTTAAATAACACAGTACTTATTGATATTTAAAAGCAATTATATGTAAAGCCGTATTCAAATTAAAGTCTTTGAATACGGCTTTTTGTTCATTCACCAGTTATAATCGTCAATATCTCCTTTGCAAATGTTATTACTACACCTCCAGCAAGGGTAAGAAATCCATTGGCTCTTTGTGACGGATCATGGGACTTTAAGCTTAGCCCAATTTGCACAATTCCAAAGCCAAGTAATATCATGCCTACTGCTCGAATAAGCCCAAATATAAAGTTAGACAAATTGTTTATAACCTGTATGGGATCCCCCGCTGCAAAAGCCGTGGTTGTAAAGCAAGTTAAACAAATCGTCAGTACTGCATAAACTGCCATTGCCTTTTTGCATTTTTTACCCATATGACTTTTTTGCATATTTTCACATTGTTTTTTCATTGCTTTTCTCCTTAATCTTTTTATTATTTTTGTATCAATTCGTCAATATCTTCATCAGATAAAAGTTCATAATTGTGCACTACAGATTCAATCTTTAATGCATTTTCAGGAATGCTATAATCAAATAAAACCGTAGAAACTGCTTGGGTAACTTCGCCATGTTTATATTCCTGCGAACTTTCATTGTTTAAATCTTTCTTACCCATACATAGAAATTTAAAGTATAAATTATGAAACGCAGATTGCTTGCCATCTGTTGTTTGTAACACTCTTGGGTGTTTTAAAATTTCATATTTAAAATCCATAATTGGTCTTTCTCCACGAACAAAAAGCAAAGCATATTGATTGTTAAGCATCCTCACCTCATCCGGTGTCAAAAGTTCACGGCCACTCATCTGATAGTTAGTTGAATAGTTGCCACTTCGCCCAGATGATTTGCCATAGGTGTTTGTGTCAATTGTTTCTTTGCCCAAAAGTTCAGATACATATTTGTGGGTGCTTTGCTCATTACCACCAAGATATAAAAACTCGTCACAGTTACCCACGATACTTTCCCACTGCTTTTCAAACAACGCTTTAAGTTGTGCAAGGTTTTGCAGAATAATCGAAACGGATACTCCTCGAGAACGCATAACAGATAAGATTTTATCAAAGTCATCAGGCAAGCTGACATTTGCAAACTCGTCCATAACAAAGTGAACATGCACGGGTAAACT
>RZYX01000235.1 GCA_009930155.1 Clostridia bacterium | reverse complement strand
TTTTTATGGTTGCAACTTAATAAATTTAATCTCTCCGATGTTTTCGCCTGCTACTGAATATCCTTTTATATAGTAATTACCAGCAGTTAATTCCGACACTTTAATTTGGAATAATCTCTCGGAACTTGATTTTGTTTGCTGCAAAACAATTTTGCCGACAGCATCAAATACCTGAAATGCAACAGTTTCGCTTTTTAGCCCGTTTATTTGCAAGTTAAGCAAATCCTCAACAGGGTTGGGATAAACAAGTGTTTGCATTTGCTGCTCGATTTGCAGTGGGTTTGCAGTTGGAATTTCGGGTATTCCACCAGTATCTTCGTTATCGCTTTGCCCACCGGCATCCAAACTTATGCCTTCGGCATTTATCGAAAATACAAACAACTCGCCAATGGTGGCACTTATGCCTTCGTTGGATATTCCGCCGGAGGAAAGGGTTACACGGTCGAGGTTCTGGGCTTGCAAGAATGTAAGTGCTGCAAGCAGTGTGATGAATGTTAAGAATGTTTTTTTCATAATTTTATATTTGTATCGTTAAAATTAACTTCGCAAAATAAATGCGTCATTCATAATATAGTGCCATTTCTTACTTTTTATTAACCACAATTCTAAAACGCGGTTTTAGAATTGTGGTTTTGTTGCTTTGTAATATTTAAAAATTTTCGACCGCCTCCGGCGGTTATTATTAAATAGTTAAATAGTCAAATAGTTAAAAAGCCCTAACTGCTCTAACATAGCCTGTGCTGTACTTATAGCTGTTGTACTGACTGCCATCGGAAAAATTCTGTTTCCACGCGCCGTATGCCTCGTTGCCCGAGCACTCACTGGAACTCCAATACCTTTCCGCAGCAAAATTGCCCAAACTTTGAGTGTGTAAATTGGTGTACATTAAGCCTAACTCATCTTTACTAGGTAAATACCAATCGGTGTAAGTGTTTAAGCTAAGATCGTAGCAAAGTTTTGCTGCAATACCTGCTGTTGAGCAACCTGCAACTATAGCATTTGTGTTGGCTGCACCAGTGTTTATTGCTGTTGATGTGCCGCCTATTGCTGTACCATAACATCCCCACTCTGCTCCTGTGCTTTGGTCGCTCTCGGCACATACTAAGCCGTGCCCGGCACCATCGTTGTAAAATACTAAACCTCCTGCATAACTAGAGCCTATTAATCGGCCACTATTAAAACTTATCTCGTTGCCATAGCCTGTGCCTGCTATATTGGTGGCATAAGCTCTTACATAATAGGTGGTATTGGGTGATAAACTTGCCATTACTGCTGTAAAAGAGGTGGTTGTGTTATTGGCTGTGGTCGGGTTTGGTGTAGTGCTCCAACATAAACCTTGTGCGGTTACTGCACTACCGCCATTGTTGGTTACTGCGCCACCTGCTTTGGCGGAGTTGCCTTTTACATCTGAGTATTCAGAAGTTGTTACTGTGGGAATTAATGGGAAAGTTGTTGTAAAAGTCATATCGCTACTGTATGCCACATTTACTGCGTTGGTGGCTTTTACACGATAATGGTAAGTTGTATTTCCGATCAAGCCTGTAAGTGGTTTACTTACATTTGCGTTTGCTGTGCCTGTAACAGGAGTCTCAACTGCATTTACGGTACTTCCATACGAACTTGTTAAGCCATATTCAAAAACTACTGTAGTGCTTAACCCATTTGGATTAACAACACCATTGAGTTGAGCTGTAATTATTTGAACATCACTTGCCGCAGTTACGCTTACTGTTGGTGGTAACAATGAAGCGCCTCCTCCAGTTGCTGTTACAATATAAGGATCTCCTGTTGTTCCACTACCGGTAACCGTAACGTTTGAACCTGCTATAATTGTGGTTTCTGAACCGTCTATTTGAGGCACATCAGTTAAATCATTATAACTTCCACTTGTTGCAACTGTTGCAAAATTTGGTTTATCCTGCACATTATCCCATGTAACACTACCTGCAGTTGCAGTTCCTGGTTCAAACTTGCCAGTTGCTTCGTTGTAAACTAAGACATCGCCATTTTCGGCGCCTGTGGCATCAATAAATACAACAGTTTCGGCAGCAAAAGCATAAGGTACGCTTACAAATTCTATTGTCCCAAGTGTTAAGTTAAAAGTAAAGGTGTTTGTTGGGTCATAATCTATTTTTAAGAATTTGCTACCATTTTCCCACTCGATTTCTTGCATAGTGCCGATGGTAACAAAGTTCGCGCCTACACC
>RZYX01000234.1 GCA_009930155.1 Clostridia bacterium | reverse complement strand
ATATAACTTATCATTTCATCAAACAGTTCCTCATCGGTAACTCCCCATGCGTTGCCGCCATTTACTTTGAATTCATCAGCCCCATGAAACTCATCAAAACCTTGTGCCAATGTAAACTTTTTAATATCCTGCCACGAACCGAAGCCACCATACCAGAAACAAGTCTTATAACCAAGCTTCTTCATTACATTGCCAATGCCACTTGCATAAGTTGTTTTATAAGTTTCTTGCTGATAATTGGCATATAAGCTCGCATCAGGCAAACCAGTAATTATCCCTTCTAAAGATGGCATCGTGCCATTACCATTCGGTAAAAAGTTTTTTATACTAGCAGCCTTATCAGATTTTAAAAACTTCTCTCCATATTGAGCTAACCCAAGATTTTTATAGCTGGGCAGAAAAGGCCAAAGGGCATAATTCTCCCCCAGTATTACAACAACATTTCGTGGTTGCTTGTTAATCCTTGCCCCAGTTGCATTCCTGGCAAAAGCACCATCTATAGTAGCTGAAGCAGGATTGCCGCCTGCTAAAACTATTTTTTCTTTTAACTGAGATGCTGTAATATTGACATCAGTTGATTGCTGCAGGCGCTTGTACATACTGTATCCTCTATAAACTGCTTGCCCATCATCCAAGATGGCTTCATTAAGTATGTTTGAATTCATTTTAGCAGCATTTTCCCAATGTATGGAATTAGCATAACTATAGCTGCCGCCGAATCTAACGACAAGCATAAAAGCTGGCAGAAGTAATACTGTAACAAAGGCAACAATATTCTTGTTATTATTTGGTTGCCATGTTTCTGTTTCAAGCATTCGCCTCAAAATTACTATTAGGAAAAAAGACAAAATTATTACACCAAATATGCGTGGCCAAAATTGGTATTGATTAACTGCTGTTTCATAAATTGCGTACCAATCATCTTTAGCACCATTTAACAGCATAATATTGTAACTGGAATTAAAGATTTTATAATACGGAATACGTGCAATAAAAGTAAAAGTGAAAATTGCAATACATATACTATGCCAGATTTTGCGAATTCGCTCTGCTGGCCAGCCGACAAAAATCATGTTGGGAATAGTCGCAGCAACAGAACCAATTAAAACAATTACCCCTGCTGTTTTCAAACTGATACGGAACCCATACCAAAGAGCTTCTCCTATATCCCAGTTACTTGTATCTGTCAATTGTGAAGAAAAAATAAATAGGAAAAAAATTCTGAACAACATTAATAGTGCATTAAAATAAATAAATACTTTCAAATCTTGCTGTAAGTTATGAAAAAATCTAACCACTCTAGTGTTTGCCAAGTTATCATCTCTCTATTTTGTCTAAAAATTAACAATCTCATTCATCGTATAGGCGACCGCTTAATAATTCATCTTTCGAAAAATCCAAGCAAACCTCTAACAACTAATTATTTTTTTTACGAATTCCAGCAAATTACCACTTTCGTACAGATACCCTTTGATGCCTGCGGCTGCTGCGGATTCTATGTCTCTTTGCTTGTCGCCAACTAAAAATGATTTGTCTTTATCGATAGCGTATTCCGCCATGGCTTGATATAGTAAACCAGGTTTTGGCTTCCGGCAATCGCAGTCAACATCATACTCCTTGACTTTGGCGCCGATAAGGTGCGGACAATAGTAGAACTTCGTGATTTTACCGCCGGCTGCAGCAATTTCCGCCGCCATATGCTCGTGCAAGCGCTGCATGTCTTCTACCTCATAATAACCTCTGGCGATACCGCTTTGATTTGTTACAACAAAGACAGTATACCCCTGCTGCGTCAAATAGGCAACTGCTTCCTTGGCACCCTCAACCCATTCCAGTTCCTCTATATTGTGAAGATAGTCCTTGTCTACATTAAGAACGCCATCGCGGTCGAAAAAAACGGCTTTGCTCTTGCTTGTAATTGGACCGGAGGGGACCGTCCCCTTTGGTCCACCCTCTGGTCCAAAAGGTAACGTCCTCGTTGAACTTTTTTTAGCAATCATTTCTGAGATATCCTTCGTGTTTATCTAAAAGCTCGCAGTACTCGGCAATTGCTTCCTCGATATTAGTGAAACCGCCGTCATAGCCTGCTGCAAGTAATTTAGAGCTGTCTGCTTCGGTAAAGCTTTGGTACTTGCCTTTCAATACTTCCGGGAATGGCACATATTCGAGCTCGCCGCTGCCGAAATATTTCAGCACGCCTTGGGCCAGAGTG
>RZYX01000233.1 GCA_009930155.1 Clostridia bacterium | reverse complement strand
CCCTCAGCCACCTCATTTTAAGCGGTTATTGAGAGCTTATTTTTGCAATTATGTCGCAGATTCGTTTAACATCGTCAAGGCTTAAATCTGGATAAATAGGTAAACACAAAACAGTATCGGCAATTTTGTATGCAATTTTAATATTCTGCGGATTTGCTGATTCTAGTTCGCAATATGGTTCAAAATCAGAAATTAACGGATAAAAGTAACGTCTGCTAAAAATGTTTTGTTCTTTTAGTGCTTCGTAAAGTTCGTCTCGGGTTTGTCCATATAGCTCAGCATCAATAAAGATCGGGAAATATGAATAATTGTGAGAGATGCTATTGTCGCGATGAAGAACAGAAACGCTTTTAATATCCGCAAGTTGATCGCAATATTGATTAGCAATAACTTTACGCTTAACAATAGCTTCGTTCACATATTTAAGCGAAAGGAGACCATAAGCAGCTTGAAATTCATTCATTTTTGCGTTAATCCCGGGTGCGACAACGGTAATTTCGTCGCGAAATCCGAAATTCTTTAAATCGTCTATATGCCGTTTCATTTCTGCGGTGTGCGAGATAATAGCACCACCTTCGATGGTTGAAAACACTTTTGTGGCATGGAAACTTAGAATTGACAAATCGCCATAGTTTGCAACCGAATAGCCGTTTTCTTTAACATTAAAAGCATGAGCAGCATCGTAAATAAGTTTTAGATTGTGTTTCTTTGCAATAGCACTAATACTTTTATCGTCGCAGGGTGTGCCATAAACATGCACTGGCATAATTGCAGTTGTTTTCTCGGTTATTGCAGCTTCTATTTTTGCAGGATCTAAATTTAGTGTAATGGGGTCTATATCAACAAAAACCGGTTTTATGCCATTCCACCAAAGCGAATGAGAAGTTGCAACAAAACTATAAGGAGTTGTTATTACTTCACCTGTTATATCGAGTGCTTGTAAAGCAGTTATTAGTGCTAAGGTTCCGTTTGCAAAAAGCGAGACAAAAGGAACTTCGAGAAATTTAGCCAATTCTATTTCAAGTTTTTGATGAAAAGGGCCATTATTGGTAAGTTGTCCAGTATCCCAAATTTGTTTAAGGTACTCGTTTAGCTCAGCTAAGGGAGGTAAATATGGTTTGGTAACGTATATTGGCTTATTCACTTTTCATTATTTTAAAGTCCATGCTGTTTGTGGTCGAATATAACCAGGTTCTCTACCCATATATATTCCCAAATCGCGTCCTCCATCAGCAACTGTAAATGACATTATAGACTGATAATTTGCAATTGAAGCTTTTCTATCTTTAACAATAAACAAATTTAAGAAGTAATTTCCAGATTGAAAGAAATCTTTAGCAAAAGTGCAACTTAATATATTAATCCCTTTTTGCAATACTGAGTTTTTTTCTTTATCATAGAATGAAAACAGAGGTTCTCCCATTTCGCTTACTAAGTGATAAGTAATACTATAACGCTCAGCAGCATGAGCAAAAATCTCAATTTCGGTAGTAATTTCAATTTCTTTATTTTCTACAATTGGTTCTGTACAATCATTATCAACATTATTTATCTGTATTGCTTTTAAATTAAAGATTGAATTTGAGAAATCGTTATTAAAAACTTTGCGGTTTTGCAAGCTATTTTCACCGCTTAAATAATAACTTATCGCTGCTTCTGTAGTTCCATTTTTAATCACCATTCCATTCTCCAACACAATTCCCTTCCCACACAAACTTTTCACTGCCGCCATATTATGACTCACAAACAGCACTGTCCGCCCACCGCCTTTGCTAACATCTTGCATTTTGCCGATTGCTTTTTTTTGGAATTCGGCATCGCCCACGGCTAGGACTTCGTCCACAACGAGGATATCGGGTTCGAGGTGGGCAGCAATGGAGAAGCCGAGGCGCACGGTCATTCCCGAGGAGTATCGTTTTACGGGAGTGTCTATATAGCGTTCTACACCGGCAAAATTAATAATTTCTTCTAATTTATGGGTAATTTCTGCACGAGTCATACCCATAATTGCGCCGTTCATGTAAATGTTTTCGCGGCCAGTCATTTCGGGGTGGAATCCGGTTCCAACTTCTAGTAGAGAGGCTATGCGGCCGTTGTATTTTATGCTTCCTGTTGTAGGTTTTGTAACGCGCGAGAGAAGCTTGAGTAAAGTCGATTTTCCTGCGCCGTTTTTACCAATAATACCAACAACATCGCCTTGTTCTATTTCGAGGTTAATAT
>RZYX01000232.1 GCA_009930155.1 Clostridia bacterium | reverse complement strand
ATCAGCTGTAAGTAGATAGACATCATAGCCTCTACTTATTGCTTCCAATGCTAATGGTAGTCGATGTGAAAGAAAGAACCAGTCAACGTTTACGAGATAGAGAAGGCAGGGTTGTGTCATGATTTATTAACCAGTTTTTTCATCCAAACAAAATATCAAGATAACGTTTAGCAATTTTTCTCACAGTAAAGTCCTGCGCTCTTTTAATTAATAGTTCCTTGGGTGGTGGGTCCCTTAATGTGATCAACAATGCTTCAGCAAAAGCATTTTCATCATCAGGTTTTACTAACATGCCGTATTTCCCATTCTCAAGAATCATTTTAGGACCACCCGGACAGTTCGTTGCAACAACTGGCGTACCAACAGATAATGCCTCCACAATCACATTCCCAAAGCCCTCATAATGTGAAGATAGTGCAAACAAATCTGCCGCACGAAAATAGGGAAATATGTTACTTTTAAAGTCCAGAATAGTAACATAATCATTTAGCCCCAGATTACTGATAAATTGGTTTAATTCCGCTTTTTCTTCTCCTTCACCAATAATTACAAGCCTGGCAGAAGGAATCTGGTTAAGAAGAATTTTAAAAGAATTAACAAGTAACTTGAAATTCTTTTGCTTATGTAAGCGGCCTACACCTAATACAATTTTATATTTATTGACTGGCCATTTGAAATCAGTAATCCCTTGATTGCTCAGCTCTAGATAGTTTTCTGGTAAAACTGGATTAGGAATAACTGCATACGGTGTTTTGCCTATAATCTTTTCTTTTATCAGATCGTTAAGTGTATCCTGAGAGTTGGCAATGATCATTTCTGCCTGTTTGTACGACAGTTTCATACCCATTAAATAAGCATATTTTTTGATGAAACTGCTCCCCAATATGCCTTCAGTCGTGTTTGCTTCCCTGAAGACTATTCGTGTATTTAATTTCAGGCCGTAAGATGCTAATCCCCAGATAATATTAGTGCTTCGAATCACTGAAAGTAATATGTCTGGTTTACTCTCTTTTAAATATTTTCTTACCGGAAGAATATAACCAGTAACCAAAGCATTTCTGACAAAATTCAGGTTTAAATCAACAATATTGATCTTTTTATCAATGCTGCGTAAATAAGGTCCGGTTTTATGAAATAAAACCAAATCAATATCATAACCGATACTGCAAAAATAATTTGCAAGATTGGCGGCAACCTTTTCTGCTCCGCCACCAACCATCGAAGGACTTGTAATACAGATTTTCTTCTCCACAGAAATTTAAACTCTTCTACTCCTATTTGTGATAAGAATATTAAGTGATTCCAAAAAAACAAATATAAGAATTAACACAGAAGCCGCAATTAGCTTATATCTTTCTGCTAGGCAATCAGGTTGCCGCGCAAACAAGGCATATATTATTTCTTTTAGACTTTTATAACACTGTTTTGCAAGATTAATAAATAATGACAATATTTTATTTTCTCCTTTACTGAAAACACTTTGATAAACTTTCCCCCCGAAAACACGTCTTCTTTTATTGATCAATTCTACAATAGAGTATCGAGCCGGATGACGAACAACGCTATCAGGACAGAATACTATGGCAAAATTATTTTTCAATGCTCTTTTGCTAAACTCAAAATCACCACCAGAATACAATCTTTTTTCAAAAAGTCCAATCTTTGTAAAAACAACTTTGTGAATAAAAGCATTGGCAGTCACCAATGCGTTAATTTCTTTTTCACCGATCCGCTGATGGGGAAATCCAAAATGCTTTTCATAACATTCGGCGTAAGAAAGATTGCGTGGATTCTTATAAAACAGTTCAATTTTACCGGTTACAATAAAACGTAATGTTGAGGACTGCATAAGACTAAGGATCCCCTCCTCTAGCCAATTTGTTTTGGGTATGCAGTCAGCGTCTGTGAAAGCCAAAACCGTGCTTATCGATAGCTCAATACCCTTGTTTCTTGCTGAATAAGACCCAGGCTGGGATTCAGAAATTATTTTCATATTTGCAGCCGGCAACTCAAAAGGACAGGTTTCTTCAGGGTCGTTATTTACAACAATTACCTCAAATTGATCAGTCGGATAGGTTTGCTTTGCCAGCGCATCCAGACAAAGTTTAAGGCGGGACCAGTCTTTGTAGGTGGGGATGATGACGGAAACGAAAGGTTTGCTATAGGTCATTTCGCTATGTAAGTCGGCCCTTGTTTTTTAGTCAACCCTTTTGAAAGGATTATCT
>RZYX01000231.1 GCA_009930155.1 Clostridia bacterium | reverse complement strand
AACTTCCGCAATATTCAAACTATCTTTTACGTCAAGATAAAAAGCGTCGATGAGATTTTTATCTTTTAAAATACGTGCAATGATAAACTTTCCAATTTCGAGTAAGAATACGGGTAAGGAGAGACGCTCTTTTAAACTAGGGTCAATCGTATTGACCCAACGGCTCGATAGTATAACAGCTTGCGTTGCTATATCAAGAAAAGCATCGGCATTGGCACCATAAGGTTCCAGCGAAGTTTCCACCAAATTTTTTATCGCACTTCCAAATGCTAAAGAAATCGTAAAATTGACTCCCAATAAACTTACAGCCATTTGAGGAGTTTCTATCTTTTTTTTAAACCCAAACATCGCCGAATTTGAAACTTTTAACAACGTTGAAAGAATCAATGGGTCCTTTGCAACAATCTTTGCAAGTTCTTGAGGACATTTGTCTTCTTGTTGTTTAAATTTTTCAATGTATATAACCGTTTGTGGCAAAGGAGGCAGTGAATCAATCTGTGCTAATATATATTCTTGCATTTTAATCCTATACTATTTTTTATTCTTACTCATGGGGTGAAATCCAAAATCTTCAATCTGAACCATTTCTCTGACCTCTATTGTCGATGTTTTTGGTACACACAGAACATTGACTGAGACAATATTAGCAAAAATATTTGTTTGATTACGAGCAAAATTTTCTGGATTATACAACTTTGGCAGATGCCAATACATCTTATACCCTAGAGAATCGATATGTTTTAAAAGAGATTTTGATTTTTCTATGCGGTCATTTTCGATGTACATGTAAGGCATATGCTTCATGATAATCTGCTTTGCACCTTTAAGGACATCTTCTTCCATACCTTCCACATCTATCTTGATAAGTTTGAGGCTTTCTATCTCCTCTTTATAATCATCCAACCTCTCAAGACGTACCTTCTCACCGCTTTTAAAACTATCGACGCAAATGCCTCCAAAGTTGTACTTTTTTGTATAATCCATCAAAGGGATACAGATAAAACCGCTTTTTTTACCCAAAGCACTCTGTTTGGCATAGACATTGGTGGTACTGTTTAACGCCATATTGGCACAAAGTGTTTGAAAGACGATCCGTTGTGGCTCAAACGCATAAACGCGCCCTCCAGCGCCAACGAGTTTGGAAAAAACTTGCGTATGCGTTCCTATATTGGCTCCAACTTCTATGACCGTATCATTTGGCTTACAAATCTGAGCAAAAAGTGCCACTTCGCCCTCTGAAAACTCCCCATAGTGATGGATGGACTGTCCTATATAGATGTCATGGATATTGTAAAGACAATACCCATGTTTTGCTTTTTTAAGTTGGTTAAATGGTTTCATTAGATTACATGTAACTGGAAATCAGTTGTACTATTTCCATCTATATCAATGTAGTATGTATCTACAACTACACTGCTTATGTCTGCGTTAGACCATGTTTTACTTGTATCTATTACGTCATCTGTACTATATTGAATTGAATTACTAGTCGTAATATTTAAAACATCATTACTTGAACCACTAATTGTAAAATCACTTCCAATTGTTCGCCAAGAGTTAATAGTCGCCGCATCGATAGTTACTGTTCCAGCATCAGTAAGATTTAAAGTCTCAAAATTTGTAAAATTACCTGTCAACGTTTGAGCGTTATATTCTGATAGACTCAATGTATCTGTATTAGCTCCAGCATCGATTGAGAAATCATCAACATTTGAAAAATCTAACACAAATGTATCTGTGCTACTTCCACCCGTAACACCAATGACATCCGTTCTTTCGGAGCTAGCTAGCTTAACATTATTGGCATTATTTGAAAAACTAACATTTTCAATATCAGTTATACTACTAAAATCAAGTGTTCCACTTACACTACTACTAAAATTTATACTATCTTCATTGCTAGTTCCAAAACCTATACTTGTAAATTTTGCTTTCCATGTATCAAAATCAGACGTATCTGTAAAACTCACACTATCCAAATTATTTGCAAAATTTAAATAAGTGATATCACCATTAGCGATGTTACTAAAATGAGACGATGAGAAATTGCCTGAATTTGAAATATTTACAGTCTCGCCAACTAAACCACTAACTCCATCACTCCCATAAAGTATATTAACTTCATCAACTGTCCCTGTTAACTCTGTTACTCCAGCATTTACAGTGATGACACCACTTGTTGTAGCGTCTAAGTCTGTGAGAGATTTCGCTGATACACTTCCTGTATC
>RZYX01000009.1 GCA_009930155.1 Clostridia bacterium | reverse complement strand
ATTAAACAATTATTTAGCATTGATGAATTCAATGGACGAAATGTAGAGATATTTACAGATAAAATTTTAGCAGCCCATCGTTATGAGTATGGCTATTAAAATAATGGAGGAATTTATTATGACAAATACAATACAAACAACAACCCAACCAATGGAAATGCCATCTTTCGCAGGGTATTGAGGGGCAAATTATCAACCGTGCATTAGGAAAACTTATTAAAGATAATGATTTGCCTAAAATAGTATTTCATAGCCTTAGACACTCAAGTATAACTTACAAACTAAAGAGAAACGCCGAACTGATTGGTAATGAGGACGCAGTAGAGAGACTGGCGATACTTGATATGTATAGGGCTATCGATGCTCACAACATCGGCTGGATCAGAGAGATTATGGAAAACAAAAAAGCAAAGAAATGTCAGGCCTATCTTGACGAACATTATTCAAAGTGAGGAGAGATGGTAAATGGCTAACTACTGTTATAACAAAATTACGGCTGGCGCAACTAATAGCGAATGGCAAGAAATATCCAAAGCTTTCTCAAATGACCAAATTGATTGGCCGGCAAGCATGGACGGAACAGATTGCAGTGACTGGTCGAAGGAGATCAGCTTAACAACAAAATGGTCTCCTACTCCATGGAATGAAGGAAAAATGGAAGCACTGAGCAGATCATATCCCTCTGTCCTGTTCCATTATGTTGCGGAATATGAAGGTGGAGAAAGACCGGATTCTGTATGGTTTGCTAATGGTGAAGAAGGCAATAAGAAGGACGGAGAAAGCTATCGCAAACAAGCGTATAAAGCTGAAGTTGAAAGGTTTATGTCCGCCACCGCCGCTGATGGAATTGAGCACAGAGTTGAAATCATGCCTGACGGCAGAGTTGCTGCTGATGGTGAAAACAAATTTGGTGAGTGCAATATATTCGCATGGTCAAACGTCAAACAGATCTCCTGCGGTAACTGGCATACAGTTGGTTTGAAAAAGGACGGTACTCTTTTTGCTTGCGGTAGCAATGCAAACGGGCAATGCGATGTATCTGACATTCCCGGACGGGCAGTAGCTGTGTCTTGCGGACGCTATCATACTGCAATTCTGCTTGATAATGGTCATGTAATTATCAAGGGAAAACTGGAACAAGAGGCGCAGGCTCCTAATGTTCAGGAGGAATCGCCGTTATCTGCGACAGATTTCCCGTTTGTGTTGGATCTCAGCCTCGATAAGTATGTTACCGGTTGGGAAAAAATGAACGAGCGTATTGAGCATATTTCTGCCGGCGATGAACTGACATTAAAGAAAGTGTCCAAAGATGGTGAAGTCACCTTTGAGGTGCTAAACATGCGCGGTGAAAAAATCGGCAATTTGTACTTTGGTAGAGCGAAAGGACTTGCAAAGCTTTTGAAAAATGTGAAAGCTACAGTTGCAACGGTTACTCCGCTCTCCCAAAGACGTAAAGGTTCAAAATATGCTGCTATGACGATAAGACTTGACTACGTAGGTGGTGACAATAAAGCGGAGAAAAAAGCCTCCACCACACTCGAAGATTATGAACAAACAAAAGTAGCGTCGTGGCCTGCAGTAACAAAGATTAAGTCCGTTTTTGATGCAGTGATTGGTGTCACAAGCGATGGTAAGATGTTCGTTGATGGCTTTTGCCCCTGCTCTGAAGCAGATTTAATGAGGATAATGGGATTGAACGAGTAAACAGGTGGCGGAAACACTGGAACGCCGGGATGTGAAGTGTCCGCAATGCGGCTTTCGGGTTCTGGAGGTTTATGGCAGAGACCATCATATCACGCGGGTCAAGTGCCAAAAATGCAAGTTCAACGATATTATTGACACCGCGCTTTTCCGAACCATCAAGGTACGCCGACATAGCGAGAGACCCCCGTCGGCAAAGAAGAAAAGCTTTAGATAACAACAGAATATAATCGACTTTTAATCGCGTAAGCGGAGCAGGACCCGAAAGGGCTGAAAAACTACCAAGCACCGTACGAAGCCGAATGAGACTTTAGGTTATCCCTATGTCCATTCGATTTCTACGGTGCTTTTTTGCGCGTATAAAAGCTTTGTACAGTGTTAGGAGTCTCTTCCCGACTTATGCGGGAAAGGGGCTTCTATGCTTTATTCCTGGCTTTGCTATATAGCAAAGTATCCGTAATCTCCGAATTTTTGAAACCAACCCAAATTCAAAAATCAAAAGGAGATTACAAGCAATGAAAACTTATTTGGTCAAGAAAGATGTAAACAAGCCCGGCGCCGAAGATAACTGGATTATCATGAACGGACATGAATTTGCCCGATTCATTAAGACGGAGGATGGTCAAAAGAGAAAGCGAAACTTTGCCCGGCTTGAGCAGTGTGACATCTGCGATGATGCCATCATTATTGAGTGCGATGCGCACAAGGCAAAGGAACTGGAAAGCAAACGGCAGTGCGAGCGGTATCGCAGAAACGCCAATTCCGGTTTTGCTGTTTTCTCGTATGATTATCCTGTACACGGCAGAGAGACGCTCTGCGGCGGCGACGTGATTTGCGATATAGCGGTAGATGTGGAAACGCTTGTGCTTGAGCGTATCCGGAATGAAGTTTTGTATGATGCGCTCGGCCTGCTTACGCCCATGGAGCAGGATCTCATAGAACAGCTATTTCTTTCAAACGAACCTATTTTGCTGAGGGAATATGCGGAGCAAAATGGCATTTGCATCGCCTCCGCTCATGGTAGAAAGGTCAGGGCATTCCGCAAGCTGAAAAATTATTTTGAAAAATGCGGATATGGAAGCGAATTTTTCGCTTGATTTTTTACAACGAAAGATAGACGAGGTGTAACCATGAGAAAAACAGAACTGAGAGAACTTTATCAGATGATGTTCCCGGACTATCCGGACATCGTTAATATAACACAGCTTCAAAATATGCTCGGGGTCAGCCGTCACCTGGCGTACGACCTGATCAACGACGGCTATATCAAAGGGTTGAAGATTGGCAATGCCTTCAGAATACCCAAGGTCAATGTCATTGAATTTGTAATGGATCAGAATAAGAATTCGAACTGACAGCAGGTTTTGGATAATCGCACATTTGCAGGCCTCTCACCGATGCAGTACACTATTGGCATCGGTGAGAGACTGCCTGTGTACCGAAACTAATTATTTTGGAGGTAATAAAACAATGGTATCAGGATTTCTTTCAATAAAAAAGGGCTATTACTATGCTGTGCTGAGTTGGCTTGATGTCAACGGGAAGCGACACAGAAAATGGATTTCTACAGGCTTGCCTCAAAAAGGCAACAAACGAAGAGCTGAAGCGGAGCTCGCTAGAATTCGCAGCACTTATGAACCACCGAAAGTTGTTCAGGAGTTGAGCTCAGATATGCTCTTTTCAGACTACTTATCGCAGTGGCTGGATATCGTGAAGGTAAGGGTGAAAATCACGACCTTCAGCTCATACCAAGAAATGACGCAGAAAATCATCGCTCCCTACTTTGAGAAAAAGGGCATCAGCCTGAGGGATCTGGAAGCAAGACACATCCAGCAATTCTATTCTGAAAAGCTGAAAACGGTCAAGCCAAACTCGGTGATACACTACCATGCCGTTATCTATCAAGCATTGAAATATGCCATGAAGACGGACATGGTTCCGCAGAATGTAGCAATGAAGGTGGATCGCCCTCGTAAAAATTCCTTCCAGCCGACCTTTTTGGATGCTGCCGAAATGCAACAGCTCTTCGAGGTGGTGAAAGGAACGAAGTTGGAGCTTCCGGTGTTAGTGGCGGCCTTCTACGGCCTGCGCCGGGGAGAAGTGATCGGGCTCAAGTGGGATGCTATCGATTTTAATCGCGGAACCTTGACCATCAAGCGCACTGTTACCTCGGCGGTGGTTGACGGCAAGTCGGTTATTATCGAGCAAGACTCAGCTAAGACCAAATCCAGTCTCAGGACGCTGCCTTTGGTAGGCACCTTCAAAGGGTACTTCACGGAGGTAAAAAAGGCGCAGGAGCTCAACAAAAAGGTCTGTGGCAACTGTTACAACTACGACTACGATGGATACATCTTTGTGGACGAGCTTGGCGAGCGGATGAAGCCCGACTATTTAACAGGTTATTTCCCGCAGTACATTCAAAAACACGGACTGAAGAAAATGCGCTTCCATGATCTGCGACACAGCTGTGCATCTTTGCTTCTGGCCAACGGCGTTCCTCTGAAGCAGATCCAAGAGTGGCTCGGGCATTCCGATTTCAGCACAACGGCAAATATCTATGCGCATCTGGACTATACTTCAAAGCTATCTTCAGCTCAGGCGATGGAAAACGGAATTACTCTTCCAAGTTCAACTGGGTTCGAAAGCAAGTGGAACGCCATTACTGAGGCGGACGAATCTGAAGAAGTCGAATAAGGTAAAAAACTATGTTTTGTTCTACCCTAAACATAGCGAGTTCTACCCTTAAATGGCGTTTTACAAAAAAATCTGCGGTTTGGACAAAAAAGAAAAAGTCCAGAAACCCGCATGGTTACTGGACTTTTTTGGCGGAGAAGGTGGGATTCGAACCCACGTGCCCTTGCGGACAACCGCATTTCGAGTGCGGCTCGTTATGACCACTTCGATACTTCTCCATGTATGTTCACCTGAGTTTACCGCATTTTGCAAGAAAATCAACAAGAAATCCTTAGGGTAGAACTGCAGGGTAGAACAGCAAATTATTCAGTTTTTTGAACTCGAGAAAACCCTTATAAATCAGGGATTTCGGTTGGACGAAACGACCTGTGCTTCGAAAAATTTCGAGTGAGGGCCGTTATGACCACTTCGATACGCTTCCAAATTTATCTTTACTAAAGCTCCTCAGAAAAAGGAGAGAACTTTAGGAGAGAACTCGCTAAAAATATTAAGTTTTAAATCCTCAAAAACCCAGTAATATCAAGGGTTCGCGTGGGGTGAGCTTCCAAAATGGTTATCGGTTTTCGAGTGCGCCCCGTTATGACCACTTCGATACCTCTCCAGATATATTTTTACGCTAAATAAGAAGCGATAAAAAGCTAATGATTTTGATAACTTATACATTTTAACAAAGCATAATATCTTTGTCAATACGCTTATGTAGAATTACGATTTATATGTTATATATTTTGAAAGAATATAACGAATAATGAAAAGCTAATGGAAAATTAGTTTGATACAAGAACAATAAAGGTGAGCAAGCCATTTGCTAATAAAAAGCCAACAAAAATAATGCTGACGAGGTAAGAGCTATTTAAACATACAAAAAACAGCAGGGTTTAAACCCTGCTGTTTTACACTATTTATTATTCAGACTTAAGTGCTCTTTCAAGCCAAATTGAACCAATATCCATTGCAGCATAAAGACCGTTCTTTTCACTCTTTTTAACGATTCTATCACGAGGGCGAATATCTGGGTCAGTATTTACGAGCTGTATGGTAACTTTGTCGGCGATTTCCATATCTTTAAAAGTTTTGGTGGTGTTAATTTGAAATATAACAACAAATGGGTCAGACATATTGCCATAATACATAGTGTTGCCATTGCGTACAAGCGGTTTGTCTTTATAGGTTAAAAAATCGCTTTTATTTTTAGTAGACATAGGGTTTTCACTCCATTCAAATGTAAGTTTTATTCGCTTTTAAGGTATTCTGTAACAAGAGTTTGCAAGAGCTCATCTCTATCAATCCTGCGAATAAGACTGCGTGCGTTGTTGTGGGTGGTAATGTATGTTGGGTCTTCCGAAAGGATATACCCAACTATTTGACTAATAGGATTGTAGCCCTTTTCTTTCAACGATTCATAAACGCTCAAAAGCACAGAACGCATCTCTTGGTCCTTGTCTTCTTTAAGTGAGAATTGAATAGTTTTGTCAGTCATATCTCCACCTCCAATTAATTATGATGACAAATATATACGAATATTATATACCAAATGTGAGAATAAAACAATATTTATTTATTAAAGTGCTAATTTTTTATGCCCTTAGTGTTATACCAAGGTTGCCGAGGGCTAATATGGCATTATTCATTGCCTTATCGCATTCATCATCTGTGAGAGTGCGTAAAGCAGAACGCAATTTAAGGTTAAACGCAACGCTCTTTTTACCCTGCGGAATTTGTGAGCCTTGATATACATCAAACAAAGAGATGTTTTCTAAAATATCACCAACAGCAGTTGCAATGGCTTTTTCAAGTGTTAAAACAGGAATATTGTCATCACAAACAAAAGCAAGGTCACGAGTTGTTGCAGGGAACTTTGGAAGGGGTTTGTATGAGCGTGTTTCAATACGGTTTTCAAACAGTTGATTAAAGTCAACTTCAGCAATATATACACGAGAACCAATATCGTAATTATCAAGAACCTGCGGATGAATTTCGCCGAATAAAGCAATTTGCTTGCGGTTCTTTATAATTGCTGCTGTGCGTCCTGGATGGAATGTTGGGTTGTTAGTAACAGCCTCAATATCGTAATCATCAATTCCAACAACACGCAAAAGCTCTTCAATAGCACCCTTGAGGGAGAAGAAGTCCGCTTTGTCGCCGTATTCTCCAAGAATAATCATTGGCTTTTCAATAGGCAATGAATCATTACCTTGTGGTGTGTATTGTGTAGCAACCTCATAAAAAGCAACATCCATATTTCGGTTGTTATAGTTCCTTGCAAGCACATCAAGCATAGAGGGGATAGCAGTTGTTCTCATAACGCTTGTATCCTCACCAAGCGGATTAGTGATAACAACACAATTGCGTTTGTTATCATCCTGTGCAAGACATATTTTGTCATAAACCTTTGGGCTAACAAATGAGTATGTGGCAATTTCTGAATATCCACAAGCCAGAAGTGTATCCTCGACCTTACGCTGAAGAAGTTGGCTAGAAGTCAAAGCACCATTCGCAACACCCGAAAGCTCACGATTAGGAATGTTTTCATAACCATAAAAACGAGCAATCTCCTCAGAAATATCTGCCTGATGCTCAATATCGTTACGGAAACTTGGCACAGTAATAATATCATTTTCAACAGTAAATCCGATTCGCTCTAAAATCTTTTTTTGATCGCCTGCACTAACATCTATGCCGATAAAATCATTTACCCACTTAGGGTTAAATGGCAGTGTCTTTAACTCTTTGCTAGAGTAATCACAATCAACAACACCATTTATAATATCGCCAGCATCAAGCATCTTTACAAGCTCAAGAGCACGATAAAGGCAGATGTCACAGTCAAGCGGATTTAGTTGCTTTTCAAATCTGCCTGAAGATTCGGTACGCATACCAAGCTTTTTAGCAGTTTTACGAACGCTTGGGCCGTTAAAGCAAGCAGACTCAAAGACGATTGTTGCTGTATCTTGCATAATTCCACTATATTCGCCACCCATAACACCAGCGACAGCGACAGGTTTTTCACGATCTGCAATAACAAGCATACGGTCATCAAGTGTGTGCTCGTTTCCGTCAAGGGTTGTTATTTGCTCACCAGTTTTAGCAGTGCGAACAATAACTTGATTACCTTCAAGATAACGCAAGTCAAAAGCGTGCATGGGCTGGCCATATTCAAGCATTACATAGTTTGTAATGTCAACAATATTGTTGATTGGGCGAACGCCACAGGCACGAAGTCTTTCTCTAATCCAGCGTGGAGATGGAGCAATGCGAACATTTTTTACAACAGCACCAACATAGCGATAGCACTTGTCCGCAGCAGCAATTTCAACCTTTAGATAATCTTTAACATCTTCAGTTCCATTAATAGCTTGTGGAGTTTTTGGAGCAAATGGGAGATCAAATGTTGCTGCAGTTTCGCGTGCAAGACCAATAATAGACAGACAATCAGGACGGTTAGAGGTTATTTCAAACTCTGTAACCACATCATTAAGACCAATAGCCTCACAAATATCTATTCCAAGTGTTTTGTCGCAATCATCACCAAGAACGAATATGCCGTCTTCGATAGCATAAGGAAAATCATTTATTGTAAGCCCAAGTTCTGTAAGTGAACAGAGCATACCAGAGCTTTCAACTCCACGCAAAGTACCTGCTTTAATCTCTTTACCGCCATAAACAACAGAGTTGTCCATAGCAACAGGAACAATATCGCCCTGTTTAAGATTTTGAGCACCAGTAACAATTTGAATAGGTGTACTCGCTCCAACATCAATACTGCAAACCCACAAATGGTCTGAATCCTCATGCTTTGTGAGCGAGATAATCTTGCCAACAATAATATTAGAAATATCACTGCCTTCTGTTTTAAAAGCTTCTACCTTTGAGCCAGACAAAGTAAGAGCATCACAAAACTCCTTGTCAGAAACGCAAAGGTCAACATAATCTAAAAGCCATTTCTTTGATAAATTCATAATCGCTCACCTCCTTAAAACTGGTTTAAAAATCTAATGTCATTTTCGTACAATAAACGCATATCGTCAATGCTGAATCGGAACATTGTGATACGCTCAAGTCCAACGCCAAATGCAAATCCACTGTAAAGATCGGGGTCAATACTGCCGGTTTTAAGAACATTAGGGTGAACCATTCCGCCACCTAAAATTTCAATCCAGCCTTCACCTTTACACATTGGGCAACCCTTACCGCCACAACGGAAACAGGAAACATCAATTTCACATGATGGCTCTGTAAATGGAAAGTGGTGAGGACGAAGCCTGATTTTTGTATCGTTACCATATAGCCTCTTTGCAAATGCCTCAAGTGTGCCTTTAAGGTCACCCATTGTTATGCCCTTGTCAACTACAAGGCCCTCAATTTGATGGAAGAGAGGTGAGTGAGTAGCATCAACAGCATCAGAGCGATAAACTCTGCCAGGAGCAATTATTCTAATTGGTGGTGCTTGATTTTCCATAACTCTTATCTGAACAGGAGATGTTTGTGTTCTTAAAAGCATTTTTTCAGTAATATAGAATGTATCTTGCGTATCTCTTGCAGGGTGGTCAGCAGGAAGATTTAAAGCTTCAAAGTTGTAGTAATCCCACTCTACCTCAGGTCCTGTGGCAACATTAAAGCCCATGCCCAAAAAGATTTCTTTAACTTCATCAAGCACAATGGAGAGAGGATGCTTATGGCCACACTCACGGTGGGTTGATGGTAAAGTTATGTCAAGTTTTTCAGCACCAAGCTTTTTTTCTTGGTCTGCCTGCTTGATGCTGCGTTCACATTTATCGATAAAATCTTCAATAGAGCCTCTAACCTCATTTGCGACCTGACCAATAACAGGACGCTCTTCAGCAGAAAGTTTACCCATTTGTTTAAGTACAGCGGTAAGCTCGCCTTTTTTGCCAAGATATTTAATACGCAGTGAATCAAGCTCGGACATTATTTCAACTGATTTAAGTTCTTGTAATGCAGCTTGGCGTATAGTTTCAAGCTTTTCTTTCAAAAAAATCACCCTTCACAAATATTTTAATAAGAGTAGTAAAAAAAATAAAAAGCCTCCGCCCCAAAAGGGACGAAGACAAAATCTCCGTGATACCACCCTGATTTTTGTTTTGTTGAATATCAAAACAAACTCTCAAAACCGTTAACGCCGGCAAATCGTTCAAGCCTACAACAAATAAAGCTTCAGCAAGACCGCTCAGGAGTGAACTTCAGTAATTGCAAACCGTAAGTGTGCTTACAGCCAACGACACACTCTCTCTTCACGATGCAAAGAAACTTACTCTCTCCGTCAAAGCGTTTAAAACTAATAAGTTTTATAACATTAGTTAATGTAGACGAATTATAACACAAAAATTATAATAATTCAACAGCTAAATTAGATTGCGACATAATTTGAAAAATATGTAAGGATATGATATAATAATTACTAATATTCTTGAAAAATATTTTGGCAAAAGGCTTTATTATTAAGCTTTTTAAGGTGATTTTTATTATTGATTTATTTGTGATTATATATAGTTTTATTAATTATTTAATTTATATTTAATGTATGTACAAAATGATTTTTTGTGGGGTGTCATTAATGCTATTAACGAGCGGAGTCGACATGGTCGAGATTTCAAGGATAAAAAAGTCCATGATGAGAAAAGGCTTTATAGACAAAGTTTTTGGGCCTAGCGAAAAGATTTGTTTTGCTGAAAAGGGAATGCCTGCACAGAGCGTTGCGGCGGCTTTTTGTGCAAAGGAAGCTTTTGGAAAATCTCTTGGCTGTGGTATTAGTGGCTTTAGTATGTGCGAAGTTGAAGTTATGCATGATGAATATGGCAAACCATATTTTAAGCTTAGCGGAAGTGCAAAACAACTTGCAGATGAAAAAAAATTAAGCTTTGACCTGAGCATTACACATACAAAAATCTATGCAATGGCAGTAGTTGTGGCATACAAGCTTTAGGAGGTAACTTATGAAAATTTTAAATGCGGAGCAGATAAGGGAAGTTGAAAACCTTGCAAATGATATGGGCATGGATTTTTTACGACTTATGGAAAACGCTGGTTCTGCCTGTGCCAGATTTATATTTAAAAATGAGGACGCAAACTTAAACCCAAAAAGTAAAATAACTATTGTTTGTGGTAAAGGTAAAAACGGAGGCGATGGTTTTGTAATTGCACGCAAGCTTTTTGAAAACGGTCTTAATGTGTGCGTTGTTCTTGCTTCTGGCACTCCAAAAGCTCCTGATGCAGTTGAAAATTTTACAAGGGTAAAAAAGCTTAACATACCTGTTTATAGGCTTGACACAGAATATGTAGTTGCGTGCAAAAAAATAGAAGATTCTGATATATTAGTTGACTGCATATTCGGTATCGGTTTTTATGGACAGCCAACGCAGAAAATCGCAGATGTATTTTCAATGATTTCAAATTCAAAGGCAACGGTGTATGCAATTGATGTTCCTAGCGGGGTTAGTACAGACACTGGAGAAGTGTTTGGGGAGTGCGTACAGGCGGACTATACGATAGCTATTTCAACGCTTAAACCAGCACATGCACTGCAACCTTCTTCGGGGTATTGCAAGAAGACGGTTATAGTACAAATAGGCATACCTGATGAGTGTTATGATATGGTTTCAAACACTTGCTTTACAGCAGATGTAAGTGATATAAACAAACTTTTTTCACCTCGTAATCCATGTGCTAACAAGGGTGATTTTGGAAAAGTAATTAGCATTTGTGGAAGCTACACAATGCCAGGTGCGGCTTGCTTTGCTGCAAACTCTGCGGTTAGGAGTGGTGCGGGGCTTGTAACTGCCGCTTTCCCTGAAAAGGCATATAGTGCTATAGCACCTCATCTTACAGAACCACTGCTAATGCCTCTTGACACAAACAAGCTCGGAACATTTTCAAAATCTGCAACCCCTATGCTTTTAAATGCAATAAAAAACGCAACAGCAGTTGTAATAGGTTGTGGTCTTGGGGTAAATGACGATACAAAATATATTGTGAATGAAATAATAATAAATGCCAAATGTCCTGTAATTATTGATGCGGACGGAATAAATGCTGTTTGCGATAATATAGATATATTAAAAGCAGCAAAAGAACAAATCATATTAACGCCGCATCCTGGTGAAATGGCACGCCTTTGTAATGTTACGGTACAAGAGGTTCAGAACGACAGATTAGGCATTGCAAAAAGCTTTTCACAAAACTACGGAGTAACAGTTGTGCTAAAGGGTGCAGGGACAGTTGTTGCATCACCAGATTTTAGCGGAGCATACATAAACCGCACAGGCAATGTAGGAATGGCTTGTGGTGGCAGCGGAGATGTTCTAAGCGGAATCATGGGCGGTCTTGTTGCACAGGGGTTAGAGCCTGGCAGCGCAGCAGTTGCGGCAGTGTTTATTCAAGGCTTGGCAGGCGATGAGTCGGCAAGAAAGCTGTCAAAGCGCGGAATGACACCAACAGATATGATAAATGAATTACCTTTGTTGCTTTCAAATTTTGAGTAATGAGGTGTTGTATATGAAAAAAATTTGGAGTGCTACATTGGCACTCCTTTTTATTTTTGCATTTATGGGGTGTAAAAATAAGCAAAGCGAGTCCACTCCTCCTGCAATAATTCCAAGTTATGAGGCGGATGTAAAAATAAATTTTAACGATGTTGAAATAACTTGCCATATAATTCAACAAAATTTTGAAGAAACTCAAATAGAGATTTATACGCCCGAGGAGATAAAAGGCTTTATAATTTCAAAAACACATGATGAATGCAGTCTTAAATTTAAAGATATGGATTATAAAATGGATTTATCAAAATATCCAAATGCGTCTTTTGCTCAAATTATGACTCAGGCATCTTCAGAACTTGTAAACTCAGATGGCTTAAAAGTTACTAAAAAGGATAAAAACTGGATTTATGAGGGAAGTATAGATTCAGGTGGCTTTATAATAACTCAAAGTGATGAAACGGGCTTTATAAATAAAATTGAAGTCCCAAAGGTTGGTATGACAGCAGAGTTTTCGAACATAAAATCAATAGCATCTAAGCAATAAAAACATATAATGGATAGTAGATTGGTTAAGAAAATGCGTTACTCCCGACGCAATAAAAAAAATAAGCTCCCCAAAATTGTAACAGTAGTGTTTATTTTTTAATTTGAATGGCAAAAATAGTATTAGCAATTCAAATTACTTCGGAGAGTGATTAATGATGACAGTAAAAAGGGGAGATATTTACTATGCGGATTTAAGCCCCGTAGTAGGTTCCGAACAGGGCGGTGTAAGACCTGTGCTGATAGTTCAAAATGATGTGGGCAACAAATTTAGCCCCACAGTGATTGCAGCAGCAATCACAAGCCAAAAATACAAGACCAATCTGCCCACACACATTCAGGTGAATGCTGATGAATGCGGACTTGCCCGAGATTCTATTGTTTTACTCGAACAGGTAAGAACTATTGATAAAAAGCGTTTGAAAGAAAGAATGGGAACCTTGGCTATTGACGACATGAATAGGATAAATGAAGCTTTATCGGTAAGCTTTGGGCTAAAGATAACCTAAAGGTGCGGTAAAATTACTGCCTTTACTAAATATCATCTTAGATTTTAAGGGCAGACTTGAACATACTCTAGAATAAGCGTGAGCCAAAAAGTGGCAGACCTTTGTCGAGATGCTAAAGTCTGCTTGCTTTTTTATTTTGTTTTAAGTTATTATATAAGTGGTATAATAGTCATAAGTAATTATACAAACTTTACGCACTGCCTTTTAAAAAATGTGCGGATAAAATAAAAAACAAAGCAAAACGGAGGATAAGATGATAAGAGAATTAAACATAGGAATTGAAGGAATGAGATGTGCTGCTTGTTCAAGTGCGGTGGAACGAACTGTTGGCAGAATAGACGGTGTACAAAGTGTATCTGTAAATCTTGCAACAAATCGTGCGTTAATTGTATTTGACGAGAAAACAGCAAAGGTGTCAGATATAAAACTTGCTATAGCAAAGGCAGGGTTTACTCCACAAAATGAACAGCAACAGCAGGACAGGGAGAAACAGCACAAAAAAATGCAATCAAAAGGGCAAGAGGCAAGAACACGCTTTATAGTTGCTGTTTGCTTTGCTGTGCCACTTTTATATGTCTCAATGGGTCATATGATTGGTCTTCCGTTGCCGCAGTTTATAAGCCCTATGGCAAATGCCATTGGCTTTGGAGTTATCCAGATGATTTTAACATTGCCTATAATGATAATTTCCAGAGAGTTTTTTGTGTCTGGTACAAAAGCTGCATTTCATGCAAGCCCTAACATGGATACTCTTGTGGCAATGGGCTCCGTCACAGCTTTTATATATAGCTTGTATTCGTTAACGCAAATTGCACAGGGGAATAATGAGGCAGTGCATGCAATTTACTTTGAATCAGCAGGTTTGATACTTACATTTATCTTGCTTGGCAAAAGCCTAGAAGCTCGAAGCAAATCAAAAACAACAGATGCAATATATAGGCTCATAGAGCTTTCTCCCAAAACAGCAACAGTTGAAAAAAACGGAACAGAGCTTGAAATCTTGGCAAGTGAATTATCTGTTGGAGATATAATTATAGTAAAACCTGGCATGGCAATTGCGGCAGACGGAGAAGTTATAAGCGGAAGTACAAGTGTTGATGAATCTATGCTTACAGGTGAAAGTATACCTGTTGAAAAGCAAGTTGGAGATAAAATGTTTAGCGGAACATCTAACAAAAATGGCTCAGTAAAACTTAAGGTGTCAAAACCGCAAAACGACACTGTCCTTTCACAAATAATAAATCTAATGGAAGATGCACAATCAACAAAGCCACCAATAGCAAGGCTTGCAGACAAAATTTCGGGGTACTTTGTACCTGTTGTACTTGCAATAGCGATTGTAGCTTTTGCGGGCTGGATTTTTGCAGGTGAAAGCTTTTCGTTTGCACTTACAATATTTGTATCAGTGCTTGTTATAGCTTGCCCGTGTGCACTAGGGCTTGCAACTCCTACAGCAATAATGGTTGCAACAGGAGCGGGTGCACAGCACGGAATATTAATAAAAAGTGGAACAGCACTTGAAACTGCACACAAACTTAATACAGTAGTTTTGGATAAAACGGGCACAATAACAAATGGCAAACCTGAGGTGTCAGAAATAATTTCAATAGATGAAAATAAATTGCTTTTTCTTGCCGCATCAGCAGAAAAAGGCAGTGAACATCCACTGGGAGAGGCAATAGTTTCAAAAGCAAAGCAGCAGGGATTAGAAGTGCAGCAAAGCGAAAGTTTTAATGCGATATTGGGTAAGGGGATAAGTGCAATTGTATGCTCTGCAAAGGTTTTGCTTGGAAATGAAGCACTTATGAAAGAAAACAAAATTGTTGTATCGCAGTATTCAAAAGACTATGAAAGACTTTCATCTGAAGGTAAAACTGTTGTTTATGTAGCAGAAAATGAAAGCTTGCTTGGGGTTATTGCTGTTGCAGATGGTGTTAAAGAAAATAGTGCAAATGCAATAAAACGCCTAAAGTCAATTGGAATAGAAGTTGTAATGCTTACAGGTGATAGCAAAAAAACAGCAATTGCAATAGCGGGTCAAGTTGGGATAGATAATGTTATATCTGATGTTTTGCCTGCCGACAAATCAAGCGTGGTAGAAAAGTTTCAAGAGCAGGGCAAAATAGTTGCAATGGTTGGTGATGGCATAAATGATGCTCCAGCCTTAGCAAGAGCAGATGTAGGCATAGCTATGAGCGATGGCACAGATGTTGCAATTGATTCAGCGGACATAGTTCTTATGGGCGGTGATTTGACGCTTGTTCCAAAAGCAATTGAACTTAGTAAAAACACTTTAAGAATAATAAAACAAAATCTTTTTTGGGCATTTTGTTACAATATAATAGGAATACCAATTGCGGCGGGTGTTTTGCATATTTTTGGCGGAACATTGCTAAGCCCAATGATTGCAGCAGCTGCAATGTCGCTAAGTTCTGTAAGCGTTGTCACCAACTCATTAAGACTTAGAAAAAAAGCTATAAAAGACAAGGAGAATTAGAAGTGACAAAAATAATTAGCATAGATGGCATGAGCTGTGGACACTGCAAATCAAGAGTAGAGAGTGTTTTAATGGCTATTAATGGTGTTAATAATGCACAAGCAAGTATAGAATCAGAAAATGTAATAGTTCAAATTAGTAAGCCTGTTTCAAATAAAAAACTCGAAAGTGCAATTTTAGATGCAGGCTTTGATGTAATAGGAATAGAGGAGCAGGAATAGATTAATAATTTTATAAAAACCACATAAAAATAAAAAATAGCTAATGTCAAAGACATTAGCTATTTTTTTGTAAGATTTAAGCCTTAAAGAACTTTTTCATTTCTCCAGCTCTGCCACAGGTGAACTTTACACTCTCAGGGCAAGAACCATAAAGATAGCAGCTTGGACCATATAAATTAAATATATTTGGAGCAACTTTTCTAACATCATATAGCATTTGAATAGCATACTCACGAATTTCCCATTGTGCACGGGTGCAGGTGCGTAGCCCAAACAAAAGCATAAGCTCCCTTGCGTTTAAAGTTGCAACTAAATCAACTGTACTTGCACACAGCAGATAATATACTAATACTTCTTCTGCAATATTTTTTGTCTGCAAGTCTTTATAAATTTCTGCATTTTTTTTAAAAGCAGTATCATATCTTTTTTTAAGTTCTGAATTTTTTTTGATTGATTCTGGAATAATATATTTTTCACGCCTTGCTTTGGTAAGCGGTGGGATATCAAGGGACTGCATTCTGTGCCTTGCAAAGTGAGTAAGGCATGGCAGTGAAACATTGTTAAGCCTAAATGTAAAGTTCACGCTTTCAAGTGGTCTTGGGCGTGTAGATTTAATAACAGTTTCAATAATTTTATTTTTAACAGCATTATCAGACACTATTTTTTCAGCCTCATCACTTGAAAGTTGAGCATATGTAATGAGTGCGTTTTTTGCAACGCATTTTTCCGCATCAGGTGTATATGATAAAAGCTCAGTAAGAGCTGTAGTGTCGTTGTTTTTGCATATTTCCGCTCCGATGAAATCAAGCATAATCTCATCTTTTTCTGCTGATTTTTGGGAACGCTCTTCAAAATCGATAAATATTCCTTCTACTTTTTGCTTTGCTTGCTTTAAAAGCTGTGTGCCAATATTTTTTATTTCTGGGTACTTGCTACCTCTGCCATACAGCATAGCTCGTAAAACATGCAAAAGTTCACGGCCGTTTAGAGAACAAAAAAAGTTGCTATGAAGACAATATGGAAGAACAAAACGAGCGTCTTCCTTTTCAATACCGTTATCTAAAAAGTATTGGTATTCACCAAATAGATAGTTCATATGAGCTCTGTATTTATCCTCCAAAGCCTTGTCATTAAAATCAGGCACATAGTAACCCATGTTACTAAAATCAACATAACGCCTTGATTTTACAGTGAATGATGCAAGTCTAAATTCAATCATAAACTGCTCAACAACAGCAGAAACATCTTGAAAAGCAAGGTTGAACATTATGTGCTCTACGGTTGAATTATGTCCAGAAGCAGTAACTTTATTGATAAGATTTGCATTTTTATGAATGTCGGTGGAACGCTCCAAAATTTCTTCGCAATTTCCTGCTTGAGTTGATATTCTTCCAGATGCAGCACAAATATTTTCTCCACAATCACTTATTCCGACAATAATAACTTTGGAATTACTCATAGTTTGCAAATCTCCCTTATTTTTATCCAAAAAAATTGTAATTATCAACGCATATTTTATCATATTTAATAAAAGGGTGCAAGCGTTATGGACATAACATTTTAAGAAAGATTAAGAAGGACTTTATACTTGTAAATTACCGCATAGTTTGATATAATAGCTTACTAAATATGACATAATGTTATTTTAAATTACAAAATATATTAAAGAGGTACTATTTTGAAAAGACTTATTGTAATTGAGGGACTAGATGGAAGCGGAAAGTCAACTCAAGTTGAAATATTAAAAAATATTTTGAGTAATCAAAGTGTTGATATAATGCAAATTAAGTTGCCAGATTATGAAAGTCCATCCAGTACACTTGTCAAAATGTATCTTGCTGGCGAGTTTGGTACATCACCACAGGATGTTAATGCATACGCTGCATCAACTTTTTATGCAGTTGATAGATTTGCAAACTTTACAAATAAATGGAAACATGATTATGAAAAAGGCACACTTATATTGGCAGACAGATACACAACTTCTAATGCAGCACATCAAATGGTTAAGCTCCCTAAAGATAAGTGGGAAGAGTATTTGGACTGGCTTGAGGATTTTGAATATAACAAAGTTGGAATACCAAAGCCAAACCTTGTAATATACCTTGATATGCCGATTGAAATATCTCAAAGGCTTATGACAAGCAGATATGGCGGAGATGAAGTCAAAAAAGATGTGCATGAATGTAATGTTGAGTACCTTAAATCTTGCAGAGAAGCAGCACTATATGCAACAGAAAAGCTAGGATGGAAGTATGTTGCGTGCTCTGACGGTGAAAATCCTCTTGCAATAGAAGAAATTAGTAATGCTATTATGGCTTTTGTTAAATCGGAGGTGCTTTGATGAGAGATTTTAGAGAACCTCTTATTTCAGATAAACAGAGGATAGAAGAAATACTTTCAAAAGTAAGGCAGACAACATGCGAATTCTGCTTTGGCAATATTTATATGTGGAGCACGATTTATGGCACTGAGATTTCAATGTGTGAGCATTTTTTTGTTTGTCGCTCAACAGATGCAAAGCCATCATATTCAATTCCAAAGGGTGACGGTGATTTTACCAAATGCATTAGCAATCTTCTTGAAGAAGCAAACTCTCAAGGGCACAATTTGGAACTTTACGCTATATCTGAGGGCGAAAAGGATATGCTTGAGAAACTTTTGCCTGGCAAATTTAGTTTTATAGAAAGCCGACACAATTTTGACTATTTATACTCTGTGGAGGAACTTGCAACTCTTGCTGGCAAAAAATTTCATTCTAAACGCAACCATATATCGTACTTTGAAAAAAACTATGATTGGAGCTATGAAGAGATAAACAGGGGTAATATTCAAGAGTGCATAGAAATGAATCACAAATGGGAACTTGAAAATAGCGAAAGAAACCCTGATGGAATGAGCAAAGAAGAGATAGCAATAATAAGAGCGTTTGATAATTATGAGCAGCTTAGCTTAAAAGGCGGTCTAATAAGGGCAAATGGCGAGGTTGTAGCTTACACAGTGGGCGAAAGATTAAACGACAATACTTTTTGTACCCATATCGAAAAGGCTTTTTCAGATATTAGGGGTGCATATCCAATAATAAATAGGGAGTTTGCAAAAAACTCTTTGAGTGAATATGAGTTTGTAAACAGGGAAGAGGATTTAGGGATAGAAGGTCTTCGCAGAGCAAAACTTTCCTATAATCCTGTAATGCTTGTAAAAAAATATAGAGCAGTTTTTGAGGGATAAATTTATGGTTGACTTTGCAAAACAACAAGATTATGAAGATATAGCAAAAGTTTGGCGTATAAGTTTTTCTGATACAGATAGTTATATAAAGCAGTTTTGGGATGCAATGTTTAAACCCGAGAATACTCTTGTTTATCGTGAGCAAGGCGTTGTTGTTGCAATGTATTTCTTTTTGGAGGCACAGACCGTAATCAAGGGTAGAGGATATAGCACATTTTACCTTTACGCTGCCGCAACTTTGCCCAAGTATAGGGGTCGTGGCTATATGGCACAGCTTATCGAAAAAGGTGTAGAGGTTGCAAAGCAGAGAAATGTGGATTTTATTACACTTGTTCCTGCGGAAGATTATTTGTTTGATTATTATGCAAAGTTTGGTTTTGAGATTGCATTTTATAAAAAGAGCATTACCCTTTCACGAAAACAGCTTTTTACAGTTATGAAAAAGGCAGATCCAAGCGATGAACTTGATTTTTCAAAAATTCGTCAGATTGCACTTGCTCCATATGATTTTCTTAACTGGGGTTCTAGTGCACTGGATTATGCTGTTCAGGAGCATATTTATACACACGGTTCAATGGTTTCTACAAGCAGGGGCTATGCGATGTATACAAAGGGTAAAGATACACTGTATGTAAAAGAGCTTTGCTCAATGGGTAATATATGCGAGATTTTTTATCTTCTTTTACAAAAAGAAGATGCAAAGCATTTTGTGTTCAATTTTCCTGTGGATTTTCCGCTGTCAACTGAAGATAAAAAAATAATTAATGTTGGTATGACAAAACCACTTAATGATAATGCGGGCGAGGCATTAAAAAAAATGAAGAATGCATATATTGGCGTATCATTAGGTTAAGGGTGACGGTTTCTGGTTAATTCGCTTTATTTAATAAGGAGTGATATTTTCATGATTTATATGTTCCTTGCAGATGGATTTGAGGAAACAGAAGCAATAGCAACAGCAGATGTTTTAATTCGTGCTGGATTAGAGTTTAAAACAGTAGGTGTGGGCGATAAGACTGTAACAGGCTCTCATGGAATAAAAATAGAGTCCGACTTATGTGATTGTCGTGTAAGTACAGATGATGATATATCGGCTGTAATTCTTCCGGGTGGTATGCCTGGAACAACAAATTTAAAGAATTCTGAAGTAGTCATAAGTTTTTTAAATTTTGCAGTACAAAACAATATATTAATTTGTGCTATTTGTGCAGCACCATCAATACTTGGTTCAATGGGACTTTTAAATGGGAAAAAAGCAGTTTGCTACCCAGGTTTTGAAGGTGAACTTAAAGGTGCAATTTTGCAAGAAGAAGCAGTTTGCAAAGATGGTAATTTTATCACAGCAAAGGGAGCGGGAGCAGCAATTGATTTTGGGCTTGAAATTGTAAAAGCACTTGACAGTGAAGAGAAGTCTATTTATATCAGGGAGTCAATGCAATGCATATAAAAGATATTCGGCAGGAAAAATCAGAGCTACGAAAACAATATAGGCTTTTGCGTGATAGCGTACCAGAAGATGAAAAAAGTGTTCTGGATGAAAAGATAATTCGTAAAATTACACAGTTGTGGTCTTATAGAGAAGAGGAAGTTTTACTTACCTATGTTTCAATAGGTTCAGAGGTGGATACAAAAAAGTTAATACAATATGCACTTAATGATGGAAAAAAAGTTGCAGCTCCAAGATGTGTCGAAAACACAAGGGATATGGACTTTTATATTATAAAATCACTTGATGATTTAGAAATAGGTAGCTTTGGTGTGCTAGAACCAATAAAGGATAGGTGCGAGAAACTTGAGGATTTATCAAAAGGTGTTTGCATCGTTCCTGCCTTAACTTTTGATAAAAGTGGGTACAGGCTTGGATATGGCAAAGGTTATTATGATAAATTTTTAAGCAACTTTAGAGGAAGAATAATTGGTATATGTTATTCGTTTTGTGTGTGTGATAAGTTGCCACATGGCAGATTTGACAAGAGGGTATCTTCAATAGTTACAGAAAAAAATATAATACAATCAAATTGAGTAAATAGCGCTTGTATTGTTTCTAGAGGTTTAGACAGGAATTAACATAACACGGAGGATTGTTTGATGAAAAATAATGATACAGGGAAGGGTCGATTTGGCAATAGTGATGAGTTTGAACAGCTTTTAAAGCGTTATGAAGTTTCAAACTCAGAACAAAATATAATGCCCGAACCTACTTCTGAACCAAACCATCAGCAACAAGAAAAATTAAATTTATCAAAATTTTTTGATGATGATTTGACATCACCGAGTTACAATCCTTCTGCCGAAGAAGATAGCTATGAACATATTGACGATGATAAAGCTCCAAGGTATAATGGCGAAATTTATTTTTCTGATCGTACAAATACAAATAATTTACAAGGGGAATCATTTTCCAATAATTCAATTAATACAAGACCTTCACAGCGAAATGCAAATGGCAAAAAATCAAAAAATAATATGACAAAAGAAGAAAAAAAGTCAGTTGCAATTTATATTGCAATATTGTTTGCAATTTCTATTGCACTTTCTGCTTGGACAATGTCTTGCATTAATGACATATTGGCGTTTAGCGGAGATAATAAAGTTATAACTGTAACAGTTCCAGAAAAGGCGGAAACTGGACAAATAATTAAAATACTAGATAAAGAAGGCCTAATAAAAAACGGCTTGTTTTGTCGTTCGTTTATGAGCTTTACATTGGGACTGAGAGAAGCAAATCCAGAATATTTAGCTGGAGTTTATTACCTTAGACCTGATATGGGTGTTGAAAAAATGCTTACAGAAATGCAGGAAACAAAAGAGGCAAAGACAATTACGCTTTCATTCCCTGAGGGTTGGACGATTGATAAAATAGCTGAAAGGCTTATGAAAAATGATGTTTGCACAACACAAGCATTTTATGAAAATCTTGATCAAGCAATGTTTGACTATGATTTTGTAAACGAGGTAAAAGGCGAAAAGGATAAATATCACAATTTGGAAGGATATCTTTTCCCAGATACCTACGAGTTTTTTGTTGGAGATAATCCAAGCAATGTAATTAGAACAATGTTAAAACGATTTGATGAAGAGTGGACAGATGAATATGACGCAAGGGCAAAAGAGCTTGGAATGAGTGTAGACGAGGTTATAACTCTTGCATCAATAATTCAAAAAGAAGCGGGTTCACAAGAACAAATGAAATATATATCATCTGTATTTCATAATAGGCTTAATAACCCATCAAACTTCCCGTCACTTCAAAGTGATGCAACTGCAAGTTATGTGACAAACTGCATACGTTACGGTGTTGACTCATCACAGTATGACACTTACTTGTTAAGGTACAACACTTATAATCTAACAGGACTTCCTGTGGGTGCTATATGTAATCCAGGTGCAAAAGCAATTGAGGCTGCACTCTATCCAGCAGATACAGATTATTACTATTTCTGTCACAATACAGAAACCAAAGAGCTTTATCTAGCAAAAACATTGATGGAACACAATCAAAATAAAATTAAAGCAGAACTAACATCAACAGATTAAGGAGAGAGCGTTTTGAGTAAAAGAATTAAAACAGCAAATCCCGAATTACTTGCTCCTGCTGGTGATGGAGAAAGGCTGCTTGCGGCAGTTGAATATGGTGCAGATGCAGTTTATCTTGGTGGAACAAATTTTGGTATGCGTGCTGCTCCTGGCAATTTTAATAACGAACAGTTGAAAGATGCAGTTGAAATGTGTCACGGCAGAGGAGTTAAAGTTTACCTTACTTGTAACACATTGCCACGGAATAATGAAATTTGTGAATTACCACAGTTTTTGGAATATGCACAGAGTTGCGAAATAGATGGACTTATAATTGCCGATTTAGGTGTTTTGAATATGGCAAAAAAATATGCACCAAATGTTGATGTTCATATTTCTACACAAGCTGGGATAGTAAACTATGAAACGGCAAATGCATTTTATAATATGGGCGCAAAAAGAATAGTTACTGCTCGTGAATTATCTATGGAAGATATAGCACAAATCAGAGCAAAAACACCAAGTGATTTAGAAATAGAATGTTTTGTTCATGGTGCTATGTGTGTTTCTTTTTCTGGCAGATGTTTGCTTTCAAATTATCTTACAGGCAGGGATTCAAACAGGGGAGATTGTTCTCAACCGTGCCGCTGGAAATATCATTTAGTTGAAGAAAAACGCCCAGGGCAGTATTTTGAGATTTCAGATGATAAAGATGGAACATATATAATGAACGCCCGTGATATGTGTATGATTGAGCATGTTCCAGAACTTATAAAAGCTGGAATTACAAGCTTTAAAATAGAGGGTAGAGCAAAGTCTGCTTATTATACTTCAGTAGTAACAAACGCATATAGGGCTGCAATTGACGGCTACAATAATAATCCTTCGCCAGACTATAAGCCGAAGCAGTGGATAATAGATGAAATGGTAAAAATAAGTTATAGAGATTATTGCACAGGTTTTTATTTTGGTCATCCTAATGAGGATGCACAAATATATTATGACGGCATTTATAAGAGGGAATGGGACATAATCGCAAATGTAGTATCATGTGACGGTGAGCGATTAACTGTGGAACAACGCAACAAATTATTTGATGGAGATGAGCTTGAGGTTTTAACTCCAAACCAAAAGCCATATATAATTAAAGTGAGCGACTTGAGAGATGATAAGGGCGAAAAAATTGAAGATGCTCCGCACCCTATGGCGACAGTATCTTTTGAGTGCAAACATAATATCCCAATGGGTTCTATTTTAAGAAAACAAAAATAAAAAGGGTTTTTGATTTTTTTGTCGTATAACATAAGTAGGGGGCGTTTAGATGGAAAGCATAAGGGAGCGCACACTGCAAATCGAAGAAAGCACATTATCAAGCCATGCGATGCTGTGTAAAAATACAAAAGGCAGGCAGGCAGAGCAGCAGGAGTGCGAAATTAGGACAGCCTATCAAAGGGATAGGGACAGGATTATTCATTCTAACGCATTTAGACGCCTTAAGGATAAAACGCAGGTTTTTCTTGCACCTGAGGGCGATCATTATAGAACAAGGCTAACTCACACTCTTGAGGTTTCTCAGATTGCTAGAACAATTTCAAGAGGACTTAGACTTAATGAGGATTTGACAGAAGCAATTGCCCTTGGTCACGATTTGGGGCATACTCCTTTTGGCCATGCGGGAGAGCGTGCACTTGATGCCGTTCACCCTGGAGGATTTAAACACTATGAACAGAGTTTGCGAGTTGTAGATTTTCTTGAGAAGAATGGCAAAGGATTAAATCTTACATATGAAGTTCGTGACGGAATTGTTTGCCATACCACAGGAACACCAGCACAGACCTTAGAGGGTAGAGTTGTAAAAATAGCAGATAAAATAGCATATATAAATCATGATATTGATGATGCAATTCGTGCAGGAATTTTTGAGGAGAGCGATATTCCAAAGAGTATGACAGGCATTTTGGGAGAAACCAAAAGTAAAAGAATATCTACACTTGTATTGTCAACAATACTAAACAGTACAAATGACATACAAATGTCTGATGATATACAGGCAGCGTTTTATGAGCTGCATTCATATATGTTTGCAAATGTATATAAAAATCCAGTTTGCAAGGGCGAAGAAGGAAAGGCGATAAATATTTTGCAAAGGATGTATATCTTTTTTAAAGATAATCCAGAAAATATGCCGCCTGACTATATTGATATTTGTGAAAAAGATGGTTCAAACAGAGCCGCTTGTGATTATATTGCGGGGATGTCAGATAGATATGCACTTTCGGTATATCATGAATTATTTGTTCCGCAGGCATGGACATAATATTAAAGTAATAAAAGTGAAAGGAAGTGAAACGGTTGGCGATAAGTGAAGAGTTTTTAAACGAAGTACGGTTGCGTACGGATATTGATGAACTTATCGGTAAATATATTGACTTAAAGCGTCAAGGCAGGCTTTCAAAAGCACTTTGCCCGTTTCACAGCGAGAATACTCCGTCTTTTACAGTTTATTCAGACACGCAGTCTTACTATTGTTTTGGTTGTGGTAAGGGTGGGGATGCAATTACTTTTATTAGAGAAATAGAAAAGCTGGACTATGTTGAAGCTGTGCGAATGCTTGCTGAACAGGCAGGGCTAAATATGCCAGAGGATAATTATGATGATACAATGAACAAAAAGCGAAGGCGTATGCTTGAAATAAATAAAGAGGCTGCACGCTTTTTTCATAATTATATGCTGGGCCCAAAAGGCAAGGTGGGGCTGGATTATTTTCTTAATCGAGGGCTAACAATGCAGACAATTCGTCACTTTGGTGTTGGATATGCCCCAAATGATTGGCATGAGCTTATAGATTATATGGCAGGCAAGGGCTATTCAAAAAGTGAGTTGCATGAAGCTGACCTTGCTAAAAAGAGCGTTAAGGGCGACAAAATAAATTATTATGATAACTTCAGGCATAGGGTAATAGTTCCTATAATTGATTTAAGGGGTAATATAATTGCTTTTGGTGGAAGAGTTCTTGACGATTCAAAGCCTAAATATGTAAATACTTCAGACACTTTGGTTTATAAAAAAAGTCAGGCTTTATTTGCACTTAATTTTGCAAAGAACGGTAATGTGGGTAAACTTATTTTGGCAGAAGGGTATATGGATGTTATCTCTTTGCACCAAGCAGGATTTACAAATTCCATAGCAGGTTTGGGCACAGCACTTACAGATGAACAGGTTCGGCTTGTATCTCGTTATTGTGAAGAGGTTGTACTTGCTTATGATTCTGATGAGGCAGGCAAAAAAGCAATGCAGAAAGCCATGTCTAAGTTTGAAAAAACAGGCTTGAGAATAAGAGCCTTAAAACTGGAGGGTGGCAAGGACCCTGATGAAATAATAAAAAAATATGGTCCTGAGCGTTTTAAAGCACTAGTCGAAGGTGCTTCAAACGATATTGAATACAAACTTCTTGAAAAGCGTGAACGCTATGATCTTAGCACATCGGACGGAAAGATGAACTTTCTTAAAGAGGCAATGGCTATACTTGCAAGGCTTAATGGAGCAATTGAACGGGATATTTATTTATCAAGGCTTGCAGACGAGCTTAGTGTGAGCAAAGAAGCACTTTTACTTGAAGTAGCAAATATTGAAAAGAGAGAGCGTAAGCGAACGCAGAAAGTTGATTTTGGCCAGCTTAAGAATGGCATAGTTTCAACAAAGGATGCAGTTAATCCGCAAAGACCAAGTAATTTAAAGGCGGCAAAGGCTGAGGAAGTTTTGATATCATCGTTATTGACAAACCCTGATTTTTTGAAAAAAATTGAGAATAAAGTATCAACAGATGATTTTGTTACAGACTTTAATCGTAGGGTGTATGATAAAATATCACAGCGTATTTCTAATGGGTTACCAATAGATGCTATATTCCTTTCAGCATATTTTTCGCCAGAGGAAATGAGCAGAATAGTAAAGCTTGGAATGCAGTCGCAAAAAATCAGCAACACCATCGCAGAATGTGATGATTGTATAAATGTGTTAAAACGGGAAAAAGATAGTAATAACAACATAAACCCTGTAAATTTAAGTAATGAAGAATTTTTAAAGCTTTTTAACAAAAATACATAGGATGTGCAAGAGGGAGACAGTGAAGTATGGAAACAACAGAAAAGAAGTCAGCTATAAAGGTGTTGCTCGACAAGGGCAAAGCAAGTGGTCGTTTAACTACCAATGAAATCGATAAGGTTATAATCGAAATGGATTTGGATATAGAGGAGCTTGACAAACTCTATGACACCATTGAAAGTTCCAATATCGAAATTATTGATGACCTTGGTGAGGCAGCACTGGAAAATGCTGGTTTTGATATTGAAATGCCAAAGTCAGCAGATGTTGCGGGAGTTGAAGCATCAAAGAATATAGCTATGGATGATCCTGTGAAGGTTTATCTTAAAGAAATTGGCAGAGTGCCACTTTTGACTCCAGAGGAAGAAATAGAACTTGCAATCCGAATTGCAGAGAATGATGAACATGCAAAGCAAAGGCTAGCAGAGGCAAATCTTCGACTTGTTGTAAGTATTGCAAAGAGATATGTTGGCAGGGGAATGCAATTTCTTGATTTGATTCAGGAAGGCAACTTGGGACTTATAAAAGCTGTTGACAAATTTGATTATACAAAAGGCTTTAAGTTTTCCACTTATGCAACATGGTGGATAAGGCAGGCAATTACAAGAGCAATTGCAGACCAAGCAAGAACAATTCGTATCCCTGTTCATATGGTTGAAACTATTAATAAGGTTAAAAAGACTAATAGTCTTTTGCTTCATAAAAACGGAAGAGATCCAACCGCAGAGGAAATTGCAATAGAACTAGAAATGTCTGTTGAGAAAGTTCGTGAGATTTTAAGGGTTGCACAGGAACCAGTATCACTTGAAACTCCTATTGGTGAGGAAGAGGATAGCCATCTTGGTGATTTTATTCCAGATGATGATGCACTAGCACCTGCTGATGCTGCATCAATGCTTCTTCTTAAAGAACAGCTTGGAGATGTTTTAAAAACTTTAACACCAAGAGAGGAAAAGGTTCTTTCTCTTCGCTTTGGTTTAGAGGATGGGCATCCAAGAACACTTGAAGAAGTTGGCAGGGAATTTAATGTTACTCGTGAGCGTATTCGTCAAATAGAGGCAAAGGCACTTCGTAAACTCCGTCATCCAAGCCGTAGCAAAAAGCTTAAGGATTTTCTTGATTAATATTAAATATAAAAACGAGTGGATTTTTTCGCTCGTTTTTGTTTAAGGTTATTTATTGAAAAAGATTGTGCGATATGTTAAAATAGATGAAAATATTTGCGAAAGGTCTGTTGATATGAAAAACAAAATATTTGTTGCAGCATCTGTTGTATTGTTTATTGCATTTGCACTTATAAATATGTCATCAGTACTTGACTTAGGAGTTGGTAACTTCATTATAAGTTTAGTGTTTATTATATTTTGGGGTGCAATGGTTAAGTTTACGGCAGAGGGCAGAGGCATGATGATTTATTCTATTTCGTTTTGGTCTGCTATATTGGTGTCTTCTCTTATATCACTTATATCTGCATCGTTACAAGTTGATGTTGGATTTTTGATGGTTCCGGCAGCGTTTTTAACTGCTCCATTATTTGGACTTAGAGCTTTAATAGCATCTTCTATTACAAGTTATACTGTTTTACTTTTTATATCAGCAGCATTTGTAGCTGGCAGCAGTTATTCTCTTGTAAAAAAATCAATATAACTTTATTGAATGTTTTAGGGTGGTGATTTCTTTTACCACCTTTTTTACTTTATAAGTTTACAACTAAAATACCCATCTTAAAAAGATGGGTATAAAAAGTGCTAAATATAATGTTGTTATTTGAAAAACCTATTAATCTCAATTTCTGCATTTTCGATAGAATCTGAACCGTGAATAATGTTATGAGATGTACAAAAAGCATAGTCACCTCGAATTGTGCCTGCCGATGCATTCTCAAACTTTGTAGGTCCCATAAGGATTCTAATTCCTTTAACAGCGTTTTCTCCCTCAATAATCATAGCAAGAACAGGTCCACTTGTCATATAAGTTAATAGGCTTGGGAAAAACGGTTCGTTTTTAACATGTGCATAGTGCTCGAGCAAAATTGGCTCGTCAAGAGTCATCATCTTTGCATTTATGATTTTATAACCTTTTTTTTCAATACGAGAAATAACCTCGCCCATAAGTTTACGCTTTATAGCGTCAGGTTTGAGCATAACATAAGTTCTTTCGATCATTAACAAAAACACCTTTCACATCTTTTTATGGTAAACATACTCAATTACAATTATTATAACAGAAAGTTTACAATTATTACACCCTGAACTTAATAAAATTTGGAATATTTGCCAATACTTAAAATGAATATATAAAAGTAAAGTAAAAATATGTCATTAAAAATAAAAATACACCTTGACAAAGGGGCTGTCAGGGTATATAATAATATACTGCATTATAATGGAAAGATATTGCCTTTTGCGAATATTTAATGAAGTTATTATATCACTAAATGCACAAAAAATCAATATGATTTATTATATTTTTTTCGCTTTGTTTGCTTTTTTGGCAAACAGACTTTCCATAAGTAGATGGAACAAAAAAAGAACGGAGTGATAAAGGCCTATGGTGAAAGTAAATTCGGTGCAACTCGGCAACAATACCCGTATGAGCTTTTCTCGAATCAATGAGGTTATGGAAATGCCTAATCTTATTGAGGTACAGAAAAATTCATACAAATGGTTTCTGAATGTTGGTCTAAAAGAGGTTTTTAGAGACATATCAGAGATTACCGATTACACAGGAAATCTTGTGCTTGAATTTGTTGACTACAAGATGGACGACAAGCCAAAGTACACGGTAAAAGAGTGTAAGGAGCGTGATGCTACCTATTCTGCTCCATTGCGTGTGAAGGCGCGTTTGCTTAACAAAGAAACAGGAGAAATAAAGGAAAACGAAGTCTATATGGGTGATTTTCCACTCATGACAGACAGCGGAACCTTTGTGATAAACGGAGCAGAGAGAGTAATAGTTTCTCAGCTTGTTCGTTCTCCAGGCATTTATTACGGTATGAGTCATGACAAGACAGGTAAAAAATTATTTACATCAACTGTTATTCCAAACAGAGGTGCATGGCTTGAATATGAATCGGATCAGAACGACTTGTTTTATGTTCGTATAGACAAGAATAGAAAGATATATATTACAACCTTTATTCGTGCACTTGGTATTTCAAGCAATGAAGATATTTTAAACTTCTTTGGTAACGATGCACGCATAATGGAAACTCTTGAAAAAGACCCTACAAAGAATGCAGAAGAAGCATTGCTTGAAGTTTATAAAAAGCTTCGTCCAGGCGAGCCACCAACATTAGAAACGGCACAAGCTCATTTGGATGGACTATTTTTTGATGCACATCGTTATGACCTTTCTAGAGTTGGGCGTTATAAGTACAATAAAAAGCTTGCAATATCTGGTAGACTTGCAGGTAATAAGCTTGCTATGCCAATAGCAAACCCTGTAACGGGTGAAGTTATTGCAGAGGCAGGCGAGATAATCACAAAGGAAAAGGCATATGAAATTGAGCAGGCTGGTGTATGTGAGGCTATATTGGATGTTGACGGAGTAGAAGTTAAAGTAATATCCAACGGTATGGTTGACATTGCAGATTATGTAAGCATCAGTGAAGAAGAGCTTGAGAATATAGGTATCAACGAGAAGGTAAGTTTCAAGGTTATTACAGAGATTCTTGATGCTTGCGGTGATGATCAAGATGCCATTAAAGCAGAGCTTAAAGCTCGTTGCGACGACCTTATTCCTAAACATATTGTAAGAGAAGATATCTTTGCTTCAATTAATTACCTTAATTGCCTTGCAATGGATGTTGGAACAATAGATGATATCGACCATTTAGGAAACCGCCGTATTCGTAGTGTTGGCGAGCTTCTTCAAAATCAGTTCCGTATTGGATTTACCCGTATGGAAAGAGTAGTAAGGGAAAGAATGACTCTTCAGGCACAAGAGCCTGAAAAGGCAACACCACAGGCTCTTATAAATATTAGACCTGTTGTTGCATCAATCAAAGAGTTTTTCGGTTCTTCTCCACTTTCACAGTTCATGGACCAGACTAACCCGCTTGCAGAGCTTACTCACAAGCGTCGTTTATCAGCTCTCGGACCTGGTGGACTTTCAAGAGATAGAGCAGGATTTGAGGTTCGTGATGTTCATTACAGCCACTATGGTCGTATGTGTCCAATAGAAACTCCTGAAGGACCAAATATCGGTCTTATCTCTTACCTTGCAACTTTTGCACGCATTAATAAATATGGCTTTATTGAAGCTCCGTTCAGAAGAGTTGATAAAGAAACAGGTATTGTCCTTAATGAAGTTGAGTATATGACAGCTGATGTTGAAGATGATTTCTATGTAGCACAGGCTAATGAGCAACTTGATGAACAGGGTCGTTTTATAAACGAAAAGGCAACTGTTCGTTATAGAGATGAATTCCATGAGGTTGATAATAGCATAGCGGATTATATGGATGTTTCGCCAAAGATGGTTGTGTCGGTTGCTACTTCAATGATTCCTTTCCTTGAAAATGATGATGCCAACAGAGCTTTGATGGGTTCAAACATGCAGCGTCAGGCAGTTCCACTTCTTAAAACACAGTCACCAATAATTGGTACTGGAATGGAATATAAGGCAGCTGTAGACTCAGGTGTTGTTACCTTGGCAAAGCGTGCTGGCACAGTAACTAAGCTTAGCGCAGAGAAAATTGAAATTACAACAGACAACAGCGAAGTTGATGAATATGACATTATTAAATTTATGCGTTCTAACCAAGGTACTTGTATAAATCAGCGTCCAGTTGTAAGCCTTGGTCAAAGAGTTATTGAAAAAGAAGTTATTTCAGACGGTCCAGCAACGGACAATGGAGAAATCAGTATTGGTAAAAATGTTCTTATAGGATTTATGACTTGGGAAGGTTATAACTATGAGGATGCTGTTCTTCTTAATGAAAGAATAGTCCGTGAAGATGTATTTACTTCAATCCATATTGAAGAATATGAAATTGAAGCAAGAGATACTAAGCTTGGACCAGAAGAAATCACAAGAGATATTCCAAATGTTGGTGAGGATGCTCTTAGTGACCTTGATGAATATGGAATTATACGCGTAGGTGCAGAGGTTCACTCTGGCGATATTCTTGTTGGCAAGGTAACACCAAAGGGAGAAACAGAGCTAACAGCAGAGGAAAGACTTCTTCGTGCAATCTTTGGTGAAAAGGCAAGAGAAGTTCGTGATACATCACTTCGTGTTCCGCATGGTGAATATGGAATTGTTGTTAATGTTGAAGTATTCACAAGAGAAAACAGTGACGAATTAAAGCCTGGTGTAAATAAGGTTGTTCGTTGTTATATAGCACAAAAGAGAAAGATTTCAGTTGGAGATAAGATGGCTGGTCGTCACGGAAACAAAGGTGTTGTTTCCCGCATACTTCCACAAGAAGATATGCCATTCCTTCCAGACGGTACTCCACTTGATATAGTTCTTAACCCACTCGGTGTTCCATCTCGTATGAACATCGGTCAGGTACTTGAGGTTAACTTGGGAATGGCTGCAAGGACACTCGGATGGAAGATTATGACACCTGTTTTTGATGGTGCTCACGAGAATGATATTAGAGATGCACTTGTAGAAGCAGGACTAAGGGAAGACGGAAAGACAATACTTATGGATGGACGAACTGGAAAAGAATTTGATAGTCCAATAACTGTCGGTGTTATGTACTTCCTTAAATTGCTCCATTTGGTTGATGATAAAATCCATGCTCGTTCAACAGGACCTTATTCGCTTGTTACTCAGCAACCACTTGGTGGTAAGGCACAGTTCGGTGGACAGCGTTTTGGAGAGATGGAAGTTTGGGCACTTGAAGCTTATGGTGCAGCTTATACTCTTCAGGAAATTCTTACAGTTAAATCAGATGATGTTGTAGGAAGAGTAAAGACCTATGAAGCAATAGTAAAAGGCAAGAATGTTCCAAAATCAGGTATTCCTGAATCATTTAAGGTTCTTATCAAAGAGCTTCAATCACTTGGGATTGATGTTAAGGTTCTTGATAAATATGAACATGAAATCGACCTTAGGCAAAACTTTGAAAATGATGATGTAGGATTTAATCTTTCAGATAGTGCAGCATTTTCAAATGTTAATGATGCAGGAAGTTCTGAAGGCTATGTAATCGAAGATGAAAATGGAGAACCCGAAGTGGAAACTCTAGTAGAAGAAGATAAATTTGACGATGTGTTTGAAGATGAGTTGAGCGAAGATGAGAGCGTTTTTGAGGAAGCCGATGATTTAGAAAGCTAATCAAAAGACACCTTTTAAAGCAATATAACAATCTACAAATTTAAAAAAGGAAAAGGGGTCGCCAAATGTCAGAAATACAAACACCCAGTGCAGAACTGGAATTCGAATCTATTAAAATAGGTCTTGCATCACCTGAGCAAATTAGAAGCTGGTCATGTGGTGAAATTAAGAAACCTGAAACAATAAACTATCGTACACTTAAGCCAGAAAAGGACGGACTTTTCTGCGAGAAGATTTTTGGACCTACAAAGGACTGGGAATGTTACTGTGGAAAGTACAAGAGAATTCGTTATAAGGGTAAGATTTGTGAGCGTTGTGGAGTTGAAATTACAAAGTCAAAGGTAAGGCGTGAACGTATGGGTCACATCCAGCTTGCCGCTCCTGTTTCACATATTTGGTACTTTAAGGGTATTCCTTCAAGAATGGGACTTATCCTTGACATTTCTCCAAGATACCTTGAGAAAATCCTTTATTTTGCTCTTTATGTAGTTATAGATCCAGGTAATACTCCACTTGAAAAACTTCAAACTCTTAACGAAAAAGAGTATGAAGATATGCGTGAGAAGTACGAGGACGAATTTAGAGCAGGTATGGGTGCAGAGGCTATAAAAGAGCTTTTACATGAAATAGATGTAGAAGCACTTGCAGGTAAACTTCGTGAGGATTTGAAGACAGTTACAGGACAAAAAAAGGCAAGAACCTTAAAGCGTCTTGAAGTTGTTGAGGCTTTCTATCTTTCAGGAAACAAGCCAGAGTGGATGATTATGGATGCTATTCCAGTAATCCCACCCGATATTCGTCCAATGGTTCAACTTGATGGAGGTCGTTTTGCAACATCAGACCTTAATGACCTTTATCGTAGAGTTATCAACAGAAATAATCGTCTTAAAAGACTTATGGATCTTGGTGCTCCAGACATAATTATACGCAACGAAAAGAGAATGCTTCAGGAAGCTGTTGATGCACTTATAGATAACGGTCGTCGTGGCCGTCCTGTAACAGGTCCAAACAACAGACCTCTCAAATCTCTTTCAGATATGCTTAAGGGTAAGCAGGGTCGTTTTAGACAGAACCTTCTTGGTAAGCGTGTTGACTATTCAGGTCGATCGGTTATCGTTGTTGGTCCTGAACTAAAACTCTATCAGTGCGGTCTTCCAAAAGAAATGGCACTTGAATTGTTCAAGCCGTTTGTTATGAAGCGTCTTGTAGAAACAGGCGTAGCAGGCAACATAAAATCAGCCCGTAAGATGGTAGAGCGTTCACGCAATGAGGTTTGGGATGCACTTGAAATAGCTATCAAAGACCACCCAGTAATGCTTAACCGTGCTCCAACACTTCATAGACTTGGTATTCAAGCTTTTGAGCCAGTTCTTGTTGAAGGTAGGGCTATAAAGCTTCATCCACTAGTTTGTACAGCGTTTAACGCCGACTTTGATGGAGATCAGATGGCTGTTCATGTACCTCTTTCATCAGAGGCACAGGCAGAGGCAAGATTTCTTATGCTTGCAGCGAACAACCTTCTCAAGCCTTCAGATGGTCGTCCCGTTGCTGTTCCTACACAGGATATGGTTCTTGGTTCATATTACCTTACTCTTGGAAAAGATGGTGAACCAGGCGAAGGAAAAACATTCCGTGATGTAGAAGAAGCAACCATGGCTTATGATGAAGGTGTAATAACTCTTCATTCAAAGATAAAAATAAGAATGACAAAAGAGTTTAACGGCGAGAATATTGTAAAAATCGTTGAAACCACTATCGGTAAGGTTATATTCAATGATCCAATTCCACAGGATTTGGGCTTTGTTGATCGCACAAACCCTGACAATATATTTAAGCTTGAAGTTGAACAGCTCGTTAACAAAAAAGTTTTAGGAAATATTATTGATAAATGTATTCGTGTTCATGGTACAGCAGTAACTTCAGCAGTTTTGGATAAGATTAAAGCACAAGGCTTTAAGTATTCAACACGAAGTGGTATTACAGTTGCTGTTTCTGATGCATATATTCCACCTAAAAAGGCAGGACTTCTTGTACAAGCAGAGTCACAAATAGATAAGATTAACAAGAACTATGCTCGTGGTCTTATAAGTAACAAAGAGCGTTCACGCCATGTCATTAGCACATGGGAAAAGTGCACAAAGGATGTTGCTGAAGGAATTAAAGATAACCTTGGTGAATACAATCCAATCTTTATGATGGTTGATTCAGGTGCTCGTGGTTCTGATTCACAGCTTCGTCAGCTTGCAGGTATGCGTGGACTTATCGCAAATACAGCAGGTAAGACAATCGAGGTTCCAATCAGAGCTAACTACCGTGAGGGACTTAATGTTCTTGAGTACTTTATTTCATCTCGTGGTGCTCGTAAAGGTCTTGCAGATACAGCTCTTCGTACAGCTGACTCTGGTTACCTTACACGCCGTCTTGTTGATGTTTCTCAGGATGTTATTATCCGTGAGGAAGATTGCAAATGTTCAGATGGTATATTGATTTATGATATAACAGATGGTAAAGAAATTATCGAGGAATTGTCAGAGCGTTTGACAGGCCGTTATCTTCTCGGAGATTTGGTGGATGAGAAGACAGGCGAGCTTGTTATGAGCAAAGACTTAATGATGAATGAAGTAGATGCAAATAGAGTTTCTGATCATGTTAAGGCTGTTCATGCCGAGAAGGTCAAAAAAGGTCTTGCGGATGAAAAATCTAAGGCAAGTATCAAAATTCGTTCACTTCTTACTTGTGAGGCAAAGCATGGTGTTTGCATTAAATGCTATGGTCTAAACCTTGCAACAGGCGAGCCTGTAACAGTTGGCGAGGCAGTTGGTATAATCGCTGCACAGTCAATCGGTGAACCTGGCACACAGCTTACTATGAGAACATTCCATACTGGTGGTGTTACATCATCAGCTGATATTACACAGGGTCTTCCAAGAATTGAAGAATTGTTTGAGGCTCGTAAACCAAAAACACTTTCTATACTCAGTGAGATTGATGGTGTGGTTTCTATTCAGGAAATTAAAAAGAGTAAGTATGTTGTTGTTACCAATAAAGAGGATTTGGACGAGAGACAATACCTTATTCCTTATGGATTTAAACTTCGTCAAGGTGTTGGTGAAGGTGAAAAGATTTTAAAGGGTGAAGCAATAACAGAGGGTTCACTTAATCCTCATGACCTTCTTGCAATCATGGGTATTGATTCAGTTCATAATTACCTTATTCGAGAGGTTCAGCGTGTTTACCGTATGCAGGGTGTTGATATCAACGATAAGCATATCGAGGTTATTGTGCGTCAGATGATGAAGAAGATTAAGATTGTTGAAGCAGGAGCTACACAGCTTCTTCCTGGTGCAACAGTTGCAAAGAGAGATTTCCTTGTTGCAAACAATGAAGTTAAAGCAAAGGCAGCTGAAGATAATGTTGAACCAAATCTTGCTACTGGTGCTCCTGTATTGCTTGGTATAACAAAGGCATCACTTGCAACTGATTCATTCCTTTCTGCAGCATCATTCCAGGAGACAACTCGTGTCTTGACAGATGCAGCAATAAAGGGCAAAAGTGACCCATTGCTTGGTCTAAAGGAAAATGTAATCATCGGAAAACTGCTTCCATCAGGAACAGGTATGAAGTGTTACAGTGATGTTAAAATTGTTAAAAAACAAAGTGAATTTAATACTATTGATATCGATCCAGAATTGTTCAATCAACAAGAGACAGAAAAGGTATTGACAAACTAAGTCAATAGATGTTACAATTCCTAATTGTTGCGTAGAAATATTGCTAATATGTGGGATATCCCCTAATGGGGATTCCCCACAGAATAGATTATTTTATTGTAGGAGGTGAAATATATTGCCAACCTTTAATCAGCTTGTCCGCAACGGTAGAAAAACTATTGAGAAAAAAGCTAAGTCTCCAGCTCTTCTTAAGGGTCTTAACTCAAAGAAGAATGTAATGACTGATAACAATTGTCCACAAAAGCGTGGCGTTTGTACAGCAGTTAAGACAGCTACTCCTAAAAAGCCTAACTCAGCACTTCGTAAGATTGCTAGAGTTCGTCTTACAAACGGAATTGAAGTTTCAGCTTACATCCCTGGTGTAGGTCATAATCTTCAGGAGCATAGTGTTGTTCTCATTCGTGGCGGCCGTGTTAAGGATCTTCCCGGTGTTCGTTACCATATTGTTCGTGGTACACTTGATGCACAGGGCGTTTCAGGCAGAATGCAGGCTCGTTCCAAGTATGGTGCGAAAAAGCCAAAGAAAGTTGCTAAAAAATAATTTCCAATATGCTATTGGAAGGTAACAGACAGAATCTTCTTGCAGGCTACATGATTTTATGTATCCAATGTGAGAGTGTATATATACTATACGCCTCCATTGGCGCCACGGGAATTTTGTCACTCGAGTACCTATGATATCATTATTATGAAGGAGGGAAGCGAAGTGCCAAGAAGAGGCCAGATAGCAAAACGTGATGTTTTGCCAGATCCGCTTTACAATTCAAAGCTTGTAACAAGGCTTATTAACAGTGTTATGTATGATGGCAAAAAAGGTGTATCACAAAAGATTGTTTATGACGCATTTGACATCATTAAGGAAAAGACAGGTAAAGAACCATTGGAGGTTTTTGAAGCTGCAATGGAAAATGTTATGCCAGTCTTAGAAGTAAAGGCTCGCCGTGTAGGCGGTGCAACTTATCAGGTTCCTATCGAAGTTCGTCCTGAAAGAAGGCAGACACTCGGCTTGCGTTGGATGACGCTTTATAGCCGCCAGCGTTCAGAAAGAACAATGAAGGAAAGACTTGCATCTGAAATTATGGATGCAGTTAATTCAACAGGCGCAGCATATAAGAAGCGTGAAGACACACATAAGATGGCAGAAGCAAACAAGGCTTTTGCACATTTCAGATGGTAAACACCTGTTTACAGGATTACCAACAATGTTTTTTAAGTTTACTGTCGTTTTATAAAACGGCAATGGGAGGTTAACAATGCCAAGGCAACAATCATTGGAACTTACCAGAAACATTGGAATCATGGCGCATATAGATGCTGGAAAGACGACCACTAGTGAGAGAATTCTGTTTTACACAGGAATTAATCATAAAATTGGTGAAACTCATGACGGCTCTGCGACTATGGACTGGATGGAGCAGGAGCAGGAAAGAGGTATTACAATTACTTCTGCCGCTACAACTTGTTTTTGGAAGAACCACAGAATAAATATTATTGACACACCAGGACATGTTGACTTTACAGTTGAAGTTGAGCGCTCACTCAGAGTTCTTGATGGTTCTGTAACAGTTCTTTGTGCAAAAGGTGGTGTTGAACCACAGTCTGAAACCGTTTGGCGCCAGGCTGATAAGTATCATGTTCCTCGTATGGTATATGTCAACAAGATGGACATCATGGGAGCAGACTTCTATAATGTTCTTACTATGCTTAAGGAGCGTTTAAAGTGCAACGCTGTTCCAATTCAGCTTCCAATTGGTTCTGAGGCGGATTTCAAGGGAATCGTAGATCTCGTAACAATGCGTGCAGAGGTTTATTATGATGATAAAGGCCTTGATATAAGAGATGAGGAAATTCCTGAAGATATGAAGGAACTTGCTCAGACTTATCGTGCAGAGTTGCTCGAGCATGTTGCAGAACAAGATGAAGCACTACTTGAAAAGTATCTTGATGGTATAGAGCCTTCGATAGATGAAATTAAGAAGTGTATTAGAAAGTCTACACTTGACAATGTGATGGTTCCTGTAACTTGCGGAACATCATACAGAAACAAGGGCGTTCAAATGCTTCTTGATGCAGTTGTCGATTATATGCCAGCTCCAACAGATGTTGAGTCTATTAAGGGCGTAAATCCAAGGACTGAAGAAGAGGAAGTTCGTCATTCATCTGACGATGCACCATTCTCAGCACTTGCATTCAAGATTGCAACAGACCCGTTTGTTGGAAAGCTTTGTTTCTTCCGTGTATATTCAGGTTCTGTTAATGCAGGTAGCACAGTTTATAACTCAGTAAAAGATAATAATGAGCGTATGGGACGCATTCTTCAAATGCATTCTAACCATAGACAGGATATTGATTGCTGTTATGCAGGTGATATTGCTGCTGCTGTTGGTCTTAAAAATACAACAACAGGTGATACTCTGTGTGATGTTAAAAGTCCAATAATTCTTGAGTCAATGGAATTCCCAGAGCCTGTTATCAGAGTTGCAATTGAACCAAAAACAAAAGCAGGACAAGAGAAGATGGGTGTTGCTTTGCAGAAACTTGCAGAAGAAGATCCAACTTTTAAAGCTTATACAGATGAAGAAACAGGACAGACAATTATCGCAGGTATGGGTGAGCTTCACCTCGAAATCATCGTTGATAGAATGCTTCGTGAGTTCAAGGTTGAGGCAAATGTCGGTAAACCACAGGTTGCTTACCGTGAGACAATCACACAAAACTCGGATGTTGACTGTAAGTATTCTCGTCAGTCTGGTGGTCGTGGTCAGTACGGACATGTTAAGATTCGTATTGAGCCAAACCCAGGAAAAGGTTATGAGTTTGTCAACGCAGTTGTTGGCGGATCTATTCCAAAGGAATATATTGGACCTACAGAAGCAGGTATTAAGGGAGCAATGCTCTCTGGTACAATCGC
>RZYX01000230.1 GCA_009930155.1 Clostridia bacterium | reverse complement strand
TCACACTCTTTTCAGACTATAAAAATAAGGAAACAGTTGCAAAAAAAATAAGGGTTTTTCACTTTTTTTTACACTTTGTGAATTTATTCGACAAAATAGCAACATCTTACAACAAACGACACAAAAAGCCGGACATATTTTTTGCGATTATTTGAGTTTCAAATCGCAGCTTGCTTCATGAACATAATAACATGGCTCCTCACAAGCATATTTAAAGTATTCTGTTTTCACGAAACAATCATTTACAACATGTATAACTTGCTCACCAACAGTGTATTTCGCAACTACCGTGTATTTTTGATCGGGTAAAACAGCAACCCAAAATGAATCTTCAAAGGCGGTATCAACAAAATATACTTCAGAAGCAAAAGCCAGACCTGAAAAAACTGTATAAATAACCGTTGAATCACTTTTATCCAAATTAAAGAGCAATTCAACATCAACATATTCTGGTACTTCCTCAAAACACCATTCACAATCAACCGATTCGCTATCGACATAAGGTTCTACATCATCATCACAAGCGATAACAAGCAACAGAATTATTACAATCAAGCTAATATTTAATAATGTATTTATATTTTTCATTTGTATTATCTTTTCTAATATCAACCAAAGCAGAGATTCCTATCGAATAAAACAATGATGGAGTATCATAAACTCCGATATCCAAATAATCACAATAAAAGTATGCCCTAAACTCATCGGAAAAGTTATAATTTATCCCTGCAATTGGTGAAGGAATTATTTCTTTAAGAACTAGAGTCGAAACACCATCGTGCTCTCCCCAATAATAAGTTGCTCGCAATCCGCCAAACACGCTACAATAACTGTTAAATCCAACAGAAAATAATTTAAAATGCTTTTTGGCACTAAAATACCAACCATATCTTTTCTCGCGCAACTGGTAAAATTCATTAGTATTTATCGGGAATAAAATGCTTCGCTCACCCGGTCTAAACAAGATCCCCGACTCCAGAATAAAGCCATACCTATCATCAGCCAGCACACCCGATAAACTCATAAAAAAGTCATCACCATTAAAGACAAAGTCATATCCCATCCCAATACGTCTCAAATATGGATAATGTATATCCTTAATTCCAAGTTTACGAATCATCTTCTTTGTTTTTCGATCGCCACTATTACGTGCTAATGTTCGTGGAGTGTATATATTCTGAATCGTATCTGTTGGTAAAAAACCATTAGCAATAAACCAACTTAACACATCAGAGTGTCCGGCAACCGTAGCAATATCAACAGCAGTCAGACTATCATTATTGACACGTAAAACCATATCATCTTTAAATCTTTCAAGAAAATACAAATTGCCAGAACCTGCAGCAATTTGATAGACATCAGAACTATCCTTTACGTAAATATCGGTTTTTGCACCATATTCAAGAAGAATGTTTGTGAGTGTATCAAACTTCTCCTCAACAGCATAACACAAAGGCGTGTAATCCGAATAATCTTTGATTTCGGTGGATGCCTCGTAATACAAAAGCATATCGGCAGTAGCATCATATCCGTACATTGAAGCATAATGAAGTGCCGTTTGCTCAAATGTGTCCTGCTGATCAATTATTGCCCCGGATCGGATAAGTATTTCTGCAGTTTTAAGATAATTATTTCTTACCGCACTTATTAAAGGTGTATAACCAAAGTAAAGCGATTTAGCATTCATTTCTGCCCCTCTGGAGATAAGGAAAGAGACAACAGTATCGTGCCCGGCTTGAGCAGCAAGCATAAGCGCTGTAACTCCTTCTTCATTGTAAAAGTTTACATCAGCGCCTCTTGTGTCTATCAATGTTTTTATATCAGAAACTGAACCCGAATCGGACATATAAAGCAGCTTATAACCCAGATCATAGTATGCCTCATCGTGCTCCTGAGCTAACACTAAACTCAAAAAGCCACAAACAAATAGTAATATAAAAATTATCTTTCCCACCATGTGTAAAAATATAAAACAAATTTATAAAAACTTCTTATTCGTACAACAAACTTAATAATGTTTTAGCAAAATGAATAATTTTTGATATTTTTGCAACCGCCGGCCCCTTAGTTCAATGGATAGAATACAAGATTCCGGTTCTTGCGATGTGGGTTCGAATCCCGCAGGGGTCACTGGGAAGTGTTGGGAGTGCCTAGAGTTCCGAAGAATAAAAAATCTGCGATTTTTGTTATTCTTCGAGAATCCTCGAGAAAATATGAAATTGCTAGTGGCATCTTTATATTTAAGGAGGCAAAATAGAGGAAACTGTAATTGTGAATAATTTTATGTGCAA
>RZYX01000229.1 GCA_009930155.1 Clostridia bacterium | reverse complement strand
CAATGATAATTTTTGCGTTGTTGACAGCATAGATTGCTCCGCCGAAAGTGCTTAAAGAATTGTTATTCCCAGAGATGACAAGTCCATCGCACAAATATAAAATACCCCCGTCAACTTTGATAAAAGAGTTCACAGGACTTATGCTTGTGCCGTCTAGCAAAAACACCCCATTTTCACTTTCTTCAAACTCTAAAGTGCCAGTACTTGAAATATTAAACACATAGTCGCCTGAAAAATCAGTTGCTCTGAGAAGGGAAAAAGCGTCATTCACAATTAAATCGCTATGTTCAGCCTTATCATAAAGCGACAAAATAAGTTTGCTTGTTATATTTATCTGATTTTGAATACTAAAATAATTTGTTCTTTTCAAAATAACAATTTTTGTGTAAGGAATACTTTCACTTTTTGTTGCAATATCAGTGTCATTTTGCATAGCATTAAGTGCATCAGCAAAGGTATAGAAAAATCTCTCACAGCCTGATTTCATTGCATAATAGTTGTCAATATAGCACACTGCCTCACGCCACACAACGTCTAGGGTGAAAGTGTAGGAACCATCATTATTGTTTGTGCAAATATCTTTTAAAAGACTTATCGTTCCGTTGTTTATAGTCCTGTTGTCGACTCTATTAAAATAACTTATGGCAACTTTGCCAAAAGAATAGATATCTTCAAGTTTTGGGATATAAAATGTTTCGTTTAAGACCATTCCTGTTATTAAAAAGCATTTGGAAGCAAGCGAAGTGTCATAAAAGACATTAAGCACCCCGTCGTCGCCAAAATATTTATATTCGCCAGTTGCTCCAAGATTAATTTTAATGATAACTTGAGAATTGCTCCAAACAGAATAGACTGTGAAAGTTTTGCCATTGATATCTTCTGTATTATTTCCAAGTGTGCGAAGATTTTCAACATTTAAAGCATAAACATAGCCAAGATCATAGAGATATTGAGAGCCAGACACGATAATCTTCCACCCCACAAATCTCTTATCACTCTTCGTCCAACCTGCGACAATTTCGTTTTGATTTGTTGGGAAAGTGATGAAACTTCCAAAAGAACATAAAGGTTGAATGCGTCTTCAGTTGCAGTTATTCCTGTAAGTCCTGTGATAAATAAAAGATAAAGTCCGTAAAAGGGAGCTTCTTTTTTTTCAAATCCGTATTTTACATAAGAGTTTGAAACAGGAAGATTTATTAATGCAATAATCTGAATTGCAGTAAGAACAAGTGCATTTAATCCATCAATTTTATATGAAATTCCAACAGGCGGAGCCCAGCCTGCCATATGATATGTAAGGACATTTCCTCCTGCCGTATAAATAAGCATTGAAATTGAGGCATAAGCTGTGAATGAAAGAGCAAGAAAAGCAATTATAAACGGATATTTTCTGTTTACCCATCCTGAGGCTGCCGCAGCAAGAGAGGCAAGAAGAGGTATGATTACTATTAGTCCTGGAAGCTGGTGTATCATATTGTTTAATCCGTAGGGTTAATGTTTAAATCTAATTTTCTCCTGTATAACCTGAAGCAATTTTTCTTCTTATCTCATCTTCTTCAAGGGTTTCGTATGTTCTGTAAACCTTTATTGCAAGTGCAAGTGCAACTCCTATTGTTGCAACTGAAACAACAATTGCAGTAAGCATTAAAACATGGGGAAGCGGGTTCATATAATTTGCCGCATCAATTAAAGTTTCCGGTTTATGCTTGTCAGATTCAGTAATAATTGGAATTGTTGCATCAAGTTTTGCTGAAAGGGAAACATAAAACAAAATTATTGAAGTCTGGAAAATATTCATTCCAATAAGTTTTTTTATTATGTTGTTTTTTGCAATGACTCCGTAAAGTCCTGTAAACATTAAAATTATGAAAATCCAGTAATTATAGTTTTTTAAGATTATTTCATAAATTTCCATGATTAAAGGCCCTCGTCATGTTTTCCAGATGAGGAAAGGTTGTAATAAAGCCAGATCATTACTGTTGTTACAGCAAGTGCAACTCCTATTTCCACAACAAAAATTCCATAATATCTTGCCATTACACTGTCAGTACCAAAAACCTCCATAAGTGCTTCATAATTTAAAAATACTTTTCCAAGAACAATACACATGGCACCTGCTCCTGCATAAATAAAAACTCCGATTGCGGCAGAAACTGAAGCTGCTTTTTCAGATACCCATCTGAGTCCTGCAACAAGGTTTCTTGAAACTGCAAAAAGAATTATTGTTGCAGCAAGAATAACTCCTCCCTGAAATCCTCCTCCGGGGCTGTAGTGTCCGTGGGCAACAACATAC
>RZYX01000058.1 GCA_009930155.1 Clostridia bacterium | reverse complement strand
CCCGCCATAATAACAGGCAACGACAATGGAATTTGAACCTTTGTCAAAATTTGAACTGGTGTTAGACCTATACCTTTTGCCGCCTCTAATGTTTGCGGATTGATATTATCTATACCTGTATAAGTGTTTTTTATTATAGGTAGCAATGAATATAAAACAACCGCTACAATCGCAGGCACTCTACCAATGCCCAAAAGTGGAATCATAAAGCCAAGCAAAGCAAGGCTTGGAATGGCTTGTACAATATTTGCAAATCCCAAAACAGGCTTATTTGCCTTTTTAGAATAAGATATTAATATACCTAATGGAACACCAATTAAAATAGCAAGCCCAACCGAGATAGCCGTTAATTTTAAATGCTCAATGAGGAGATTAAAAATTTGCAAATAGTTTTCTGAAACATATTTAAAAAAATTCATACTATATCATCCTCCTCAAAGTCAAAGTATTGCTCGCTAAGTGTTGTAACCAAACTACTGCGTGTTATCAGGCCCTTTAATCGATTGTTTTCATCAACAACCGGTACCGTAGATGTTGATTTTTCATTAACTATTTTTAGAGCATCTAAAATTGTATCGTCCGGCGAAAGTGTTGGAAATTCACTTTGCATAAAGCCATAAGAAGCTTGTGATTTGTCCTCAACATTTCTAAGTTTGCTCGCCTTAACAATACCTTGCATTTGGCGGGTATTTTTTTCAACAATAATCAAACTATCTACTTTATATTGCCTCATCTTATCCATACATTTTAAAACTGAAAGGTCTTTTGATGCTGTAACTGGCTTTTCAATCATAATATCTGATACTTTTATAAATTCAGGTGATGACCATATCCTCTCAGCTCCAACAAAACTAGAAACATATTCATCATATGGATTTTTTAGTATATTTTCTGGTGTATCATATTGCAGTATTTTTCCGTCCTTCATAATACAAATCATATCTGCAATTTTAATAGCCTCATCCATATCATGTGTTACAAAGACAATTGTCTTTTTTAATTTAGACTGCAATTCAACCAATTCATCTTGCAAATCAGCTCTTGTCATTGGGTCCAGTGCTGAAAAAGGTTCATCCATTAATATAATTTCAGGATCAGTTGCAAAAGCACGGGCAACACCAACTCTTTGCTGTTGACCTCCACTTAGTTCTGTTGGATACCTGTCTAAAAACTCTTTACTGTCAAGTCCAACCATTTCCATTAGATTAAGTGTATTCTCGATTATTAAATTTGCATCTTTTTTTTGTACTTTAGGGATAATCTCAATGTTTTCTCTAACTGTCATATGAGGGAAAAGACCAGTTTGCTGAATAACATAACCCATTTTCCTTCTTAGTTCAATAACATCAAGGCTTTGGATATTTTCCCCTTTAATATAAATAGTTCCTCTTTTGGGTCTGATTAAGCAGTTTATCATTTTAAGTAGAGTAGTTTTTCCACATCCACTCTCGCCAATGATTGCAACTAACTTTCCTTCCCCAACAGTGAAACTAACATCTTTAAGTACTTCTTTTGTTTTAAAAGATTTTGATATATTTTCGAAACGAATCATATTTGTCCTCCTTATAAAGTAACAACTTAATTATACTTATAAGTTGTTACTTTGTCAAATTGCCTAAAAAAAATGCTAATCAACACTATAAAAAGTATTGGTTAGCACTTAGACTAATATTCTTGTGGATATATAAAATTTTTAACTCTCTGCATTGAATCATCTTGTGTAATAAAATACAAAATATCATTTTCTAAAAGAACAAAATAAGGTCCAGGAGAAACTACCAATGAGCCTTCTCTTTTAATTGCTATTACTGTTGCACCTGTATGTTGCCAAAACTGGAGCTCAGCAATCGTGCAGTTTATATACTCCGTATCTTTTGTTATATTAATCTGAAATGGCATAAACGGATTAAGTGATCTAAAATGCTCTGTAGCCTCAAGAAGCTCGGAAAGACAACCGTTTAAGTTTTCCATCTCATTCTTTTGACGCTGAAAACTCAATAACATATTAGACTTGATTGTGTCTATCGTTTTACGTTTATTATATTGTTTAATAAAATTTACAGCATTCTCGTGGGATTTAATAGTAACACCACTGCCTTTTTCAGAAGTAACAATATCTAAATCAGACAATACACAAATAGCTCTTCTCGCTGTTTCTGCTGAAACTCCATATTGACTAGCTAAAGAAGAACGAGCATATATTTTTTCGCCCACTTTATATTCTTCACTTGCAATTCTTGATGCAATTTCAATTGCAATTTGTTGATATCGTGGTATTGATATTTTGTTTTTTATATTGTCTTGCATATGCCTTTGCCTTCCTCCAAGTCAATTTATTATAAATAAATTTTTATATTTCGTCTATTTATTTTACTTTAAAAAACTTTTTACATATTCTTTAAAATTGCATCCCTTGCTTTGTAGTCGGGCATATATTGTGCAATAAGTGAATAAAAATTTTTGCTATGGTCTTTATGCTTTATGTGTGCAAGTTCGTGCACCACAACATAATCTATAGCCTCACTGGGATACTGCATTAAGCGATAGGAAAAACATATGCTATTTTTACCATTACAACTGCCAAAGCGCCTTTGAGCCGAGGTTATTTTAACTCCTGTTGGATAAAGCTCCATAAGGTTGCTATAATACTCCACTTTTTGGGGTATCACTTCCCTCGCCTGCTTTTTCAGCTCTTCTATTTGCTGTGTTGTAAGTTCCTTTGCACACTGCCTCTTGCTTTGCTTTTCTAGGTGTATTTCTATCCACTGCTCATGCTTCTTTACAAAATTATCAATTTTCCTCTGTGAAAGGCGCATTGGTGAACGCACAATAATTTCAGAGTTACATGATATTTCCAGTGCAAGCGATTTTCTTTTTGAACGCTTTAAAGTATATTCATATTTCATAACAGTTTTTGTTCCCAATCTTTTTCTTTAAATCCTACAAGCACAAAATCATCCGCAATAATGAGCGGACGCTTAACAATCATTCCATCTGTTGCAAGCAAATCTAGTTGCTGTTCTTCGCTCATTTGTGGCAGTTTATCTTTTAATCCCAATTGTTTATATAAAACTCCGCTTGTGTTAAAAAAGCGTTTAAGCAAAAACCCGCTCATTCCATACCATTTTTCAAGTTCCTGTCTTGTTGGTCTTTGCTCCTTTATATGTCTATCATCATACTCAACGCCATGTTCATCAAGCCACTTTTTTGCCTTTTGGCAAGTTGAGCACTTGGGATATTCTATAAACAAGACTTTCATATAAATCACTCCATTTGTTATTATAATTGAACTTGCCTCAATTATTATTTTGCCATTAAACACATTACCATTTAAAGCTTTATATAATAAAAATATGATTGTTATATCACATAAATAAAAAAGCATTGAAACATAAAGCAGTATTATTACGGTTATTATATCATTTTGTAAAAGTATATACAAAGTTATTTTTAATAAAATAACTTTTAAAATACAGTACACTTAAAGCTTTGTATAAAAAACTTAAGTGTACTGTCTTTTCATGTTATAATAGTTATAAAAATAAGTCTATTGACTAATGTAATATAATAGATAAGATATTAATTTTTAAAAAAACATTACCGACGGAGGTTTTTTATGAAAAACGATCTTAACAAAGGAAAATATTTAAAGGTGTTTTTCCGCTATTTTCCTTTTGTGGTAATTATAATAATTGCTATTTTGCTAAGCTCTTTTAAAGAGAATCTTACTGTTGAACAACTTCTTAATTATGTGCCCCAAAACATACCGCTGGCTATTTTATTTTTACTTATTATGTATGCTTTAAAAAGCCTTTCTTTTGTTTTCCCTATTTCTCTGTTGATGATTGTAAGTGGTAACATTTTTAATATACCTACTGCAATAATCGTAAACACAATAGGTGTTGCTATTTGCATAAGCACTCCCTACTGGATTGGAAGATACTATGACAGTGAGTTTGCAGATAATCTTATAAATAAATATAAAAAGCTAAGTGTTTTATCATCAATTCAAAAAAATAATGACTTCTTTTTTTCTTATATTGCCAGAGTAATAGGAATACTTCCAAGTGATGTTGTAAGCCTTTATATGGGCTCTGTTGGAATAAGCTATACCCGATATGTTTTAGGCGGAGTTTTGGGATTTTCATCTCGCATTATAGCTATTACCTTTATTGGTTCAACTATAACAGACCCTACATCACCAGCATTTATAATCTCATTTTTATGCAACATCTTTATTGCTATCATCTCTGCATTTATTTATAAGAAATTAATAAACAAGTCTTCTGCACAAAAAGATTCATCTTTAAATTAGCAGGCAACATATAAAAGCAATATTCAGTATTAGTTTGACAAAAGCTATAGCTTATAATAAATTATTAAAAGAATTTTTTTATTGATGTTTTTAGGAGGCATTTATGATTGATACAACATTGAGCAATGATATTAAAAAGCTGATTTTAAAAATGCAAAAAAATGAAGTTAAGGGATACTTTGTTTATAACAACATTGCAAAACGAGCTAAAAACGATGAAAACAAAAGGGTTTTGGAACAGATTGCAAAAGATGAAAAATCCCATGCTGACCTTTGGCAACAGTTCACTGGAATTAATATTAAAGTAAGCCCCATCGTTATATGGCTTTATACTGTTATTAGTGTTATCCTTGGTTTTACATTTACTATAAAACTTATGGAGCGTGGTGAACTTAAAGATTCCAAATTATATAAAAAGCTTGAAAATGAAGTGCCTCAGGCAAAACAAATTGCACAGGATGAAGAAAGGCACGAACAAGAGCTTTTTGGTTTGCTTGATGAAGAAAGGCTTAAATATGTAGGCTCTATGGTGCTTGGTCTTAGTGATGCCCTAGTTGAACTTACGGGTACTCTTGCAGGACTTACCTTTGCACTTGGCAACAACAAAATCGTTGCTCTTTCAGGTCTTATCACTGGTATTTCTGCAACTCTTTCAATGGCATCTAGCGAATATCTTTCTGCAAAATCTGAGGGTAGGCAAGATGCATTAAAATCCGCTACATATACAGGATTTGCATATGTAGTTACTGTTGCATTTTTAATTTTGCCATATCTAATTTTACCAGCAAACAGTACTTTAATTGCACTTATTGTAATGTTGTTTATTGCTTTGTTTATTATATTTGCATTTAACATTTATCTTTCTGTCGCACAAGATTTGAACTTTAAATCCCATTTTAGTGAAATGGCTATAATAAGCATGAGCGTTGCTGGACTCTCATTTATTATTGGTCTTATTGTAAAACACTTTCTTGGCGTAGAAATTTAATTTGTTTAAACATATTGACAAAGAATTAAAAACTAGTATAATTTTATTAACAGCTATGACGAAGACGGTCGAGATTTTTTGAGCTTTAGAGAGTCGGCGATTGCTGAAAGCCGATGCGCAATTTTCTCAATGACTTATCCCTTCCGAGCCAAAGATTCGAAATGTAAAAAGTAGGGTCTTTCGTGTTTTAATGCTACGACAATGCATTGGGCTTATTTGAGCCTTTGAGGTGGCACCTTTTGGTGCAATTTGAGTGGTACCGCGGGTATGTTTTTAAACCCGTCTCAAGGAATATTCTTTGAGACGGGTTTCTTTATTATAAATTAAAAGGAGGAATTATTATGCTAAAAACCAATATGAGCATTCAGCTTGCAGAGGTGGCACAACGAATTAAAACACTTCGTGAAATTCTTGAAATTTCTGAAGTTGAGATGGCACGCAATACTGATGTTTCAGTCGATGAATACCGCCAATATGAACTTGGTGAAAAAGACTTTAGTTTTACATTTATATATAAATGTGCAAAGCATCTTGATGTTGACCCTACGGATTTAATTAGTGGTGTCAGCCCTACCCTTACATCATACAACCTTACCCGCAAGGGTGACGGTTTGCCGATAGCTCGCCGTAAAGGTTTTGAATACATTAATATGGCTCCTTTATTCAAGAAAAAAGTTGCTGAACCATTCTATGTTAAAATGCCTTATTCTGAATCTGAACAAGATAAACCTATCAAACTTTCTACCCACGAGGGACAAGAGTTTGACATTGTTATAAGCGGAAGTATAAAAATTCAGATTGGTGAGCATATTGAAGTTTTAGAAGCTGGTGACTCAATCTATTATAACAGTTCATCTCCTCACGGAATGATTGCAGTTGACGGAGAATGTGCAGAGATATATGCAATTGTTCTTCAATCAAATATTGATGATAAACAGAATGTTCCAGAGAATGATTTTGAACAAGTTGTAAAATCAAGGCTTGAGCGAAAAGCAAATGAAACTGTTATAGACTCCTTTATTAATACCTCTGTTGATGAAAATGGAGTTTTAAAAGATATTTCTTTCAAGAACAGTGACAGCTTTAACTTTGCTTTTGACATTGTAGATGTTCTTGCACAAAAGTACCCCAACAAAACTGCAATGTTGCATATTACTGACGACTTTGAAGAGCGTCGTTTTAGCTTTGACGATATGGCTAAATACTCTTCTATGACAGCTAATTACTTTGCTTCTCTTGGAATAAAAAAAGGTGACCGAGTAATGCTTGTGCTTAAAAGACATTACCAATTTTGGTTCTCTATTATTGCATTACACAAACTTGCTGCAATTGCCGTTCCTGCTACACATTTGTTAGTTTCTCATGATCTTGAATACAGATTTAACGCTGCTGGCGTTAAGGCTGTTGTTTGCACTTCTGACGGAGATGTTGCAAATCAAGTTGACCTTGCAATGGCAAGCTCGCCTACTCTTGAAACTAAAATAATTGTTGGTGGGTCCAAAGATGGCTGGAACAACTTTAATGAAGAAATGCCTAAGTATAGTAATGAGTTTGCAAGAACTTCTGAAACTGCGTGTGGCAATGACCCAATGCTTATGTTCTTTACATCTGGCACAACGGGATACCCAAAAATTGCTATGCACGACTATAAATATCCATTAGGTCATTACATTACTGCAAAGTATTGGCACAATGTTAACCCTGATGGTTTGCATCTTACAATTGCTGACACAGGCTGGGGTAAAGCTCTTTGGGGCAAGCTTTATGGACAATGGATGTGTGAAGCAGGACTTTTCACATGCGACTTTAATAGATTTGACGCAAATATCATTTTACCAATGTTTAAAAAATATGGCATCACAACTTTCTGTGCACCCCCTACTATGTATCGCCTTTTCATAAAAGAGGATTTATCAAAGTATGACCTTTCCACAATTGAATATTCAACTACAGCGGGCGAAGCTCTTAACCCAGAGGTTTTTGAACAATGGAAAAAAGCAACAGGTCTTACCCTTATGGAGGGATTTGGACAAACGGAGACTACCCTTTCTGTATTTAATCCTGTTGGCACTACCCCAAAAGTTGGTGCAATGGGCAGACCTAGCCCTATGTATGATGTTGATATCATATCGGCTGACGGCAAAAGTGTTCCCGTTGGTGAAGTTGGTGAAATTGTAATCCGCACAGATAAAGAAGTTCCTTTTGGATTATTTATGGAATATTATAATGACGATGCAAAAACTAAGGAAGCTTGGAGCGACGGAATATATCACACAGGTGATACTGCATGGCGTGATGAGGACGGTTACCTTTGGTATGTTGGCAGAACAGATGATGTTATCAAATCTTCTGGTTATCGCATAGGACCTTTTGAAATTGAAAGCGTTATTATGGAACTTCCTTACATTCTTGAATGTGCCGCAACAGGTGCACCAGACCCAATTCGTGGTCAAGTTGTTAAAGCTACAATTGTTTTAACAAAAGGCACTGTAGGCACTGATGAGTTAAAAAAGGAAATTCAAAAATATGTTAAAACCCACACAGCACCATACAAGTACCCACGAATTGTTGAGTTTGTTGATGAACTACCAAAAACAATCAGTGGTAAAATAAGAAGAGTAGAACTGAGAAATCAATAAATTCAACTTTCATAAAAATAACAAAAAGATAGCAGGCACAAAAATGTGTCTGCTATCTTTTTGTTTATAAGTGTAAAAATAAAACAATATAATATTTGAAAAAGTAATATTATTTAACTTAATAAAAGCCATCATTGTAGAATTTAGCAACTACAATAATGACTTTTTTAAAATAATTATAAAGTTATAACAAAGTAGATTTATAGTTCGATTTTAATTATTATTTTTTTCTAAATCTGCTTGTCGAATAGCTATACGGCGAATTTTTCCACTTGTTGTTTTTGGTAGTTCATCAACAAACTCAACAATTCGTGGGTACTTATATGGTGCTGTTTCATTTTTAACAAAAGTCTGAATTTCTTTTATAAGATCATCTGATGGTTCAAATCCAGAGCGAAGAACTATTGTAGCCTTAACTAAATTTCCTCTTATTGGATCTGGTATACCTGTTACAGCACTTTCTAAAACAGATGGATGCTCTGCAAGAACACTTTCAATCTCAAATGGTCCTATGCGATAACCAGAAGATTTGATAACATCATCTGTTCTGCCAACATACCAAAAGTAGCCATCCTCATCACACCATGCAGTATCACCCGTGTGATAAAATCCGTCGTGCCAAGATTCTTTTGTTTTTACATCATCGTTATAATATTCTGTGAAAAGTCCGATAGGTGCTTTGAACTCTGTTCTTACAACTATTTCACCTGTAGTTCCAGTTTGTACAGGCACACCATTCTCGTCCACTATTTTAACATCATAATGAGGTACAGGTTTGCCCATCGAGCCTGGCTTTGGTGTCATGCCTATAAGGTTTGCAATCAAAACAGTTGTTTCTGTTTGACCAAAACCCTCCATTAGCTTTATCCCTGTTGCTTCATACCATTTGTTGAAAACATCTGGGCTCAGTGCCTCACCCGCTATGTTGCAATAACTTAGTGATGAAAGGTCGTATGACTTAACATCCTCCTGCAAAAAGAATCTGAACATTGTTGGTGGACAACAAAGAGTTGTGATTTTATAATCTGATATTTTTTCTAAAATATCTTTAGCATCAAATTTGTCAAAATCATATATAAATTGGCAACTTCCCATCATAAACTGACCATAAATTTTACCCCATGCAGCCTTTGCCCATCCTGTATCAGAAATTGTAAGATGCAAACCATTTGGGTTAACATTATGCCAATACTTTGCAGTTATCAAATGACCTATTGGATATGAATTTTGGTGTAAAACCATCTTTGGATTACCCGTTGTACCTGACGAAAAGTACATAAGCATTGGGTCATGAGAGGTGTAATCAATTGGTTCAAACTTATCAGATGCTTGCTCAAAAAGCTGTGCAAAACTATCCCAGCCGTCACGAGAACCATTAACCATAATCCTTGACTTTACTGTAGGACAATCAGGCATTGCCGTGTCAACATGCTCTGCAACATCGCCATCTCCAGTGCATATTATCATTTTAACGCCCGCAGCATTTGCCCTGTATTCAACATCGTGCTTTGTAAGCAAAAATGTTGCAGGAATCGCTATTGCTCCAAGCTTATGTAGTGCATAAATTGTAAACCAAAATTGATAGTGACGCTTTAAAACAAGCATTACCTTATCGCCCTTGCCAATGCCCTTTGCTCTAAGCATATTTGCAACCTTGTCACTATTCTTTTTAAGGTCTCCATAAGTAAAGTTTTGTTTCTCGCCCTTTGGATTGCACCATATAATAGCCATTCTATCTGGCTCAAGTTCTGCTATTTTATCGATAACATCATAAGCAAAATTGAACTTTTCAGGGCAAATCAATTTATAGTCTATGAGATTACCAGAATAATCAAATGTTTCATCAATAAATTTTTTGTGCAATGTCTGTGCAGTCATATTAATCCCCCTAAGTCGCTTTAAAATTCCTTTTGCTTATTTTTTTAGTACTATTGCAAGAAAAGTGCAATCCTCGCCATCTACTGCTATCATTCCATGAGGATGAGAAGAATCAAAAAACACGCTATCACCCTGCGACAATATTTCGATATGATTTTCAAGTGCAATCTTCATCTTACCTTTTAAAATATAATCAAATTCCTGCCCCTCATGTGATGAGAGATGAATAGGTTGGTTTTGTTCATCATCACTATATGGTGCTGTTACAACAAACGGTTCACAACGCTTGTTTTTAAGCCTTGCACCAAGATGAAAATAGTTAAAACCTGAACGACGCTCCATTGGAAGTCCGCTACCTTTTCTTGTAATTGCATAGAACGAAAGATGAGGCTTTTCACCTGTTAATATTTCTACCATATCAACGCCAAATTTGTCGGCACATTTATAAAGAAAGTTTATGGAGAAATCTATCTCTCCTTTTTCTGCTGCCTGATATCTTTCTGTGGTGTAGTTTACCGCCGTTGCCATTTCCTCCACCGAGAAATTCATAATTTCTCTAAGGCTGCGTATTCTTTCAGCCACCTCAACTATTCTAATTTCCATTTAACAAACCTCCCTTTAAAATAAGAGCATAAAAAACAATAAAATAAAACCCGTCTCTTCAAATTAATGAAGGGACGAGTTGATACACCCGTGTTACCACCCAACTTCAGCATACAAAAAAATGCACACCCTCAAAGCTCAAACAAGCCTTTTGCTTTAACGCAGCTAACGAGAACGCCTACTAACGCAATACGCTTTCAGATTCCTGCTCGGGAGCGACAGTACTTGATGGCAATGTCTGTTCACAGCTACCACAGACTCTCTTTGATTGCCAAGTGCAAATACACTTCTCTGTCAATGCATTTATTTTTGGATTTTGGTGTATTATACAGCATTATTATACAACTGTCAAGCAGCACGAATACCCTAGCGACTTAGTTTTTTATATTTTTCCTTTGTTGCTAAGCCACCTCTTATATGTCTTTGTGCCTTATTAACATCAAGAACTTCACGCACCTCTGTATAAAGCTGTGGATTAAGCTTACGCAGTCGCTCAGAAACATCCGTATGTAC
>RZYX01000228.1 GCA_009930155.1 Clostridia bacterium | reverse complement strand
CATTTATACTGCACCGATAACTGAAGCTTCAGGGTAAGCATCTGCAAGCCAGGCATGAATTGGAGGGACTGCCGCATTAAGCATAAACCCTATCATTATAAGATAATCACCAAAAGTTGCTGTTTCAGGAGCAATTGGAGTAAACAAAAAGTTTCCAACTTCACTGTAGCGTATTAAAATTCCAGCTAGTAAAATAAGTCCACCAGTTGCATGCACTATCAAATATCTCAAACCAGCCTTGTGGGATCTTCTCTTTTTCCTGTACCAAATCAAAAATACTGAAGAAAAAGCCATAAGTTCCCAAAAAACAAAAAGAGTTAGATAATCTCCTGCAAGAGTAACTCCAAGAGAGCTGCCAGCATAAAGAAGAGCTGCTGTATGCTGTTCCCATTCATCAACATATGAGCTGTAAATACCTGCAATAAGAGACATAAGCGTAAAAACATTAAGAAATACATAGGAAAGCTTATCAACTCTTCCAAAAATCAGATCAAGCCCAAGATAATTTACATTCCCAAATTCCTGGGGAAGAAAATTTATCTGAAAAATTGCAATAACAGGCACCAGTACAAGAGCAGGCTTCATAAAATTAATCTTTTTAAACCAGGGCATAAAAAAAGCTGCAATAAAAAATACTGATGCAGGATGCATTAAACATGAAACCTGTGTCATCTCACTATCCCTTCGTCTTCATCTTCCCAATAATAATCCACATCTTTCATGAGAAAAGAATGAGCTATCCCCTTACAAACAATTATCATTACAAGACAGCCAATAATTCCGAAAAGGCTCCAGAATCCAATAATTGTGTCTCCAAAAAAATGAGCATGACCATCCCTTGGGACAAAAAAGTCAAAACAAATTGTTCCTGCAAGAAAGATAAAAAACATCCACTTTAAAATACTGGATTTTTGTTGTAAAAAACCGAAAATTTTACCCATCATATTGTATCCACTAGAAGGTTAATGATTTTAAGGAAAAGATCTGGCCATATACCTATACAAACTGAAATTACTGCTGTAATGAAAAGTGGAATAACCATCATGGCAATAAGAGGAGATTTTTCAAGGTTTGCAGTTGATTCCGGCATCCTTGAAAAAGACCCGATAAATACAGGTGCAAAATAACATGCATTTAAAAAAGAACTTGCCAAAAGTACTGTCAGTAAAATCATATTGTTTATGTCCATGGTTCCAAGTGCTAAAAACCACTTAGTAACAAAACCTGAAACAGGAGGGACTCCAATCATACTTAGTGAAGCAAGTCCAAATGCTGCCATAGTAAGAGGCATTTGATAACCTACTCCTTTCATATCCCTTATGTCTTTTTTCTTTGTTGCAACATAAATTGCTCCAGCACAAAAAAACAAGGTAATTTTTGAAAAAGCATGGTTTGTTATGTGGATAAGTCCGCCTGTAATTGAGTTTGGTGTAAGCATTGCAACACCTAAAATTATATAGGAAAGCTGACTTACAGTTGAATATGCAAGCCTTGCCTTTAAATCTGTTTTTGAAAGTGCAATCATTGAAGCAGCAAGAATTGTAAAAGAAACAATATATGCTGTAATAAGACCAAGATTTAACGAAGATAAAAGATTAACACCAAAAACCGATAGCATTACCCTTGAAATTGAAAACACACCAACCTTAACAACAACAACTGCGTGCAAAAGAGCAGAAACCGGAGTTGGTGCAACCATTGCTGAAGGAAGCCAGTTATGGAAAGGCATAATGGCAGCTTTTGCAAAACCAAAAAGACACAAAAAATAAACTGCTATTATAAGACCTTTTGAAGCATCTGCTGCAAAAATTCCCTCGCTTATGCCTGAAGTTGCAAAGTCAAGAGTTCCGCATTGCCAATAAATAAGAGCCATGGCTGGAAGAAGAAATGCCTTTGATGTAAACATAAGATAAATAATGTATTTTTGTGAGCCTTCATATGCTTCCCTGTCCTGATGATGTGCAACAAGTGGATAGGTCATTATTGATACTATTTCATAAAAAAGATAGAGCGTGAAAAGGTTTGCTGAAAAAGCAGCTCCCATTGCACCGCATACAGCCGCTGCATAGCAGAAGTAAAATCTTGTCTGAGCATGTTCTGAAAGACCTCTCATGTAGCCAATCGAGTAGATTGCTGCAAGAATCCACAAAAATGATGCAGTTCCTGCAAACATAAGTCCCAGGCGTCAATGTAAAAAGAAATATTGACTCCTGGCACAAGCTCAAAAAGAGTAAAGGAATAATGCCCTCCTCCAATTATCTGGGGTGCAATATAAAGTGCAATTGATACAAAAGTCAAAAC
>RZYX01000057.1 GCA_009930155.1 Clostridia bacterium | reverse complement strand
ATTTAAGCATATAAATAACTATTGATTAACATTGTAAACATGTAACTATCAGTTATTTACTTGAATTTAAATAAAAAGTGGTGAATAATGCGGGTTAGATCAAAAATAAAACTCTAAAAATTGAGAAAGTAAACATAATTTGTATATTTTTGTATCTTGGGAAAAATAATGTAAACTCTATTAATAAGTGATTATGGATTTAAAAAGATTATTAATTTTAATTATTATATTTTTCTTGTCGTTTGAGGTAAATTTATTTGCCGATAATGATAAGTCGGATAAAGATAAATATAAGGCAGCAGAAGAATATGTGGCTTATGATGATTTCGATAAAGCTTTGGAATTATATATTGATTTATTTAAGCGCAACAGCAATAATTATAACTATGCGTATAAAATAGGATATTGTTATCTCACAGGTGAAAATTCGCAGGATGTAAAATCGGCAATAGATTATTTATTGATGGCCACTGAGAATACAGACAAAAAGTATCGAAATAAATATAAGGAAAATAAAGCCCCGATTGATTCTTATTATTATTTGGGAGTAGCATATCGATTAAACAAAGAGTATGAAAAGGCAATAGATGCTTTTAATACATTTGATCAAAAAATGACCAAAAAAGAAAGAAAGACTGTGCAGGGGATGTTTATTGAGCGTGAAATTCAATCTTGTCGCGACGCCATGGAGGTTATTGATGCCGAAAGAATGAAAATAGAAAAAATATTAGTTAGCGAGCTAGAGGAACCCAATGTTCGTTGCCCGATATTGTGTTGGGATGCTAATAGGTTAATTTTTACTAATGGTAAATATAATGTTTTTCCTCCAGATATTAATTATAATACAGAGTATAGTGAAGGGCCATTTGATGGTGTTTTTATGGCAGATAGAGTAGAAAATGGCCAATTTGCAAATCCTAAAAATATTACAAACGATTTGCAAATTCCCTATCCGTTTATTCCTGTTACTGCCACTGCTGATGGTACAGAGCTTTATTTGATAGCTGACCGTTATGATAATGGAGATATCTACATGAGTAAATTTGAGAATGGAAAATATCAACCTGCAGAGAGAGTAAAAAAATTAAATACTCGTAAGTGGGAGTCGCATGCAACCATTACTGCCGATGGGAAAAGAATATATTTTACGAGCTTGCGCAAAGGTGGTCAGGGAGGTCTAGATATATGGTATAGCGACAGGGACGAGGAAGGGAAATGGCAAAAACCCGTTAATCTTGGTTCTGAAGTTAATACGCCTTTTCACGAAGAAATGCCGTATGTAATTCGTAACGGAAATGCACTTTATTTTAGTTCCGAGTCGCATACTAATGTTGGCGGATTTGATGTTTTTTATACAAATTGGGACGAACAAAACAAAAAGTGGGCAGCACCAATAAATTTAGGATATCCATTTAGTACAGGTGGTAACGACATGGGTTATATTATTGAGAATACTCCAGTCTTTGCATTCTGTCCTGTAAATGATAATAAAAGACGCGTTGGCGTTGATGAATGTGATTGTATTAGTCTTGTGGACGAACAAGCTCCGCAACTTGCAAAGATCTCTGGTGTAATTGAGTTAGATCCTGAAAATCAAGAAAAACTAATGCAAGTAAGAGTTAAACTTATCGATAAAGATAGTGGAGAAGAAATCGCTAATGTTAAATTAGATGAGAATGGCAACTACCTTATTGAGGGAGTAGAAGCAGGAAATTATGATTTAATCGCTTATGATCAATCGGGTGACCTTATGACTAGAGCAATTGATGTTCCTCAGAATGAAAGTTGGGATATTACAGGAATGGATATGGTAATAGAAATTCCCGATCTTGCCAGTAATGAAGATATAAATTCTAATGATAACAGTGAGGAATCTTTGATGATCGAAAATGTTTTCTTTGATTTTGACAAATACGACATTAAACCTGAGAGTACAAATAATCTTGACATAATTGCAGATTACCTTAAAAAGAATCCAGAAGCAAAATTTAATATTGCCGGACACACTGACTATTACGGAGCAGAGTCGTACAATATGAATTTAAGTAAGAATCGAGCAATTTCCGTTCAAAATTATCTTTTAAATAAAGGTGTCGGTAAAGCTCAATTAAGTGTCGAGTACAATGGTGAGCAGATGCAAATTACTGTCGAAACAGAAGATGATGCAATAAGACATCTAAATCGTCGAGTTGAGTTTTCTGTGGTCAAACAAGGATATCCAAAGGTTGAAGTAAAACCCATTATAATACCTGAGGAGTATTTGTTGCCATAAATGAAAGTATGCTAAATTATCAGGCTACCCTCCGGCTAACAAATGTAAAATCATTAAATTGTCGCCTTCTTTTACGATGGTGTGCTGATAGTCTTCTTTTTCGATGAAAGTATTATTTAATTTGACGATAATTTTTTGATATGAGAATTTTTTTATTTCCATTATTTCGGAAATACTTAATTGATGTTTTTCAAAGTTTTCGTTTCTGTTATTTAGGATAATTTCCATTTTTACATATTTTTTGGTAACAAGATTTCTAAAACAGCGTTTGCCTGCATATTTGCCACAACTCCAACTTTTGGAGCAAGTGGAGGATTATTATTAGTAATTTCGGTTGTGTTATCTCCACAAACTATAAGTTTGTTAAAGACTTGTTCTTTAATCTCATTATTATTTCCCCAACCGGCTATTCCGCTTCCGCAGATGAGGTATTTCTCCGGTAAGCATTTAGTGACTGATTTTATTATCATTTCTTTGGCCTCGGGTTTATCAAAAGCTTCAACAATTACGTCGCAATGAGCAAAAATGTCAGGTAAATTTTCTTCTGTTAAAAAAGTGTTGTGAGCAATTACTTTAGTTTGAGGATTGATTTTTTCTATATTAGTTTTTAGAGCAGAAGATTTAATCAAACCGATTTGATTGAAGAAATAGAATTGTCTGTTTAGGTTCGATTCTTCGATAATGTCAAAATCGACAATAATTAGAGTTCCAACTCCCGCTCGTGTTAGTGCGACTGCACAGTTTGATCCTAATCCTCCACAACCGGCAATGCCAACAGTTTTATTTTTAAGTATTTGTTTTATTTGCTCAAATGTCATTATTTATTGTTTTTAAAAAAGCCCTGGAAACAGGGCTTTTTTGTATAAACTAAATTATTGTAGAGGTGTTATTATTTCTATAAGTTCTGGTAAATCCATTCCAATTTTCTTTAGATGTTCAATTTTTGGAACTCCATTTTTAGTCCAGCCTCTTCTTTCATAAACAGCATCTAAGAGTTTTTCATATTGTTCTTCGCGATGCTTACGTAGAACAGCCATTTTTTCTTCAGTTGATTTTCCTTGTGTATCATAATTTAGAATTTCCTGAAGTTGTTTGTCATATCTTTCTGCTCTTGATTCGTATTCTTCGACAGTAACAGGCCCTGCGGCTCTGTATGGTTGAGCATCGTGTTTTCTTAAGCCATAACCTCTTCGGATGTTGAAAATTCTTTGGAAATTATATACTCTTTCGGATTGCTCGATAAGTCCGGCTTCGTCGAGTTTTTTCCCTGTAACCCCTTCGTACACAGCAAGATAATTTCTTACGTGTTTAGGAATTTTGTGTGGTTCGTCCTCAAGTTTGTTATCAGCTGGAGTTACGTCATTCCATACAATTTTACAAAGTCCTTGTAGTCCGAACCAAGTTCTGAACATTGGGAACCAGTGTAATGCATCTGCTTTATCGTCAAAAGTTGGAATTTGATTGTTAACCATATCCATAAAAATAAGCCATGCTTCATCGTGCTGCGGACCTTTGTTTGTCATAGCATAACCTCCTTGCTGAGCTAAAGATTCTTTTGATACATATTGAGAATATTCCAACCCTTTGTTTTCCATTCCAATGTCTTGTAGAAACTGAGCGTCAGCACCATACTTTTCGACAAATAATTTTTTCATTTGACGAACACCAGTTCCTGCAATTTTACCAAAACCTTCGCCTCGTGCTAATTGATGTAGAAGCTCAAGGGCAGCATCTGCATTTCCAAAGTTTAATTCTAAACCGCCTGTTATTTCTTTGTTAATTACTCCGTTTTCGTAGCACTCCATGATAAAGGCAACAATTGTGCCCCACGTTATGGTACAAATTCCATAAGTATCGCAGTAAAAATTTGCTTCGAGTATTGGTTGGTAATCAAAAATTCCACAATTAGAACCTAAGCCTGCAGCTGATTCGTATTCCGGTCCGTCAACGATTACTTTTGTACCTTTATATGGTCCGGTTTTTAATTCAAAATCGTCAGCTCCTTTGGCACATTGCATTGCACAGCCAATCCAGCAACCATCATTAACTCCAAGAGTAAACCATTTGTCACGTAAAAAGTCTGAATGTATTTTAGGAGCATCTTTGTGTGTTCCATATTTAAAGTTATGAGTAGGCAGTAAATCGTAATCGCTCATTACGTTAACAATATTTGCAGTCCCTTTCTTTTTCATTTGGTTTTGTTTGTCGTCTAAATCTCTCATCTCACCGGCATAATCGCGACCAACTTCCATTATTTTTTCAAGATCCACAACATTGTTTAAATTTCCTTTAACGCCAGGTATTTTGGCAACAATAGCTTTGATGTTTTTATTACGAAAAACTGTACCGATACCACCTCTACCGGCTTGTTTTAATCTTACCATTTTACGTTTATTGTCCCAAAAAGTAAAGTTTAACATCCCAATAAGTGAATGTTCGGCAGCAGCTCCTGCAGAGACGATTCCAATATTTTTAGCGTCTTTTTCGTCTTCAGCAAAATATTCTGTGAGCTCTTCGCCCATAATATGAGAATCTACGGCAAAACCGGGGTCTTCAAATATTTTAACAATATGATTAACACCATCGATAAAAATAATTATGTCTTTTTCTGCTTTTCCTTGTAACTCAAGTGCATCAAATCCTAAGAATTTCATGAAAGGTCCAAAAAATCCACCAACATTAGAGTCCATAACAGAATCTGTTTGTGGAGATAATGAAACTACAAGCGATTTGCCAGCACCCGAATATTGTGTGATACCACCAATTGGTCCGGGAGAAATGATAATTTCATTTTCAGGATCATCCCACTTTGTAGATGGTGTAGTTGCATCCCATAGTAATCTGAGTCCAAAGCCTTTACCGCCAACAAATTTTTCTTTCATTTGCTCGCTAACCGGCTTTTCGTCGATTTTGCAATCCCCGATATTAATATAAAGAGTGCGGTTGTTGTATCCTTTGTCTATTGGATGCCACTCGTACGACCATTCTGCAAGTTGTTTTTCCCTTGCCTTAAGTTTTTTTAAATTTTCTGTCATATTTATTTTGTTTTCTGTTTTTTGCGTATTTTCTGTTGTTTACAAATCTAATTTAATTTTAAAATATAACAAAGAACAAATATCATAATTTGCCAAAAAGTGATGTATAACAATTAAATTATTGAAAGATTGAACAATAGTTATTGAGTGTGAGTTCTTTGGAGATCTTGTTTTGCAGCTATTTGGACTATTATCACTTGGGAGAATACTATTTCTATTTGTATTACATTGTACTTCTATTCGTATGTGCGTTTTGTACGATCAAAATCGTAAAAATATTGTATTTTTACAAAAAAAATAAATGATAAACAGTGATGTAATTATTATTGGAGCTGGTGCAGCTGGGCTTTTGGCTGCAATTAGTGCAGGAGAATCGGGCAAGAGCGTGCTTGTTACAGAAAAGATGAATCAGCCCGGTCGTAAGCTACTGATTACAGGCAAAGGACGTTGTAATATTACGAACTCGGCCGAAATCCAGGATTTTATTACTCAAATATATCCTGATGGGCGATTCTTATATCCGGCATTTAAAGCATTTTTTAATGATGATATTATTTTCTTACTTGATGAGTGTGGTCTAGAGACAGTGCTCGAAAGAGGAGGGCGGTATTTCCCTAAAAGCGAAAAAGCTGCCGATGTTGTTGAGGCTCTTATGAAAAAAGCAAGAGATGTTGGCGTAAAATTTAAATTCGATACCAAGGTTAATGAGATATTTTTAGATGGGGAAAAAATTTCAGGAGTTGAGTGTGTTACTAATGGTAAAATAGAAGTAATTAGTGTAGAAAAAATTATTGTATGTACTGGTGGCAAGTCTTATCCGGGTACTGGATCCACCGGCGATGGCTATCGTTGGGCGATAAGAGCTGGTCATACAATCGAAAACCTTTTCCCGGTTCTAGTCCCTCTTGTTACAAAAGAAGATTATTGCTCAAGTATGCAGGGCTTAACACTTAAAAATATTAATGCTGCTCTTTATATTAATGACAAACTTGTAAACGAAGAGTTTGGCGATTTAATGTTTGCTCACTATGGTTTGTCTGGTCCTGTAATCCTTACTTTAAGTCGTGATGTCGTTTTTGCATTGGAATCAAAATCAAAAATTAAAATACTAATTGACTTTAAACCAGCTTTGGATAACGAAAAGCTTGATAATCGTATTTTGCGAGACATTAACGAACACGGAAAAATGAAAGTCGGAAATATGCTTAAAATGTGGTTGCCACAAAAAGCAATTCCGGTTTTTCTCGATATATTAGAAATTGATGCAGAAAAACCTGCACATCAAATTTCGGCAAACGAAAGGAGACAAATTATAAAATGTTTGAAGTCATTTGAGCTAAATATTATCGGTCATCGGGGATACAAAGAAGCAGTGGTTACATCAGGAGGAGTAAGCTTGGATGAGGTTAATCCTAAAACTATGGAGTCTAAAATTATTAACGGATTATTTTTTGCCGGTGAAGTTCTAAATTTGGATGCCAATACAGGAGGTTATAATTTGCAAATAGCTTTTTCTACCGGCTGGCTTGCCGGGAATTCAGTATAAAAAAAAGGTGCCCATTTGAGCACCTTTCTTAACAAGTTGTTATTTTAATTAATTCTTAATTAACTTAAAGTTGATCGTCTCAGAACTTGTTGTTAATCTGATAAAATACATTCCTGGAACAAAGTCTTCAACATTTATTTCTTCAATATAATCAGACTGAACATGCATTTCCTTGGTGATAATTACTTTGCCCTGAATATCAACAACACTATAAGTTAATTCTCCTAGGTAATCCGAAATGCTTAACTGACAGTTTTCGCGTGTTGGGTTAGGATAGATGTCAAATCTTCCGTTGTTAAGTGCTTGGTCGATATCAGAACAAACCGTAACCACAACAGTCATTGTGTCCTGAGCAGCACAATACTCATTTTCAACCCAAACCCATAGTTGGTAGTCCCCAGCATATGTATAGTTAGATGTAAATGTATGATTTTCTATCGCATCCATCCAAATTACATATTCATAAGTTTCTGTTAAAGTGTATGAGAATTCTGCACCCTCACAAGCATTGATAGTTTCTGGCAAATCAACCGTTGGAGATTCGTGAACAGTAATTGTAAACTGCTCAGAAATCGCATCACATAAATCACCGGCAGGATCATCAGTTACAACAGTAAATGTAATTGTCTGGTTTAGATCAGTTGCGTCTGGAATATAAACAATATCAAATGGCGATGTGGTAAATACAGACTGTTCTAATACACCGGCACCGTCATGAGTCACTGTTACTTCTGAGGCATTTCCTCCAAACATATTTCCATTGAGAGTAAAATCTTCGGCACTACAAGCAATACCACTGTTTGCAGAGATTGTCAATGTAGTAGGATTATCACAAGAACAATTTACTAGAACTTCTGAGCTAACATTTGTACAGCCGCCTTGATCGATAGTAATTGTATATGTTCCGTTAGCAACATCAATAAATTGAGTCTCGGTTTGGAATACAATTCCATCTATAGAATATGTATATTCTGCTCCAATTGGATCAGTAACTATTATTACGCCTGCGCCATTTGTTCCATTGCAAAGAACATTAGCACTAGGAACAACAGGAGCAGGATTAACTGTAATATTGACAGTATTCGACATTGCCGGACTGTTTGTTACACACGTTTCCGAAGAAGTCATTGTGCAGTAAACATCATCACCATCATTAAGTGTAGAAGTTGTATAAACAGGGTTGTTTGCAGCACCAATATTTACACCATTCACAAACCATACATAAGAAGGAGTTCCTCCACCATTTGTTGGTGTCGCAGTAAATGTTACCATAGAGCCTAAACAAATAGTCGTCATGTCAGCAACAATTGATACATCTGCAGTGAGAATTGGATTTATTACCATGTTCACAACATTAGAGTTCGCCGGATTTCCTGTAACACATGTCACAGATGAAGTCATAATAACTTCAACATCATCACCATTATTTAAGGTGTTAGATGTGAATGTGTTTTGATCAGGAGCACCTACACTGGTACCGTTCACTAACCAATCGTAAGAAGGACTAGCACCACCATTTGTTGGAGTAGCAGTAAATGTAACAGTTGTTCCGTCACAAACATTGTTAACACTTTCGGTTATAGCAACATTAACAGGTAAATTTGGATTAACCACCATGCTAATTGAGTTAGATGTTGCAGGATTATTAGTAGCACATGATTCTGATGATGTAACAACTACCTCAACCACATCGCTGTTGTTAAGAGAGTTTATAGTGAATGTATTAGCATCAGGAGCACCAACCGAACCGCCGTTTACTAACCAATTGTAAGATGGACTAGCACCACCATTTGTCGGAGTCGCTGTAAATGTAACATTACCACCATCACAAACAGGGTTGTTGTCAGCACTAATAAGTGCAGAAACAGGTAGTTCAGAGTTTACTGTAATTGTAACAGTATTTGACTGAGCCGGACTGTTTGTTACGCAAGTTTCAGAAGAAGTCATTCTGCAATAAACATTAGCGCCATCATTAAGTGTAGAAGTTGTATATACAGGACTGTTTGCAGCTCCAATATTTACACCATTAACGAACCACAAATAAGATGGAGTTGTTCCACCATTTGTTGGGGTAGCAGTAAATGTTACCGTAGAACCTGAACATATTGTTGTCATGTCAGCAGATATAGAAACATCAGCAGTGAGAATTGGATTAATTGCCATTGTAACGCTGTTAGATGTCGCAGGATTTCCTGATGTACAAGTTTCAGACGAAGTCATAATTACTTCAACATAATCACTATCATTTAAGTCGTTAGATATGAATGTGTTTTGATCAGGAGCACCAACACTTGAACCGTTTACTAACCAATCGTATGATGGACTTGCACCACCATTAACCGGTGTTGCCGTAAAGGTAACTGTCGTGCCATCACAAAGATCGTTAACATCTGATGAGATTGACACGTCAACAGCTAAATTCGCATTGACAGTCATAGTTATATCATTTGATGTTGCAGGATTGTTTGTAGCACATAATTCTGATGAAGTTAATACAACTTCAACAACATTACCGTCAATCAAAGAACTTGTACTAAATGTAGCAGCATTTGGTGCGCCTACGGACGTTCCGTTTACTAACCAATTGTAAGATGGACTAGCACCACCATTTGTCGGAGTCGCTGTAAATGTAACATTTTCTCCATCACAAATTGGATTACTATCCACTGAAATAGAAGCATCTATAGACAAGATCGGATTCACAATCATATTTACTGTATTGGATGTTGCTGGATTACCGGAGACACAAGTTAATGAAGAAGTCATTCTAACAATAACTGCATCGTTGTTATTGAGTAAATTAGTAGAAAATGTAGGACTGTTATTCCCAGCCGGTAATCCGTTTACAAACCATTCAAAGGTAGGTGTTCCACCATTTAATGGAGTTGCTGTAAAGGTCACATTTGTACCATCGCAGATATTATTGTCATCTTCAATAATAGAAACACTAACAGGAAGTAAAGAATTAACTGATAAGGTTGCTGGAGTAGATATTGCACCAGGCGTACAAGCTCCTGAAACAACACATTGATACAAGAATCCATCATTTGAGGGGATGGTTGCAGAGACAGACAAATTGTCTGTATCCCAGTTTGCATAGCTTGGATTTGTTCCGGCAGCAAGAATATCATTAAAGGTTGATCCTCCATCAGTTGATACCTGCCATTGATAAGCTAAACCGGATCCGGTAGCGCTAACACTGAATGATGCAGCATCTCCTTCACAGACAGTACTTCCAACAGGATCAAGGGTTATTGTCGGTGCCTCATTAACGGTTAAAACAGCAGAAGTAGATATCGCATCCGGAGTCCCTTGTACGATACATCTGTACCTATAACTATTATTTGGCATATCAACTCCTGTAAGATCAAGTGTTGGTGTATTCCAGTTTGCGTAGCTTGGATTTGTTCCCGCAGCGAGAATATCAGTATATGTTGATCCTCCATTTGTAGAAACTTGCCATTGATAACCACTTATTGTACCAGATGCTACTACATTAAATGAAGCACCATCACCAACACAAACTGCTGTATTGACTGGTTGGGTAGTAATTGCAGGGGCACTATTAACAGTCAATGTTACTTGGTCGCTTGTAACAGCAGGTGAACAAGTCCCACTAACAATACACTGATACATATATCCATCGTTTGCAAAAATAGTTGAATTAATATTTAAAATTGGAGAATCCCAGTTTGCATAAACAGGATCTGAACCGGCTGCAAGGATATCATTATATGTCGAACCACCATCGGTGGAAACCTGCCACTGATACATTAATCCATCGCCATCTGCAATGATCTCAAAACTAGTACTACCTCCCTCACCAATTGTTGCATCTGTCGGTTGAACAGAAATTGAAGGTGAAGCCAAAATCGTCATGTTCACGGCATTAGAAGTAGCAGGATTACCGGACACACACACCTCTGATGAAGTCATTTCTACTGTAACAACGTCACCATCACTTAAGCTAATAGTTGAGTATGTATTTTGATCAGGAGCACCTACACTTGTACCATCCACTAACCAATTATAAGATGGGGTTGTTCCACCATTTGTTGGAGTAGCTGTAAATGTTACATTCGTGCCTTCGCAAACAGTATTATCATTTGCAATAATTGAAACACTCGCTGGCAAAATTGGATTAATAATCATATTAATCGCATTTGATGTTGCCGGACTACCAGTAGCACATGTTTCTGAGGATGTCATTAT
>RZYX01000227.1 GCA_009930155.1 Clostridia bacterium | reverse complement strand
GGGGCATGAGAGAAGGAAATATTTTATTACCTAGATAAATAGTAGTCATATTGAAAATAATTGTCAAGGCTAAAAAATAGTCCTTGACTTTTTATTTTGCTCTGGTATTATGAATATAACTTAAATAAAAAAAGGGAGGTTTTAGAATGATAGCAAAACCAATAACATACCTAGGGCAAGAAGTTATTCTAGTATGCGATGCTAATTGTAATAAGGCTTGGGGCAGGAAGACAAGACCAATAAAAAATGAAGATTATATGTTCGACAGTGAGCTAGGTAAAGCTCCCGAAGATCCTGGAACGTACGAAGGGGGCCATTCAAAACCTAAATGTCATAGAGACAGACTTAATAAATGGTGTTGTAGAGAATGCGAAAGATCTAAGATAGTTAGGTATAATGAAGAGTTTGACTTAGATATTTTATAAAAGGGAGAGGAATATTATGAAAGAAGAGTTAGAAATGCTTTTAGAAACAGTATATAGTGAAGGGTGTGCAGGAGGTATTATAGATTATGATTGGTTTACGGCTTATGCCAATCATGCAATACAGATAATAAAAAACAATGTACCTTTTGATGACGAGGCTGTAATTTCAGAGTACCACAAAATAAAAAGTGAGGTTTTAAAATGATGTTAATTATGGGGTACTACACCGATGAGCATAGAATCAGTAAACAATCTTAAAGTAACCTACCACGGATCTTACCCCGTGGCTTTTGAAAGAAAGTCACAAGGTTACCAGACCACTAACAGGAGGTAAATTTGTTAGTAAACGATAGGAAAGAAATTAGGAACGGAAGTATATCGCACCAGTACTTCCCTCTTCGGATGCAGATTAAAAGCCCTGTGATGGTAGGGGCGGTGTCTGTATTGTTAAACCTTTCCATATCTGGTCGAGGTGAGGACGGATTTCAAAGTAACTCCGATGCTTTGAATACGCATTACTCTAACATACAGGAGGTCTTAAAGACATGGTGTATGTAATTAACAAAAATGGAAATCCTTTGATGCCATGCAAGCCAGCTAAAGCAAGGCATTTGCTTAAAGCAGGGAATGCAAAATGCATTAGAATAACTCCTTTCACAATCAAGCTTTTGTGGGATTGTGAAGAAAACACGCAGGAAATTGTTGCAGGTATGGACACTGGCAGTAAAACTATTGGCTGTGCAGCAATAGTCAATGGAAAAGTAGTTTATCAATCAGAAGTTCAGGTTAGGCAAGATGTTTCAAAGAAGATGGAACAAAGAAAGATGTATCGTAGAAACAAACGCAATAGGAAAACACGGTATAGAAAAGCACGTTGGCAAAATAAAGCTTCTATGCGAAGGGACGGAAGGCTGGCTCCAAGTATTAAGTCTAAAGTAGATTCTCATTTGAGAGAAAAGAAGTTTGTTGAATCTGTTTTACCCGTATCTCACTGGAAGGTAGAAACGGCAAGTTTTAATATTTACAAGATTTCTAATCCAGATGCCAATAGATGGGATTATCAGAACGGCAATCAAAAAGGTTTTTACAATGTAAAGGCTTATGTTTTACATCGTGATGGATACCAATGTAAGAAATGCAAAACAAAGAAAGGTAAATTACATGTTCACCATATTGTATTTAGAAGCAAGGGAGGAAGCGACACACCAAATAATCTAATCGTTTTATGCAAATCTTGTCACGGTAAGCTGCACGACGGAGAGTTTGAAATCAAAGGTACAAGCAGCAAAACAAAACATGCTACCGAAATAGGTATTGTTAAATCTCAGTTAAGAAAGCAATTTGGTGAATTTGAAGAAACTTTTGGTTACGAAACAAAATACAAGAGAGAACAGGTACTACAGTTACCGAAGTCACATTATTTTGATGCAGTGGCAATATGCTGTGAAGAAGATGAGCTTGTTGATTTGTCTGGTACAGTCTATTTCAAGAAGCATGTATCAAAAGGTGATTATCAACAAACCAAAGGCAGTCATTCTGAAAAACGAATACCCACGGGTAAATTGTTCGGATTTAGGAAGTTTGATTACATTCAAACTTCAAAAGGTGCAGGCTTTGTCAAAGGTAAGCGTAGCACTGGCTTTTTTTCTATCTCTGATTTAGAGGGCAAAGTAATAAGTCCATCAGTAAACGTAAAGAAGAATTGCAAGAGATTAAAAGCAAGAACAACAACTTTAATTGAAAGGAGGACGGTGAATTCCTCCGCAGGGCAAGACCATGCGGTTTCTTGCGCCTAATTTTTATGACAAGCCTTGACATCGCAGAAATTACAGGTAAGCAGCATAAAAATGTTATGCGAGATATAAGGGAAGAGATTGAAAAGCTTGGGGAAATTACTGAG
>RZYX01000226.1 GCA_009930155.1 Clostridia bacterium | reverse complement strand
TATGGAGCGTCAGATTCAAAGTGGTGCGAATGTCGTGATGATTTTTGATTCATGGGCGGCAGCACTTGAAGAGCGTGCGTATTTTGAATTTAGCTGGGCGTATATGAAAGAGATCAGTGCTTATTTAAAAAGTAAATATCCACATATTCCTATTATTTTATTCCCTAAAGGTATCAGTGGCTACCTCGATAAAATTGATGGTGAATTTGATGTTTTTGGTGTGGATTGGTCAACACCCATTGAGTTAGCTAAAGAGAAATTAGGGCATAAATATGTGCTTCAAGGCAATATGGAACCGACCCGTCTTTACAGCAAAGAGGCGATTGATGCAGGTATTTCACACATTGTTGATGTGATGAAAAATGAGCGTCATGTTTTCAATTTGGGTCATGGTATTTTGCCTGATATTCCTGTAGAACATGCTAAGTATTTTATTCAACAAGTTCAATCTCGCACTAAACTCTAATCTTTTGCCCTCTTTTTGAGGGCAAACCTCTTTTTACATGTAAGGATTTTCTATGAGCTCTTTGATTTTTGGTCCCATTACTTCAAGACGTTTTGGACAATCTTTAGGCATTGATTTGAGTCCTGAGAATAAACAGTGTAATTTTGATTGTTTATATTGTGAGTTAAAAGGGGCTAAAACGGTTCAAAAAGTAAGTCAAGCGCCTTTGGTAGAGGAGATTATAGATGAACTGAAAGAAGCATTATTAAAGTATGAAAATATAGATGTTATTACGATTACAGCCAATGGAGAACCGACACTTTATCCTGATTTAGCGCATTTAGTGGATGAAATTCTGAAAATAAAAAAAGAGCATAAATTGCTTATTCTCTCAAATGGCTCAACCATTGATCAACCTGAAATTCAGTCCATTCTCTCAAAATTAGACATCGTTAAACTTTCTTTAGATTGTGTGAATCCGAAGTGTTTTAAAAAATTGGATCGCGCACATAAAGGGATTAATATTGCTAATATTATAGAAGGGATGAAAGAGTTTAGAGCGCATTATCGTGGTGAGCTTGTGATTGAAATATTGGTTGTTGAAGGCTTGAATGATAGTGAGGTAGAGTTTCAAGCACTGAATGCTGTGTTACAAGAGATTAAACCTGATCGTATTGATGTAGGCACTATTGACCGTCCACCTGCTTATGCTGTTAAGGGCGTGAGCATTGAGCGTTTAATTGAACTTTCCCATTTCCTTGAAAACCTACATGTTACTATTGCATATAAGAAAAATTATATTCCAACGAAACGTCATTTTTGCAAGGAAGAGATTGTTGCATTATTAAAACGAAGACCTCAAAGTTTTGAAGATATAGCGCTTTGTTTTGATGAAGAGAGTTTGAAAAATCTTAATGCGTTAGTGGATAAAAATGTTTTACATGTAAAAAGTATTGCAGGAGTTAATTTTTATAAAGTAAGTTAGTGGGTGATATTACCCACTAACCTTTAAGCTACAAGTGTGTGCCTTTTTTGATACTTAATACGCTGCCCCATATAAACCACTCCATAAAGAATTAATCCAATGGCATAGACCAAATAATGCGATGGAAGCCCTAAATAACTTGCAACTATTTTAGGAATCATCATACATGGAACAACTAAAATTAAGAGAATTCTCTCAAATGTGTGGATTTTCATGAGAACAAAACTCTGTGTAACAGATGTGAAGGCAAACATACCCAAAACAGCCCCTGTAAAAATCACTAAAATTTCCAAAGGATTCGTAATCCAAACCCAAGCTGAAACATCATTGGGATCTTCTGGATTAACACTATGAATCAGCAAGAGTTCATTATTAAAGAAAAACATAAAAGGTAAAACTGCTGTTCGAATGTCATAAATAAAAGATTGAATTCCAGTAACAATAGGATCGCTTTTTGCAATCGCAGCGGCAGCATACGCTGCCATACCCACAGGTGGCGTGTCATCGGCTAAAATACCAAAGTAAAAAACAAACATGTGAGCTGCAATTAAAGGTACAATAATGCCACTATTGCCGGCTAATTCAACAATAATGGGTGCTGTGAGTGATGCCATAACAATATAATTGGCTGTCGTAGGAAGTCCCATACCCAAAATTAAAGAAACAATGGCAGTCATAAAGAGAATTGCTAAAATATAACCACCTGATAATTGTTCAATCACTTCCGATAAAATAAGCCCAATACCCGTTAAGGTGACAGACCCTACAATAATGCCCGCCACAGAGGTTGCAATGGCAATAGAAACCATATTCTTGCCACCATTGACCATACCAACACCAATATCTGAAAAACCCTCTAAACAGATAGCTAAGGTTATTTTTTCCTTGTTCATCCATGCTTTAAACGGTTTTTGAACGACCATGATAATCATCAAAAACATAAT
>RZYX01000056.1 GCA_009930155.1 Clostridia bacterium | reverse complement strand
ACTTAATATTAACGGGATTGAGGTCGAGGCTCCTCAAAATGCCACGATACTAGAAGCTGCACAAAGTATAGGTATTCGTATACCAACACTGTGCTACCTTAAAGATATAAATGCTATTGGCGCTTGCCGTATGTGCGTAGTTGAAGTAAAGGGCGCTCGTGCTCTTGCAACAGCTTGTGTTTACCCAGTAGCAGAAGGCATGGAGGTCCTTACTAACACTCCCGCTCTAAGAAAAGCACGCAAAACAACATTAGAACTTATACTCTCTAACCATAGAATGGATTGTCTCTCTTGTTCAAGAAACCAGAACTGTGAGCTTCAGACACTTTCACTTGAATATGGTGTTGACCAAAAAAGATTTGAATCTAATGAGGAAATGCTCCCTGATATTGATGATTCTGCTCCTCATCTTGTAAGAGATAACTCAAAGTGCATTCTTTGCCGTCGCTGTGTTGCTGTATGTAAACAAAATCAGCATGTAGCAGTTATAGGATGTAATGACCGTGGATATGAAACACATATTTCAAGTGCATTTGACCTTCCGCTTAATGACACATCTTGTGTAAATTGTGGACAGTGTATTTCGGTTTGCCCAACAGGTGCGTTGGTTGAAAAAGATGACACATATAAAGTATGGGATGCATTGAAGGACGAAACAAAGCATGTTGTTGTTGCTCCTGCTCCATCTGTTCGTGCACAGCTTGGCGAATGTTTTGGTATGCCTATCGGAACAAATGTTGAAGGTAAGCTTGCTGCATCACTTCGTAGACTTGGTTTTGATAAGGTCTTTGATGTTGACTTTGCTGCCGATGTAACAATACTTGAGGAAGGCACAGAGCTTTTGGGTCGCCTTAAAAATAATGGTCCATTACCAATGATAACATCTTGTTCACCTGGCTGGATTAAGTTCTGTGAGCATTATTATCCTGAGTTTATTCCAAATCTTTCATCTTGCAAGTCTCCACAGCAAATGTACGGAGCACTTATAAAGACATATTACGCAGAGAAAAATGGAATCGACCCTAAAGACATTTTTGTAGTAAGCGTTATGCCTTGCACAGCAAAGAAGTTTGAAGTTAGCCGTGACCATCAAAATGCATCAGGTTATGCTGATGTTGATGTTTCGATAACAACAAGAGAACTTGCAGCAATGATAAAAACAGCAGGTATAGTTTTTGAAGAACTTAAAGATGAAGAGTTTGATAAACCTCTTGGTATCGCATCTGGAGCTGGACATATCTTTGGTGCAACAGGCGGAGTTATGGAAGCTGCTTTGCGTACAGTTGCAGAAGTTGTAACAGGCGAAGAACTTAAAGACCTTGAGTTTAAAGATGTCCGTGGAATAGAAGACATAAAAGAGGCAGAGTATGATCTTGCAGGAACAAAAATAAGAGTTGCTGTAACCTCTGGACTTGAAAATGCAAGTAAATTGCTGGATATGATTAAAGAAGGTAAAGCTCAGTATCACTTCATTGAAGTTATGGCATGTCCTGGTGGATGTGTAAATGGTGGTGGACAACCAATTCAACCTGGTTATGTACATAACACTATTGACCTTCGTGCAGAGCGTGCAAAGGCACTGTATTCAGAAGATGAATCAATGACGCTTAGAAAGAGCCATGAAAATCCTGCTGTTAAGGAACTTTATGACACATATCTTAGTGAGCCAAACAGCCATAAGGCACATGAGATACTTCATACATCTTATATAGCAAGAAAAGTTTATTAATTTTTGAATAGAATAAAGTTATAAATTGAGACACCCGTTTGATTATAAAACGGGTGTCTTTGTATATCTTTTTTATGGCGTATTTTTAATAATATTGTGGGCTATGTATAACCAAAACAATTAGATATTTAATGTATATTAATATTTTAAAGTAGATTGATTTTTTATAAAAATATGTGACTGATTGATATTAAAATGTTTTGAAAGGCAAAAAAACATTTAATTGCTTTGACAGTTGTTCATATTTGTGATTAAATGTTAATGTGAACATTTAAAAGTATTTTTATGCTTGATTTTTCACACACATTTTTAATGTTATAAAAGTTAAAAATATATTCATCAAAAATAAATTTAAAAGATATATAATATATCTATTAGGGGGAAATAAAATGAGCGTAGAAAAGATTTTGGTCGTTGATGATGATATAAATATTTGTGAACTGCTAAGGCTTTATTTAGAAAAAGAGGGTTACACTGTTGCAATTGCAAATGACGGTGAAAATGCTGTTTCTGCTTTTCATGAACAAAAACCAGATTTAGTGGTTCTCGACATAATGCTACCAAAACTTGATGGTTGGCAGGTTTGCCGTGAGATTCGTAAAACATCCGAAAAACCTATAATTATGATAACAGCTAAGGGCGAGACCTTTGATAAGGTTTTAGGGCTTGAACTTGGTGCAGATGATTATGTTGTAAAGCCTTTTGATGCAAAGGAAGTTATTGCAAGAATTAAAGCAGTTCTTCGCAGAACATCTTCTAAAACTGATGTTTCAAACAAGTTGGTTGAGTTTGAAGACCTCTCTATAAATCTTACAAACTATGAGCTTAAAGTAAAAGGTGAGCAAATAGGCACACCTCCAAAAGAGCTTGAACTTATTTATCATTTGGCAAGTAATCCAAACAGAGTTTTTACAAGAGACCAATTGCTTGATGAGGTTTGGGGATTTGATTATTATGGCGATTCCAGAACAGTTGATGTTCATGTTAAGCGTCTTCGTGAAAAACTTGAAGGTGTTTCTGTAAAATGGGAACTTAAAACAGTTTGGGGCGTTGGCTACAAATTTGAAATAAAAGAATAATCTAAATTATAATTTTGAGGTATAGTAATGTACAGTAAAAAGGGAAGTCTACTCAAAAAATACTTTATTGCGTCAGTCTCTATTCTACTAGCAAGCGTATTAATAATGGGTATATCTCTTATGTCGTTTGTTGCAGATTACTGGACAGATAGTAATGTAAAGATGCTTACCGAGAATGTTGAAACAGTTTCGCATACCACTCAGGGATTGTTTGAATCGGGAAAAATGGAAGAGGATAATGAAACATCTGTTTTTATACTTAGTAATATGTTAAGTATTATGTCTTCGGCGACAGATTCAGATGTATTTATATGCGATGCAGAAGGAAGAATAATACTTTGCAAAGATTTATTGTCTAAGGACATGAAGATTGTAAACAATGGCAACTGTGATTTTCACGATGGATATAAGATACCTAAGCGAATACTAGAAAATATAGGGCAGGAAAGTTATTACACGATGGATAAGCTTGATGGTTTATATCGTGAACTTCATATACTTGTAAGTGAAAAGATAGTTGTAAACGGAGAAACAATAGGATATGTTTTTGCAACACAGCCTGTTGTTGAGGGGCTTGGACCATTTATTGGTGGGATGATGAAGCTGTTTATTCTTGCTGCAATTATTACAATAATTCTTACATCTGCTGCTGTTTATGCGTTTACTTATAGTATTACAAAACCACTACACGAGATGTCTAAAATGACAAATAACTATGCAAGCGGAGATTTTTCGCAGCGTTTGGTGGTTGATAATAATGATGAGCTTGGAGAATTGGCAAATGGGCTTAATGCAATGGCACAGTCGCTTGCAACACTTGAGTCGTCACGGCGAAGTTTTGTTGCAAATGTGTCGCACGAACTGAAAACACCTATAACCACCATAAGCGGATTTATAGATGGAATACTGGATGGAACTATTCCGCCAGAAAAGCAGGATTATTACCTTGGAATAGTTTCGGATGAGGTAAAACGCTTGTCAAGGCTTGTAATATCAATGCTTAACTTGTCTAAGATTGAAGCAGGAGAGCTGACGCTTCAAAAAAACAAGTTTGACATATCTCAAATGTTTTTCCACATTTTCATAACATTCGAACAGCGAATAGATAAAAAACACATTATGATAAAAGGGCTTGAAAATCTTGAAAGTATCTATGTTGAAGCAGATGAAGATATGATACATCAAGTAATATACAATCTTGTGGATAATGCAGTTAAATTTACTGATGACGGTGGCTCTATTTGTGTTTCTGTTGCTTGGGAGAAAGATAGAATAATTGCAGGAATAAGGAATACTTGCCCAGGAATCCCACCAGATGAAGTTGCAAGAATATTTGAAAGATTTTATAAGGTAGATAAATCAAGGAGCGAAGATGTAAAAGGAGCAGGTCTTGGTTTGTATCTTGCAAAAAGTATTGTTGAAATGCACGGTGGGCAGATAGCCGCTAGAAGTAAGCAAGATGAATATACAGAATTTATATTCTGGATTCCTAAAAAAAGAGAAAAATAAAAGGGGTCTTAGTATGAAATGGAATAACAATAAAAACAAGCAGAATAAATCTAGCAATCAGGACAATTCAAATACCAATAATATATTGGGTAATGAGGATAATAAACAAGACAATAATCAAGGTTATTATGGAAATATGAGTGGCGATAATTTTAATGGTAGCTCGTTTTCTTCACCTCCAACTCCACCAAAAAAAGATAAGGATAATAAAAATGGTTTGCGTGTGTTCCTGAGTTTACTTTTTGCAATTGTTGTGGTTTGCGTAATTGTCGTTTCAATAGCTTTTGCTGATGTTAATGATAATAATGAAAACAAGCAAACAACAACTAGTTCAGCAACAGAAAACAAGGATGGTGCACCATCAGTTGATATTAAACCTACTCCGTCAGTCGATGATGCTGAAGAATCGGAATCAGGTGCTCTTTCAAGTATTGAAGTAGCTAAAAAGGCTTCAAGCTCAGTTATTGCTGTTTTGTCATATCAAAACAGTCAGCTTATTGGAGAGGGCTCTGGAATAGTAATGGGCGAGGATAAAGATAAGAAAAACACATATATAATTACTTGTGCACACATTATAAACACTGCAGGCACAAGTGTTAGAATTCAAACAAGTGATGGAACACAGCATGATGCTGATATTGTAGGGTTTGACAGCAGGACAGATGTTGGTGTTCTTAGAGTATCTAAAACTGGATTTACAGCGGCAGAGTTTGGCGACTCATCAAATTTACTGGTTGGACAGCAAGTCTATGCAATCGGAAATCCTGGCGGAACAGCTTTTTATGGCTCTTTCACATCTGGCGTTATATCTGCAATTGATAGGTTAACATCAGCAGGAGAAAATGGCTATTCAATGTCTTGTATTCAACATGATGCAGCAATTAACCCCGGTAATTCTGGTGGAGCATTAGTTAATGAATATGGTCAAGTAATCGGCATTAATTCATCTAAAATTGCAGACACAGAGTATGAAGGAATGGGTTTTGCAATTCCAATAACTGTTGCAAAGGATGTTATTGAGGATATTATTGCAAGCGGATATGTTCCAAACAGACCAAAGCTTGGTATAACCTATAGTGTAGTAAGCTATAGCCAGACCTACAGCATGATTGTTCAAATGAAGGGCTTGCCAAATGGCTCTATTGTTATAGCAAGCATTGATCAAGATAGTAGCATTGTAGGGACACAGGCAAAGATTGGAGACCTTATTACTGCTGTTAATGGCAAAAAACTGGACAATCCAGATGTTTTGTTAGATGCTATAGAAGAAGGCAAAGTAGGGGATACATTAACTCTTTCTATTTGCCATGTTAATGAGGACTATAGCCTAAATCAGTTTGATATTAAAGTTAAGTTGATTGAGGATAAAGGCTCAGTAGAAGCACAATAAAATAATATCAATAAAAAATATAAAATATAAAAATTTTAAAGTGGGGTGCAACTTGGTTAAAGATAAGATTAAAAACCCTAAAAAGCGTTTTAAAATTATTATAGTTATAGTAATTTTTTGCATAGTTGCTTTTGGTTTGTATATGGCGTATTTCTGGAATTTAATTCCTGGAAAGAGTTATACTGCTAATGATTTTAAAATAAAAACATTGGTTAGTGATTGTGATTATGATGGTGATGGTATTGATGATTACCGTGATATAATGGAAGGTGCAAGAGAATATATAAAAACAAAGCCTAAGTATGATGGAAGTTATCATGAGGGTGGGTACCCGCCTGAAGGCATTGGTGTTTGCACAGATGTAATATGGAAAAGTTTTAAAAATGCAGGGTATTCATTTAAAGATTTGGTTGATAAAGATATTTCTGAAAATCTTGAAGCCTATACAACAATTGATACTCCAGACCCGAATATAGATTTTAGGCGTGTAAAGAATTTGAAGATATTTTTTGCAAGAAATGCACAGTCCTTGACTCTTGACCCTGATGAAATTGAACAATGGCAACCAGGGGATATTGTGATTTATTCCAAACATATTGCAATTGTTTCAGACAAAAGGAACTCAAAAGGGCAAGCATATATTATTCATCATGGTGGTCAACCAATACTAGAAGAGGATGCTTTGACTCGACAAAATATAGTTGGACATTATAGATGGACTAAGTAATAAAATAATATGTTAATATAAAACAGAGCTTTAAATAGGCTCTGTTTTATATTGTGTGAATTAATAAAATTAAAACACAATTGCATTTGCGTTGTTGCTATGATATATTGTCGATATCATAATTTTATAATAAGCAAATGAATTTATATAGAAAATTTAAGAGGTGAAATATTATGGATGTTATTTTAAGTGCAACCAATTTAAATTTTAAAGATATTATTAGTTATCCCACAATTGAGATTGAGAGAAATAAAGCAACTTTTATTTGTGGTCAAAGCGGTTGTGGGAAAAGCACTTTGCTTAAGCTGTTTAATGTCACAGAATCTCCAAAACAAGGTGAAATTACATATAATAGCAGGGCTATAGATTCTATTGATAGCGTTGAGCTTCGCAAAGAAATTATGCTTGTTTCTCAAACAGTTTTTCTTTTTGATGGTACAATTGAGGAGAATTTTAATCAGTATTATATGTACAGAGATTTGCCCGTATTGTCTACTGATGATAAGATTAAGTATCTTTCTATGTGTTCGGCTGATTTTGATTTGTCAACAAAGTGTGAAACTATGTCTGGCGGTGAACGCCAAAGAGTGTTTATTGCAATTTGTCTTTCGTTTATGCCTAAAGTATTGATGCTTGATGAGCCAACTTCTGCTCTTGATGGAGCAACGGCAAATAGATTTTTTGAAAGCATAAAAGACTTTTGTTTTAAAAATGACATTACCCTTATCGTAATAAGTCATGATAAAAGTTTGGCAGATATATTTGCGGATAGAATTATTAAGCTTGAAAAGAGGGATGCGGATTGAAAGATATAGTAGAAATACAGATTTGGCAATTTGCCCTTGCGTATTTATTGCTTGTTATTGTGCTTGCAGTAATGAAAAAATGTAAAATAAATCAGACAAAGTTATTGGCTGTAGCAAGTGTGAGAATGACTTTGCAACTTGTAATTGCAGGGCTTATTCTTACATATATTTTTGAAAACCCGCACCCTATATTTACAGTGATTTATGTTGCGGTAATGACTACTTTTGCTATTCATCGAGTGATTTCTAAAAATAAAGAAATAAATAAGAAATTTAAAATAGCTATCGCATTTTCATTATCACTTTCAGGGCTTTGTATTATTTCGTTTTTTATTTGCATTGTTGTTGGAGAAAGTATATTTAACCCTCAATATGTGATACCTATAAGTGGGATGATTATGGGCAATGCAATGAATGGAGCAACCCTTGGGATAAAAACATTTAAAGAGAGCTTTAGCGGGCAAAAAGGCAAAATTGATGCCCTTCTTAATATTGGCGTAACGCCACAGAAAATTTTGCTTCCTTTTGTAAATCAAGCACTTGAAACCGCATTACTGCCAACACTAAATTCAATGATTGGAATGGGAATTGTATCTTTGCCAGGAATGATGACAGGACAAATGCTTTCAGGAACTCTTCCAAAAACTGCCATTCTTTATCAGATTTCTATAATGATTTCAGTTTGCACTGTTGTTTGTTTATCGGTTTTTGGTTCACTCTATCTTGGATATAAGACCATGTATAACGATAAGAATCAAATTAAGCTTTAATAAAAATTATAATCATAAAACAAAAAGCCTCGACAAATGGTCGGGGCTTTTAAAATTCTTATTTTGTGTTATAAAAATAGAGCTTTATTTTACCAGATTTCTTTTAAATCGTTACCGCTTTTTACAGACTGAATAAATTCGTCAACAGGCATTGCACCAATGTCACCTTCGCCACGCTTACGAACGGATACTGTGCCATCTTCAACTTCTTTTGCACCAAGCAAAATCATGTATGGAACTTTTTCAAGTTGTGCTTCACGGATTTTGTAACCGATTTTTTCACTTCTATAATCTGTTGCAATCCTAATACCTTGCTTTGCAAGAGCAGATTTTATTTCTTCTGCCTTATCTTTAAATTGGTCAGAGATAGGAAGAATACGAACTTGCTCTGGAGAAAGCCAAAGTGGAAGTGCACCAGCATACTTTTCAATAAGTAAAGCGATTGTACGCTCGTAGCAGCCAAGTGATGTTCTGTGGATAATATATGGATACTGTTTGCTGCCATCAGCTGCAACATAAGTCATATCAAATTGGCGTGCAAGCATAAGGTCGATTTGAACAGTGCAAAGAGTATCTTCTTTGCCGTGAACATTCTTAATTTGAACATCAAGCTTTGGACCATAGAATGCGGCTTCACCGACTGCTTCTACATAGTCTATTTCCATGTGGTCTAAGATCTTTCTCATAAGACCTTCAGACTCGTCCCACATTTCGGGAGTGCCAATATATTTTTGTGTATCTTTAGGGTCCCATTTTGAGAGGCGATAAGATAAGTCGCCGATAAGTCCTAAATCTGTCATGATTCGCTTGATAAGTTCAACGCACTTACTGAATTCTTCCTCAAGTTGCTCAGGGAGAATAATGACATGTCCTTCAGTAATTGTAAATTGGCGAACACGGATAAGGCCGTGCATTTCACCAGACGCTTCGTTGCGGAAAATAGTAGATGTTTCGCCGTATCTTATTGGCAAATCACGGTATGATCGCATTTCGTTAAGATAAATCTGATATTGGAACGGGCAAGTCATAGGACGAAGGGCATATACCTCTTTGTCTACTTCTTCATCGCCAAGAACAAACATACCGTCACGGTAATGGTCCCAGTGACCAGAGATTTTATAAAGGTCTGATTTTGCCATAAGCGGAGTGCGTGTCATAGAATAACCATACTCATACTCTTCTAAATCTTGAACATAGCGGTTTAGGATTTGGAAAAGCTTTGCACCTTTTGGCATAAGTAGCGGAAGTCCTTGGCCAATAAGCTCAGAGGTTGTGAAATATTTAAGGTCACGACCAATAATGTTGTGGTCACGCTTTTTTGCTTCTTCAACAGCGGCAAGATATGTGTCAAGCTCGGATTGCTTTGGGAATGCTGTGCCGTAAATACGCTGAAGCATCTTGTTGTTTGCATCTCCACGCCAGTAGGCACCAGTACAAGCTGTAAGGGCAAAGGCCTTTACACGACCTGTGTCAAGAATATGAGGGCCTGCACAAAGCTCATCGAACTCACCTTGACGGTAGAATACAATATTTTCACCATTGCCCGCATGTTCTTTTATTAGCTCCACTTTATATGGCTCGTTTTTATTGTTCATCAATTCTATTGCATCGTTTGAAGGAAGCTCAAAGCGTTCAAGCTCAAGATTCTCTTTAACGATTTTTTTCATCTCTGCTTCAATCTTTTTTAATGTTTCTGGGGTGAAGGAGGTGTCGCAGTCAAAGTCATAATAAAATCCGTTGTTTATGGATGGACCAATAGCAAGCAATGTATTTGGAAAAAGACGCTTCACGGCTTGAGCCAAAATGTGTGATGTGGTATGCCAAAAAGCACGCTTGCCGTCTTCATCATCAAATGTGAGAATAGCAAGTTCACAATCTTTGGTCAGTGGTGTTCGCAAGTCTGCAACTTCGCCGTTGATTTTGCATGCACAAGCCGCTTTATAAAGACCCATGCCTAAGCTTTTTGCAACATCAGCAGCAGTTGTACCACTTTCAAATTCCTTAACAATGCCACCTTTAAGTGTAATTTTAATCATAATATAACCACCCCTTCTTTATGGGAAACATATTACCACTATGAACAGTGGTTGTCAATGATTAGGCAGTTGTGATATAGCCAATATAATGTAATAAAATGTTGGTAATGTTTGTTATATGGACAACTACATATAAATAACTTGACATAAGTAAGGTTTATGAGATAAAATGTTTAAGATAATGTATATATTATTTGGTTTGGTATACATTGTTGGACATGCAATTTGCCCATAATAAAAATTGACTTTTTAATTTACAAACAAAAAAATAAGGAGGTGCTACTTTCACTTGGAAATTTATACAGCAATAATTTTTATAATCGTTACCGCTGTTGCTTTCGGAATCGTTGGATTTATAACTGGCGGAATACATAGAAAAAATGTTGCAGAAGCTGCTATAGGCTCCGCAACACAGGAAGCAACAAGACTTGTAAATCAGGCTGTTACACAGGCTGAGCAGAAGAAAAAAGAAGCGATTTTAGAAGCTAAAGATGAAATTCATAAGCAGCGTACTGAAGTTGACAGAGAACTTCGTGAACGCAGAAGTGAAGTACAAAGACAAGAACGCAGAATTATCCAGAAGGAAGAGAGTCTTGACAAAAAGGTGGACACTCTTGAACACAAAGATGAAGAGCTTAATAAAAAACTTAAAGATGCTGAATCTCGCCTTTTAGAGATTGAAAGTATCAAAAAGAGCCAGTTTGAAATGCTTGAGCGTATCTCAGGTTACACAAAGGAGCAGGCAAAGGATTATTTGCTCAAAAACCTTGAAGACGACCTAGTTCACGATAAAGCTATTAAAATACTTGATTTTGAACAAAGAACAAAGGACGAAGCAGACACAATGGCAAGGGAAATTGTTGCAACAGCTATTCAGCGTTGTGCTGCAGACCATGCAGCTGAGGCAACTGTATCCGTTGTAGCTTTGCCTAATGACGAGATGAAAGGCCGTATAATCGGTCGTGAAGGAAGAAATATTAGAACACTCGAGACAATTACAGGTGTTGATTTAATTATTGATGACACACCTGAGGCTATAACACTTTCAAGTTTTGATCCTGTTCGCAGGGAAATTGCAAGACTGACACTTGAAAAGCTTATAGCAGACGGTAGAATTCATCCAGCCCGTATTGAAGAGACAGTTGAGAAATCTCGTAAAGAAGTTGAAACAACTATCAAACAGGTTGGTGAAAGAGCAGTTATAGATGCAGGCGTAAACGGTATTCATCCTGAAATCATAAAATTGATTGGAAGACTTAAATACCGCACAAGTTATGGTCAAAATGTTCTTAACC
>RZYX01000225.1 GCA_009930155.1 Clostridia bacterium | reverse complement strand
CAATAATACCTGTCTACCTTGTTGAGGAGTTAAATATTTCGTCTTCGTGGGTAGGAGTTGTACTTGCAAGTTATACAATCGGTTTGTTGTGTGTGCGTCCGTTTTCGGGTTATGTGGTAGATGCGGTTAAACGTAAACCTCTTTACCTTGTAGCATTTACTATTACTACTGCCTTGTTTGCCGGTTATTTGGTTGCTGCAACAGTAGCGTCAATAATGCTGGTTCGTTTTATTCAGGGAGGTTCTGTGGGATTATCGTCTGTGGCTGGCAACACCATTGCTATAGACGTAATATCTTCCAAACGCCGGGGCGAAGGGATCGGTTTTTACGGTCTAACGCTAAGTCTGGCTATGACATTGGCTCCACTTCTGGCGGTGCCTGTTTACAATGCATTCGGGTTTCATACCTTGATTGTTATTTGTTTACTCGCAGCCTTGTTAGGTGTGATAGCCGTATATAACATCAGGCATGTACAAAAAGAGAAGGTATCTCGTCCTCCTTTTTCTTTGGATAGATTTATCCTGATTCAGGCAATTCCTGCAGGTATCTCTCACATGCTTTGTTCCATCGGGTATGGAATGGTTGTATCTTTTGCAGTGTTGTATGGTAAAGAGATTCATGTGAGCAATCCGGGCTATTTCTTTATCTTTATGGCTACAGGTGTAGGCTCTGCCCGTATATTTTCCGGGAGGATGATTGATCGGGGCAAGCTCCATTTATTGCTGACTAGTGCTATAGTCGGAATAATAATATCACTTGTTGTTTTTGCAACCTTGCATAACGTTCTTATTTTTTTCGTTGCCGCATTTTTTATAGGCATTGGATATGGAGTAAGTATTCCGGCTTTCCAATCTCTGTTTGTAAATGTGGCACACCCTAACCGACGGGGAACAGCAACCTCTACTTACCTCACGTCATTAGATCTGGGTATGGGTATTGGAATGTTGTCAACAGGGTTTATAGCCTCAGTCAGCAGTTTATCTGCTGCTTATCTGGTTGGAGCCTTTTGTTGTTTGCTTTCCCTCTTTGTTTATCTACTTTATGCTAAACCCTCTTATGAAAAGTACAGGATTGAGAATTAGTCGGTATAATAAACCCGTTTGCCGACACATTTTAACTCTTAATCGGAACCACTATTTTTTGTGTTAAACGTTTTCTTAGTTTTGTGTCAAAGAGTTAGACAGTAGTCTGATGTTTAGGGCAATACAAGAGAACAAGAGTAGAAACAATTTTAATTAGTAGGTATTATGAGACGTTTAGGTTTAGTCTTTTCCGCTATCGTGTTGGTAGCTACAATGAGTTTTGGACAGAGTAAAAAAGTGAATTTGGTTTCAGATATTAATTTTGAAAAGCTAAGCAATTATTTGCAGCTGAAACCTTCACAGATGAATGAGGTCGCAAGCATTAATGAATTTTTCAGCGAGCAATTGGCCGAAGCTTCACGTGTAAGCGAAAGTCGTTACGACAAGAAAGTTCACCAGGCTGTGTACAGCAACCTGAAGTTGATGAAAGGAACTCTTTCTGAAGACCAGTACCGTAAATATTTAACCTTGATTAATGTTACAAACAACAACAACCGTTTGTTCAGTGCCGGATATGGTGACACTTACCTGGCAGAGGTTAATGAATAATCGAATACATTAAACAATGAATCGGGAGATTACATACGCAGGTATGTAGTCTCTTTTTTTTTGAAAAAAGACTTAATGCTGTAACCATTCTTTTGCGGAACTCGTCTTATATGTAGTTAACAGACTTATTATTAGCTAATAAAGGTTGAAGAATTGAATATGTAACAATTTTAATCAACAAGAATTATGAGACGTTTAGGTATGATTTTGTTCGCAACATTTTGTATTGCGGCATTGGGATTTTCACAAGGCAAAAATGATCATTTGATTTCTGAAATCAATTATGACAGGCTAAGTCAGTATTTGCAGTTAAAACCATCTCAAATGAATGATGTGTATGCTATTAATACTTATTTCAATGATCAGTTAAGGAAAGCATCATTTGCAAGAGAAAGCAGTTTTAATGGTAAATTATATAAAGCAGTTTACGGGAATTTAAAACTTATGAAAAAAGCACTGAATCAAGAGCAATATCGTAAGTATTTAGTTCTGATTAATGTCACCAATAACCATAACCGGTTGTTTGCAAAAGAGGAACAGGTTACCTATTTTGCAGATGCAGAGAAGTAAACTGGCAGATCGTTAAAATTGGACAAAGAGATTATGTATGTAAAGTATATGATCTCTTTTTTTTATCTATCTTTGCGCAATTTTAAGAGCAGATAAATACAACACAAATAACGACACAAATAATAACATGAAATCACAGTTAGCGTTTAAAGCGCCAAACATTAAACCATCCGATTATGTAC
>RZYX01000224.1 GCA_009930155.1 Clostridia bacterium | reverse complement strand
ATATATGACAACTCACCTGCGATTTTAACATATGTGGAAAGAAGCCCCACCACACCACCAATATTTGAACTGGAGACAGGTCTGGTAATATCTTCGTCATCTTCATCTGTCAAAACACCATTGTCAAGGCAGGAATAAACAGAAATGCCTTGAACCTTAAATGGTGCAGATTCAGTTCCATAAATTTTGCCACCAACCATCACCCCGACAAGTCCGCCAGCATAACTCTCATATGTATATAATGTGTCATTAACCATGACAAAGAGTCCCATAAATTCTGCTCCAATATATGATGTTTCACCACCACTCACAACAGCAGTTGTGGAAATCTCTCCACCTTCCATATATCCAATCAAACCGCCAGCAAACGCAATGTCACTCCCAGTCACACTTCTCGTGATTGAACTAATGTTTAAACTTGAAAAATTGATGACAACCGATGAAATTCTGTCATCAAAGAGCCCAGTTTCAGTGAACAATCCTGTTTGAACTATATTTGACAAGTCGCCATTATAGACATAACTGTCCCCACCAATTGAACTTATGGTTGAATCTACATCAATTCCACTCAAAATACCATTGCCCATATATCCAGCAACAAGCCCAGTTTGAGCATAGCACGAAGTGAAAGTAATGTCGTGAACAATGGTGTTTCTTGTGTCTGTTCCTGAGTTCACATTTGCAATGTTTGGCAATGCTCTTAAAAGCCCATTTGAAGAATACATATTATAGACAATTTTTTCGTTTCCGTCTAAGTCTCCAACGAAATAAGCGCTTTTCTCATCAAGATGTTTAGACCAATACATATCTCCAGAATATTTCTCAAAATTGATGTTCTTTGTGAAAATATAGTATTTATATTCAGGAGATGTTTTTAAGTAATTGATAAGCATAAACATTTCAAGCATTCCAGAATGTTTAATCATATATGGCATATCTGTGAAAGTGTTTGTTTTTTTGTTCACGTTTGTGCTATCTGCAAGTCCGTTGCCGGTGTATATCATATCAAAATAGTCGTCAAGTTCGCTTGTAAGGATAACATTTTTATAATTCTTTGTCACATAAGCATAGTTAAACCAAGTTGAATCAATCTTCAAAGTCTCATTCGAAGAATATTTCTCGCTCTTTTTGAAAAGCAAAATAAGTTCGGAATCACTTGAAGTTGTTGAAGATGAATTATTTTCATTTGGAATTATCCAATGTGTTGAGAACAATGAATTTACATTGACATAACTTGAGTCTGCTGTTTCACCCGACAAAGAATAGGAATAGACATAGAAGCCTTTGCTTTGAATACAGTTAATATTTTCGTTTGTCAAAAGCAAGAGATTTGCATTCACACCTTCTTGATTAATTTGAGTCTTCCCATCTGTATCTAAGAAAATGAACGAATTTGGCAAATAGTCATAATATGTTCTATAAATATTCTCGCTTGTGTCATTCTTTTCCAAATAGGCAATTGGAGCAACTTTTTGATTTTCAGCATTGACATCTGCCATTGTGTAGCAGTTTGAAATCGTGCCATATTTGCTGTTGATTGTAAAACCAGAGAAATAACTTCCTATGTTTGCGCCTTGTGCGCTGTTAACTTCGCCTGTGAAATATGTGTTATAGATATTCCCCAATTTATTTGCATTATCTTTGCCGTTGTTAAGAACAATTCCTGCGCCAGAAGAAGCAGTTATGCTTGCAATGCTAAAGCATGTGCTTATCACACCATAATTTGTGTGAATAAGTCCTGTGCGTCCACCATTATTTTCCCCAACTAGCCCAGTGATTGTGCCAGAAGTTCCGCATGAGAACACAAATCCATAGTTATCTTTTGCAATTGGCGCATATGCAGAAAGTCCAGTTGCGTTGCTTGAATTTAATGTTGAAAAGACAGCGCACACAACAGAATTTTCAGTGATTGTCATAAAGAGTGGGACATTTGTTCCAACAGCAGAATAACCTTGTCCGTTGAACACCCAACCAGTTGCAGTTGTTGTTATTGAAGAACTAAGAGTGATGTCACCTTTCAAAATGTAGTATGTGTCATTTGCTAAGACTGTGCTTGCCACAAAAGTGATAGGGCTAATCTTGCTTCCTAAAATGTAATTTGAACTATTTGTAATGTCTGTTATCACTCCATTTCCTGTGAAATAGGAAGTGTGAAGTTTAGAGAAATATTCACTATTATAAATGCTTTCAAAGCCATCAGATTTAATCATAATATCCTTATAAATGCTTTGAAAAACCGTCATAAGTTCACTTTGGGCAACGCCTGTAAATTCGTCATTCACATAGGTGTCACAGTTCACAAGTGAAATATTCTCGTTATAATAGGTCTTTTTGCTGTTTTTGTGAGAAACAAGTGTGTCTGTTGAAATTGAATTGTTGACATTTTCTCTGCCAACGACAGA
>RZYX01000223.1 GCA_009930155.1 Clostridia bacterium | reverse complement strand
AGTTATTTGCAAATAACTTTGTTAAAGTATGTACATCCAAAGAAATTTTTTGACAACACAATAAAAGTGGGAGTTAATTCAACAAACCGAAATAGAAGAAAAAAACAGCAACTTAATTTCAGTATTATAAACCCGGGTAACTAATCAGTTTGCAAGTTAGCTATAGTTTGAAGAGAATTCAACACACCTTGCCCATTTTTAATAGCAGTGTCAGTAACTGATCTCAATACAGCGAAGGCAAATGCTCCGTTTGGAGATTTAAATTGACCGGATATTTTTTGTTTAACTTTGATATTGCGTATAGCTCTTTCCGAAGCATTATTATCCGGTGGTACCTCGGGATGATATAAATAGGTGAAAATGAAATTTCTGTACTTTAGCAACCTGTTCCTAAACGAGATTAACTCTTTGTGCTGTTCAGGAATGTTGACATTCAATAACCAATCGAGTCTTTGTTCAATTCTGGTCCTGTGTGGATGATGGTAGTAGTAATCAGCAGGTGACATGCGCTTTTTCAAATCCATTGCAGACTGAAACAATCTTTTACAAACCCTACTCCACTTATGACCGTACCTCTCTGTTAAATAATTGAGGTCTCGTAAAAGATGGGCTTTACAAATTTGGTGAGATACCGCATTGGTGTTAAAGTGACTTCTCCAACAATCGTGAACCAATACAGCTTTTTTAAACCCGTTCGCGAAAGTTTCTTCAATGCTTTGTTGACCTCTGTTATCTGTAATTGTAATAAATGTAGCTTCTTTATTTTGCCATGTCCATGCCCAATGTTTGTCACCACAAACTTTCATTCCTGTTTCATCACTTCCAACAGGCAGACTGTTAGATAATAACTTTTGTTTTATCATATCATAAGCCGGCTGTGCTTTTTCAACAAGCCTGTTCAACACGTGGTGGATACCGCCTTCGCTTATGGGAAGGTGGAAAACCGTGTTAAATAGCTCTTTCATTCGCATAAACGGTATATATTGCCTTGTATGAAAATAGCCAATCAAACTTTCTACATTTTGCCCGTAGCTTACAGGGAAATTGATACCTGTAGGATAACTACCTGTTGTTTCATGTCCACAAGAGCAAACCCTTTTAAACACTTGGTGCTCTGTAACATTTATCTTTATTGGTGGTATATCGAACACTTGTCGTTTCCCTGCAAATGAATAAGGGAAAATCGACAAGTCCTTTCCACAACAGTTGCAATAATCCGGAATGTATTTTTTTATAATATCAGGTGTTTCAACCATTTTGAGAGTATTACCTGTTCTTCCTTTTTGCCCACCCGATTTACGTCCTGTTTTTTCGCGCAGGCTTTTACGCTTTGGGCGATTTTCATCTTTCGATGGGGGTACAGAGCTATTATTGCTGTTTTTTGGGGTTTCATACTTGGCCAATCGGCTTTTTAATTCTCGATTCTCTTCCATAAGAGCATCAAGAATTACAACCTTTTTTTCCAGTATATCGATTCTTCTGAAAAGTTCTTGTATGAGTATATCTTTATCCAAACCTTTTTGTTTTTGTCAAAAGTAGTACGGATATATAGAACAAAGCAAACTATTGCCCAATTAGTTATCAAACACTGGTAGGCAAAATTGTTAATAGCGGTTGGTTTTTTCAAAACACAATTCCCTGAGCGACGTATTCACTCTGAACATAAGCAATCGCACAAAATAACGGAATCTCAGAGCCTTTAATTTACTACAAAACAGAAAGTTATTCACAACAGCAAACTAAACCTGTTAATATCTATGGAGTTTTTTTATATTTGACACTGATTAGTTACAAAGTAGAAAAGAAGAGGCAAAAAATCTCCGTTAAAGTACTATGTATATTATGAATATAAATATCGAGGCAAGAAATTTCGACATAATTACCCAAATAAATTAAAAGATCTTGGAAATACTTTAATAGTAGTCGAACACGATGAAGAGACAATTAGAGCAGCCGATTGGGTTGTAGATATTGGCCCTGGTGCTGGTATAAATGGGGGTGAAATAGTCTTTGATGGCCTTTTTGATGAGATGTTATGGTCAGAAAAATCAATTACAGGTGCTTATCTGTCTGGTAAGAAGAGTATAGAAATTCCTGATAAAAGAAGAAACGGTAATTCTAATAAGCTTATAATTAATAACGCCAATAGAAATAATCTTAAAAATCTTGATATAGAAATACCACTTGGTAAATTTATAGCAATCACTGGAGTTAGCGGCTCAGGAAAATCTTCGTTGCTTTTTGATATATTACACCCCTTTGTAAGAAGCCATTTGAATAAAAATATTCCTAAACCCTCTTGTGTAAAAGATATTTTAGGATTAGAAAATATCGATAAAGTCATTGATATTGATCAATCAGCTATTGGAAGGACTCCAAGAAGTAATCCTGCTACCTATACA
>RZYX01000055.1 GCA_009930155.1 Clostridia bacterium | reverse complement strand
ACTTAAAAGAATGTGAGATCCTCATTAAAAGCTTAGAGGCAGAAAAAGCAAAATGCGATCAAGAAAATAGTGTGTATTATGAAGAATTAGATGCACAGATTAAACGGATTCAAAAGGAAACGTATAGCCATTTAAGTGCATGGGATCGCGTCTATCTAGCAAGGCATATGGATCGTTTTAAAGCACAGGATTATATCGCTTTATTATTTGATGATTTTTATGAGTTACATGGGGATCGCTGTTATGGTGATGATCCATCAATCATTGGAGGCATTGCTTATTTTAATGAGCTTCCAGTAACGATTATTGCACAATCAAAAGGGAAAACATTAGAGGAAAACTTAGCGAAGAACTTTGGTATGGTTTCCCCAGAAGGATATCGAAAAGCGATTCGACTAGCAAAGCAAGCAGAAAAGTTTCATCGTCCAATCATTACCTTTGTCGATACACCTGGGGCTTATCCTGGAAAAGGAGCAGAGGAGCGAGGACAGGCACAAGCGATTGCCGATAGTTTGTTCACTTTCTCTAATTTAAAAACACCCGTTATTTGTATTGTATTATCAGAAGGGGGAAGTGGTGGTGCATTAGCATTATCCCTAGGCGATCAAATTGTGATGTTAGAAAATGCGATTTATTCTATCCTATCTCCTGAGGGCTTTGCAAGTATTTTATGGAAAGATGAAAAACGTGCCAAAGAAGCAAGTGAAGTGATGAAACTAACTTCCTATGATTTATTAGAAAAAGGAATTATTGATGAAATCATTAAAGAGCCATTAGGAGGCGTACAAGTTTGTCTTGATTTTGTGGTAGAGCAGTTAAACACATACTTGCAAAAACAATTACCTATCCTAATGAAGAAAAAAGAAAAGGTATTATTGGAAGAGCGATATATGAAATATCGTAAGATAGGTTTATACGAATGAAAGATATAAAAATAATTAGTAGTGCTTATGCGAAAGCAAAACATTGTGTTACAAATTTTGATTTGGCAAAGATTGTGGATACAAGTGATGAATGGATTCGCACAAGAACAGGGATTGAAACACGTTATTTAAGTAGCGATGAAAATACAAGTGATTTAGCCTATCGTGCAGCCAAAGCTGCCATTGATAAGAGTGCGATCGATCCTAGCGAGATTCAATTGCTTGTGGTGGCGACGATGAGTGGGGATCATATCACTCCTTCTACGGCTTGTATATTGCAGGCAAAGTTAGGACTCAATGAACAAGCAATGATGGCATTTGATGTGAATGCGGCTTGTAGTGGTTTTATCTATGCATTACAAATTGCTAGTGCGATGTTACAAGAAAATAAATGTGCTTTAATTGTTGGGGCAGAAACATTAAGTAAAATCATAGATTGGCAAGATCGTAATACCTGTGTTTTGTTTGGTGATGGAGCAGGTGCAATGTTGATTAAAAAACAAGAGGGTGCAGGTGTTATGGAACATTATGCCCAAAGCATCGGTGATATAAATGGTGTTTTACAAGCACAAGGAATTGCTATGCCCCCTCTTTTACAAAATAGTTCTTTACAAGTTGGCTATTTATGTATGGAGGGAAGGGAAGTCTTTCGTTTTGCGATTAAAGCAATGGAAGATGCGATTTGTAAAGTATTAATGAGTGCAAAGCAAACAATAGATGCCATTGATTTAATCATTCCTCATCAAGCGAATTTAAGAATTATTAAGCATGTGGCTAAAAAAATGAATATTGACCAAGATAAGTTTTACGTTAATTTACAACACTTTGGCAATACATCAGCAGCAAGTGTGGCAATTGCTTTTGCACAAGCACAAGAAGAAAAGAAGTTACATTCAGGAATGCGTATTATATTAGTTGGTTTTGGAGCAGGCTTTACATATGGAGCTAGCTATATTGAATTGTAAGGGAGAAACAAGTATGTTAAATAAATTATTAAATATTAAATATCCAATTATTCAAGGAGCCATGGCAAATATTGCAACGGCAGAGTTTGCGGCTTGTGTTTCTAATTGTGGAGGATTAGGTGTGATTGGTACAGGGGCGATGAATGTAAAACAAGCTAGAGAAGCCATTCATCAATGTAAACAATTAACAGATAAGCCTTTTGGGGTTAATGTCATGATGATGAATCCTTATACTAAAGAAATCATGGAAATGATTGCTGAGGAAAAGGTTGCTTTCGTAACAACAGGGGCAGGAAACCCTGGGATTTATATGGATATGTTGAAAAAAAGTGGTGCCAAAGTATTTCCTGTTGTACCTAGTGTTGCTTTAGCCATTAGAATGGAACGTGCCAATGCAGATGGTGTAATTGTAGAAGGAATGGAAGCAGGAGGTCATGTTGGGGAACAAACAACGATGGCTTTATTACCACAGGTTGTCGATGCCGTTAATATTCCTGTGATTGCCGCTGGTGGAATTGGTGATGGACGAGGTTTTAATGCTGCTTTAAGTCTAGGGGCACAAGGAGTGCAGGTAGGAACTTGTTTATTGGTTGCTAAAGAATGTCCGATTCATGAAAATTACAAACAAGCAGTCATTAAAGCAAAAGATAGTGATACCGTAGTTACAGGAAGAAGTATGAACTCACCAGTGCGTATTTTAAAAAATAAAATGAGTCGTGAATACCTTCGTTTAGAAAAAGAAGCAAGCAGTCGTGAAGAATTAGAAAAATTAACGTTAGGGGCATTGCGTAAAGCTGTTTTTGAAGGGGATATACAAATGGGTTCCGTTATGTTAGGTCAGATTGCAGGAATGTGTAAAGAAATTAAACCAATGCAAGTGATTCTTGATGAAATGGTGAGTGATGCACATACACAATTTAGTGAACTACAAAAAAAATTAGAGGAGATGGCATGTTAAAAAGTGTGAAGTTAAAAGATAAACAACTAGACATTCCCATTATTCAAGGGGGAATGGGGGTTGGTGTATCTTTATCTAGCTTAGCAGGTAATGTGATGAAACAAAAAGGCATGGGTGTCATTAGTGGGGCCCACCCTGGCTATCAAAAAGCAGGGTTTCGTCAAGATAGTGTACAAGCGAATGTAGAAGCGATTAAAGAAGAAGTACAAAAAGCTCGCATTATTAGTGAAGGAAATGGTTTGTTAGGTGTGAATATTATGGTGGCATCACAAGATTATGATGTCTATGTAAAAGCAGCGGTACAAGCAAAGGTAGATGCGATTATTTCAGGGGCTGGATTACCACTTCACTTACCTTCATTAGTCGATGATCCTAGTATTTTATTAGCACCGATTGTTTCTAGTGGGAAAGCGATGCAATTAGTTTTGAAAGCATGGGATCGCCATTATCATAGAATACCTGATTTCGTTGTGATTGAAGGTAGTGAAGCAGGGGGACATTTAGGGTTTAAAAAAGAGGCGTTATTAGATGATACCTGTGAAACATTAACGCAAATATTAACTGCTGTACAAGCCCAATTAAAACCATACGAACAAGCATACCAACAAGCAATCCCCATTTTTGTGGCAGGTGGTATTTTTACAGGTGCGGATATTGCGAAATATCTTAAACTAGGGGCTTCTGGGGTACAGATGGGAACACGTTTTATTGCCACACATGAATGTGATGCCCACATAGCGTTTAAAGAAGCGATCATTCATTGCAAACAAGAAGATATTGCGATTGTACAAAGTCCTACGGGATTTCCAGGACGTGCCATTGTCAATGCGTTTATGAAACAAGTACAAAAGCGAGGAAATATTAGTGTTTCTCATTGTTTAGATTGTTTAAAACCTTGCAAACGCATTGACATTCCATACTGTATTAGTGAAGCTTTATTACAATCAGTAAGTGGGAATGTAGATAAAGGATTAATTTTTGTAGGAAGTAATGCTTATCGTGTGAAAGAGATGACAAGTGTAGAAGCATTAATGAAGGAATTGATTGATGATGCAAACAGAGCTTTAAAGGAGATAAAATGAAAATAGGATTTTTATTTGCAGGACAAGGTGCACAATATGTAGGTATGGGAAAAGCCTTCTATGAGCATTATCCACAGGCAAAAAAAGTATACGATGAAATAAAAATTGATTTTGATATAAAAGATGTATGTTTTGAGGGACCGAAAACGATGTTAGATGATACGGCTTATGCACAAAGTTGTATTTTTGCGACTTCTATGGCGATTGCAGAAGTGATTAAAGCACATGGCATTGTGGCAGATTATGTAGCAGGGCTTAGTTTAGGAGAATATTCTGCATTATGTTATGCACAAGCGATGCGTATTCAAGAAGGTGTTGAAATTGTTAGAGAACGAGGCAAGATCATGGCAAATGCTCTACCAAAAGGAACGAGTGCGATGGCGGCCATCTTACAATGTGAGGAATCGATGATCCAAGAGGTTTGTAAAGAAGTAGCAACACTTGGTGTTTGTGAAATTGCCAATTATAACTGTCCAGGACAAATTGTCATTAGTGGAGATGTGAAAGCAATTGAAAAAGCAAGTGAATTATTGCTAGTAAAAGGAGCAAAGCGAGTGATTCCTTTAAATGTTAGTGGTGCCTTTCATTGTTCCTTATTAGAAGAAGCATCGACAAAGTTGCATACTGTATTGCAAAAGTATGATTTGCATACACCAAGGATTCCTGTCATTTACAATACGAGTGGTAAAGAGGAAAGTAAACCAGTCATTGATATTTTAACCAAACAAATAAAAAGTAGTGTGTATTTTATGCAATCCATTCAATATATGATTGCACAAGGAGTAGAAGCGTTTGTCGAAATAGGACCAGGGGCAACATTAAGTGGTTTTGTAAGAAAGTGTGATCGTAGTATTCCTGTATATAGTGTGGATAGTATTGATGCATTAGAAAAAATGTTAGGAGCGTTATATGACAAAAATGGAAAATAAAGTAGCATTCATTAGTGGAGCGAGTCGTGGAATTGGTAAAGCTATTGCCATTCAATTGGCAAAAGAAGGTTACCATGTTGTGATTAATTATTGTGGTAATAAACAAAAAGCAGAACAGGTTTGCGAAACATGTAAACAATATAATGTAGATGCAATGTGTATACAAGCAGATGTTTCTGATTATGCACAAGTTGAACAGATGGTAAAGCAAGTGGTGGATAAGTATGGACACATTGATGTCTTAGTGAATAATTCAGGAATCACAAAAGACAATTTATTGCTTAGAATGAGCGAAAGTGATTTTAGTGATGTGATTGATGTAAATTTAAAAGGGTGTTTTCATTGTATCAAACACGTTAGCAAAGTTATGATGAAACAGCGTAGTGGTTCCATTATTAATATGGCGAGTGTGATTGGACTTGTTGGGAATATTGGACAAGCAAATTATGCAGCCAGCAAAGCAGGAATCATCGGTTTAACCAAAGCAAGTGCAAAAGAACTAGCCGCAAGAGGTATTCGTGTGAATGCGATTGCACCAGGTTTTATTGATACGGAAATGACACAGATTTTAAGTGATGATGTGAAAGCGAAAATTATGGAAAGTATTCCGTTAAAGCAGTTTGGTAGCGTGGAAGATGTTGCTAATATGGTCGTTTTTTTAGCGAGTGATAAGAGTCGTTATGTGAGTGGTCAAGTCCTAAATGTCGATGGTGGCATGGTAATGTAAGGAGAACAGTGAAATGAAAAAAAGAGTCGTTGTAACAGGTATGGGAGCAATTTCTCCTATTGGTAATAGCGTAAGCGAGATGTGGCAGGCAATCATGGATAAAAAATGTGGGATTGGAGTAATTACACATTTTGATACAAGTGATTATAAAGTAAAACTAGCAGGCGAAGTGAAAGATTTAGATATGGAGCAATACTTTGCAAAACGTGATCTCAAATTTAATGATCGTTTTACACAGTTTGCTAGAATTGTCGCTAAACAGGCAATAGAAGATGCAAAACTTGATGTCGATAAAATCAATCAAGATCGTTTTGGGGTTATCATCGCTTCAGGTATTGGTGGTGTTGAAACGATTGAAAACGCACAATCAAATTTATTAGAGCGAGGAGCAGCTCGTGTATCGCCATTTTTTATTCCGATGGCATTAGTGAATTTGGCAGCGGGAAATGTCGCCATTGATCATCATGCAAAAGGGCATTGTTCTGCTTGTGTAACAGCTTGTGCAGCTGCCAGTAATGCCATTGGGGAAGCCTTTCATAAAATTCGTGATGGCTATGAAGATGTCATGATTGCAGGAGGTAGTGAAGCAGCGATTACGCCTTTAGCGATTGCTGGTTTTCAATCCATGCGTGCTTTGCATACAGGAAGTGATCCACTAAGAGCGAGTATTCCTTTTGACGCTGAACGCAGTGGTTTTGTCATGGGCGAAGGAGCAGGTGCATTAATATTAGAAAGCTATGAACATGCAAAAGCTCGTAATGCTTATATTTATGGTGAAATTGTAGGTTATGGGGAAACATGTGATGCACATCATATTACGGCTCCATTAGCAGATGGTAGTGGGGGAGCAAAAGCGATGTTAAAAGCGATACAAGATGCTAACATTACCCCTAATGATATTGAATATATCAATGCACATGGAACCAGTACACCATTGAATGATAAAACCGAAACAGCCGCAATGAAGTACGCTTTTTTAGAGCATGCGAAACAGTTAGCTGTGTCGAGTACGAAATCAAATACAGGACATTTATTAGGGGCAAGTGGTGCCATTGAAGCGATTATTACAATTAAAGCTTTAGAAGAAGGTTATCTTCCTGCTACCATTCATTATCAAAATAAAGATGAGGACTGTGATTTAGATATTATCGCTAATGAAGGAAGAAAACAAAAGATTCGTTATGCAATGAGTAATTCCTTAGGTTTTGGAGGACATAACGCTTCTTTAATAATGAAACGTTGGGAGGATTAATATGTTACTTAATTCAAATGAAATACAAGCAATTATACCACATCGTTATCCATTCTTATTAGTGGATCAAATTAGTGAGATTAGTGAAGATCAAACACAGATCATAGGTAAAAAGTGTATTAGTGCCAATGAAATGCAATTTCTAGGACATTTTCCACAAAAACATGTAATGCCTGGTGTATTAATTGTTGAGGCATTAGCACAAACAGGTTGTGTACTACTTTTATCCAAAGAAGAAAACAAAGGAAAACTAGCGTTTTTTGCAGGAATTAATCATATGCGTTTTAAAACACAAGTGATTCCTGGTGATGTGTTAACTTTAAAAGTAACATTGATAAAGCAAAGAGCAGGGATTTATTTTGCCGATGTAGAGGCGAGTGTCGATGGTAAAATCGCCGCTACTGGTGAAATTATGTGTGCGGTAAAAAACTAATATGATGGTTGGTATTGGGTGTGATATTGTGGAAATAAAACGCTTAGAAAACAAGCAAGAAGCTCTTGCAAAACGTATTTTGAGTGAACAGGAATATCATCTTTATCAAAGCTTTCCTAAAAAGCGAGCGATGGAGTTTTTAGCAGGTCGTTTTGCGGCGAAGGAAGCGATTGTCAAAGCATGCCCACAAAACTTATTATTAAATGAGATAGAAGTATTGTATGATGATTTTCATAAACCTATCTGTTCTATAAAAAATTATCAAATTCACATTAGTATAGCACATGAAAATGCATATGCCATCGCATATGCAATATGTGAGAAATAGAGGCGTAAGTATGAGTGTTTTGCAAATGATAAAAGGTTTACTTATCATGCCAATCGCATGGCTTGATGCGTATATATGGGCGAAAAAAAGTGTTCGTCAACGATACTTTCGATTGCAGAAATGGAGTTGTTTTTTTCTTCGTTATTTTGGCTATCAACTAACCATAGAAGGACAAGAACATATTCCTGATGATCAAGCAATTTATTTTGTGTCGAATCATCAAGGCACCTTGGACCCTATTTTAATTGTTGCCAGCTGTCCTGTACCTTTAAGCTTTATTTCTAAAAAAGAAAATGAAAAGTTGCCTGTTTTTGGTAAATGGGCGAGAAATATTGAAACGATTCATTTTGATCGAGAATGTAGAGAAGGGAATGTTTTTATGTTGAGGGAAGCGGCTCGTTATTTAAAAGCGAAGAAAAACTTATTGATTTTTCCTGAAGGGACACGCTCTAAAGGAAAAGCGATGAATGCGTTTAAGGTTGGTTCATTACAGCCTGCTTACTTAGGGAAAGCAACGATTGTACCTATTACGTTAAATAATGCGTATTGTATTGATGATAAGAAAAATAAAGATAAACACTTGAAGATAACATATGGAAAAGCGATTGCCTATGAGGAATATAAGCATATCAAACATGATGAAATGACACAAATACTATTTCATAAAATTCAAGAGAAGATTGAATCATAATAGATAAGATTCATTGTCGATGTCGATGATGAATTTTTCTTTGTTTTCTTTTTATACTTGATAGGCTATAATGATACAAAAGTAGGTGATATTATGAATGACAAATTTATCAATGGGATTCGCATACATTGGGATCGTTTGCAAAAGGATCATTATGTCAAACAAATAAAGGCATTAGCAAATCTTGAATATTTATCATTTCATCGCAATATCACTTTTTTTGTTGGTGAAAATGGAAGTGGAAAATCAACATTGTTAGAAGCGATTGCGGTTGCGTCAGGATTGAATGCAGAAGGTGGTACACGCAATTTTAATTTTGCGACAAGTGAAACGCATTCCCAGCTTTGTGATGCCATCACAACGATTAAAGGAGTGCACCGCCCTGTGCATAGTTTCTTTTTGCGTGCAGAAAGCTTTTACAATGTTGCCACACAGTATGAAACATATCGAGATTCTTCTAAAGAACATTTTTATCAGCGTTTTGGTGGAAAATCATTACACGAGCAATCTCATGGGGAAAGTTTCTTGCATTTAATACAAGGAAGTTTTAATGAAGATGGCTTGTATTTTTTAGATGAACCAGAGGCAGCTTTATCACCTCAGCGTCAATTAACATTATTAATTCATTTGCATCAATTAGCAAGTACAGGAGCACAGTTTATCATTGCTACACATTCTCCTATTTTGTTAGGCGTACCAAATTGCGAAATTCTCTCTTTTGATCATGGTGAGATTATTCCTATTGCCTATGAAGAATGTGAAAGCTATCAAGTGATGAAAATGTTTATCAATGAACGTGAAAAGATGTTGAAACATATGTTAGAGTAGTATTGTAGAAAATAGAATATTTAAAAAAGATTCCACATGTAAAGGGAATTTTTTTGTCCATCATTTTGTGAAAAGTAACCTGTACTAGATACCATCATACTATATTAATAGATATTCATAATAGATGGAGGGAAGTAAACAATGCGAATGAATGAAATGAAAATAGGGCAAAGTGGTTATGTGAAGAAGATTATGTTACATGGCAGTATCCGTCGAAGATTACAGGATATTGGCTTAATACAAGGAACAAAAATAAAATGTGTATTAAAAAGTCCTGCACAGGATCCTGTTGCTTTTGTAATTCGTGGTGCCATCATTGCTTTGCGAGCAGAAGATATGGGTCTTATCGAAATTGAAGAATGTGATGCTTATGAGTAAAATCATAGCGTTAGCAGGGAATCCTAATGTTGGTAAAAGCACAATTTTTAATGCCTTAACAGGAATGAATCAGCATACAGGAAATTGGCCTGGTAAAACCGTTGAAAAAGCAGAAGGGAAGTATCATTTCAATGGTTGTGAATATACGCTTGTGGATTTACCTGGAACGTATTCATTGTTTGCACATTCATTGGAAGAAGAAATTGCGAGAGATTTTATTTGTTTTAATAAAATAGATTGCGTGGTTGTTGTTTGTGATGCCACTTGTTTAGAAAGAAATTTAAATCTAGTTTTACAGACGATTGAGATTACAAAGCGTGTGGTGGTTTGTGTAAATTTACTAGATGAAGCAAAGAAAAAACAGATTACGATTGATTTAGATGCGTTAAGTACTTTATTACAAGTATATGTAGTAGGAACAAGTGCTAGAAATCAACAAGGTTTACATGCATTACAAAAAAGAATTGAATGTTGTTGTGAAACACAAAGAACAGGCATCAATGTGATGTATCCTAAGGAGATTGAAACATGCTTACAAAAAATCACTACGCATCTACCTTGTGAGGAACACATACGTTCTCGTTTTTTAGCAATACAACTATTAGAAAACCATCATGATGCTCACTTTACTCATTATTTACATCACTTGTTAAAGCAAGAGGGATTACAAGAAGTAGTGCAAAAGCAACAATCAAATCTACTTACAAGTGGATATAGTGAGCAAATTTATAAAGATGCATTAGTGAATAGTGTCGTACAACAAGCTTCTCGTATTGCTTCTTTGTGTACAATGGTAGGGGATCATCACATTGATGAAAGAGATCGCAAGATTGATCGTATTTTAACTAGCAAGCAATTTGGTATACCGATTATGTTAGTTTTATTATGTTGTATCTTTTGGCTTACTATTTTTGGTGCAAATATTCCTTCTGCCTTTTTAGCAGATTTATTGTTTGCGATAGAGGCACAACTTGATCAATGGCTTACACAATTAAATGTTGCCCCTTTTTTCATTGCTTTCTTTGTACATGGCATGTATCGTGTATTAGCTTGGGTTGTTTCGGTTATGTTACCACCAATGGCAATCTTTTTCCCTTTATTTACATTGCTTGAAGATGTTGGCTATTTACCTCGTGTAGCATTTAATTTAGACCATTATTTTAAAAGAGCATGTACTTGTGGAAAACAGGCATTAAGTATGTGTATGGGATTTGGCTGTAATGCGGCAGGAGTCATTGGTACACGCATTATTGATTCACCAAGAGAGCGTATGATTGCTTTATTAACAAATAATTTTGTTCCTTGTAATGGGCGTTTTCCAACAATTATACTATTATGCACCTTGTTTTTTATTCATCAAAAGCAGACGTTGTTAAGCTCTATATTATCAGCACTAATGTTAGGTGGAGTGGTCGCTTTAGGGGTATTATTGACCTTTTTATCTTCTTATATATTATCGAAAACATTATTAAAAGGGGAAGTGTCCTCTTTTACCTTAGAGTTATCTCCTTATCGTCGACCACAGATTATAAAAGTGATCATTCGCTCTATTTTTGATCGTACATTAAAAGTATTGTATCGAGCGATCATCATTGCTGCTCCTGCTGGTTGTTTGATATGGATATTAGCAAATACAACCATTCATGATATAAGTATTTTACAATATTGTGCCGCTTTTTTAGATCCTTTTGGCAAAGCAATCGGTATGGACGGTGTGATTATTTTAGCCTTTATTTTAGGCTTTCCTGCAAATGAAATCGTCTTTCCCATCATGATTATGATCTATATGGCAACTGGCTCTTTAATCGAATTAGATAATCAAGCTTTATATACGTTATTATTGGCTCATGATTGGAGTATGAGTACTGCTTTGTGTACGACTTTATTTACGTTATTGCACTGGCCTTGTTCGACCACTTGTCTTACGATTTATAAAGAAACAAACAGTTTAAAATGGACACTA
>RZYX01000222.1 GCA_009930155.1 Clostridia bacterium | reverse complement strand
CATTGTAAACATGTAACTATCAGTTATTTACTTGAATTTAAATAAAAAGTGGTGAACGGCTTTAGCCCTCACCGAAGGTAATAATGCGGGATAAATTCTGTCGAATCTTTATGCTGATAACAATTTTTAAGGATTTTATTAGCATAAAAGAATAGTTTTGTTCATCAATTGGCCAGTTCTATAATGATTTAAGATGTAGTATTAAAACAAAGCAATATTGATAGACTTTTTATGTCAAAGTATTTGTGATAAAGATTTTTTTTGCGTAACGTTTAGTTGTACACTATCCAAAAATTCAGTCCTTATCAGTAAATTTTAGCCCTTATTTACCACAAAAGTCTTAGTATATATACTTTCATGATTTTAATCATAAATCTGAAAAAAAATCTTTATCTTTGTAGGTTCTAAATCAAAATTCAATTTATATGAATGAAATTATTCTTAAAATCAGAGAACTCTCTGATAAATACAGTGGCTATACAGCAGAAAATTTGTCAAAACTTGTTAAAATAAAATCACTTAGTCTTGGAGAAAAAGACGTTCAACTTGAGTTAAAACGCCAAATGGAAGAAGCCGGGTTTGATGAGGTTAGAATTGACGGACTTGGTAACGTTATTGGACGTATAGGTAATGGTAAAAAAGTGCTTGCATTTGATGGACACATGGATACTGTTGATCTTGGTCAACTCGAAAACTGGGATTTTGATCCACTTGGTGGTGAAATAAAAGACGGATTTGTTCATGGTCGTGGCACGGTTGACCAAGAGGGCGGACCGGCTGCTTTTGTTACAGCAGGACGTATCCTTAAAGAACTTGGTTTCGATAAAGATATGACAATCTATTTTGTTGGATCTGTTATCGAAGAAGATTGCGACGGACTTTGCTGGAAATATATTGTAGAAGAAGATAAAATCAAACCCGATTTTGTTGTAAGTACCGAACCTACAAATCTTAATATCTATCGTGGACATCGTGGACGTATGGAAATGCACGTTCATTTTTACGGGGTTTCTTCGCATGGCTCTGCACCCGAAAGAGGCAAAAACGCAATATATATGGCGTCGCGTGCTGCTCTAGAAATAGAAAAACTTAACGAGAATCTTAAATACGACGAGTTTCTTGGTAGAGGTAGCGTAACCATCTCCGAAATAGTTTCTGGAAGCCCTTCGTTATGTGCTGTTGCAGATTATGCTCGCTTTCACCTCGACCGTCGTTTAACTTGGGGAGAAACTAAAGAATCTGCCGTAGCAGAAATTGAGAAAGTTGTGGAAGGAATGAACGCAAAGGTTGAAGTCCTAGATTATCTCGAAACTGCATATACCGGACTCGAATATGGAATGGAAAAATACTATCCTACATGGAAAATGGAAGAATCTCATCCAATAGTACAAAAAGGTGTTGCTGCATTTAAAAAGGTGTTTGAAAGAGAACCTTTGGTCGATAAATGGACATTCTCGACAAATGGAATTATGACTTGCGGTACCTATGGTATTCCAACTATTGGATTTGGACCGGGTAACGAAGTACTCGCTCATGCACCAAACGAAAAAGTGCCTGTGAGCGATCTAGTTGCTGCTACTGCATTTTATGCAGCTTTTGCTTACGAAATGGCAGTATAGAGAATCAGAGTCTCAACCGCCGAAAATTAGGTCGCTTAGCGAGTTTAAATCACTATCAAAATACATATAACTACAAAAAACTATCGTTATGAAAACATTAGAAAAAATTAGCGCTTTAAGCAATATCAAAACAGATTTATATAAAAAAGACTTTTTACTAACTTGGGAGAAATCAGAACAAGATTTGAGAGCAATTATCGAAATTGCCGAGATTTTTATGCAAATGCGTAAACAAAATATCTCAACTCGCGTTTTTGATTCAGGTTTAGCAATCTCAAACTTTAGAGATAATTCTACTCGTACCAGATTTTCTTATGCTTCGGCAAGTAATATGTTAGGACTTGCTGTGCAGGATCTTGATGAAGCTAAATCGCAAATTGCTCACGGCGAAACTGTTCGCGAAACTGCTAATATGATTTCCTTTATGACTGACTTTATCGGTATTCGTGACGATATGTATCTTGGCGAAGGAAATAAATATATGCGCGAAGTTGGAGCTGCTCTCGACGAAGGCTTTGCTCATGGAGTTTTACCTGTGCGCCCTGGTATTGTTAACTTACAATGCGATATCGACCATCCTACTCAATCAATGGCTGATCTTGCTCACTTGAAAAATCAGTTCGGATCTCTCGAAAACCTTAAAGGGAAAAAAATTGTTATGAGTTGGGCATATTCACCAAGTTATGGTAAGCCTCTTTCTGTGCCACAAGGAATTATTGGATTAATGTCCCGTTTTGGTATGGATATAGAACTTGCATATCCGGAAGGTTATGGTCTTATACCTGAAGTTGTCGAAATGGC
>RZYX01000221.1 GCA_009930155.1 Clostridia bacterium | reverse complement strand
GCATTTCCGTAACTATCAGTCACCGTAGTTCCGGTTTTAAGCGCTCCGGCTATTGAACCTACGTGATCACGTCCTTCAATGTTGCTATTAGCCACATAACATTCGCGTATACTTGTTCCGGTAGCTATACCCACGATGCCACCCACAAAAATGTTGCTTGTGCTGTCTGTGGTGATGTTGCCTGAATTGTAGCAGTCTGAAACAGAGAGAGAAGAAACAAGGTCAAAAATCCCAACCACTCCACCAACGGTTAAAGTTGTTGTTGAGTCGCTTGAAGATATTGTTATGTCGCTCACGTTATATGACTGAGGAACACTGCGAGCAGTCTTTGCAACGACTCCCGCCACCGCAATCTCAGCCAAAGTTGCCCTCTTACAATTAAAGTCAATCTCACCGCCACTGCTTGCAAGCGTAATTTCCTTAAAGGAAAGCCCAACAACACCACCCACATAACAATAGGCACTTAAAATGTTGGTGTCTTTATAAGAATTTTCGTATGAAATTGTGAAAGATGCGTCGTTTTTAAAGTTTGAGATGGACGTTTCACTTGTGGACTCATCTTGAACAAAACCTACTGCTCCACCCACATAAACTTCGTGAGCATTTGTTGCGAGAGTAATGTTGCCATAATTTGAATTTTCCCCACTGAAATTTGTGAGACTGCACATTCCCACAAGTCCGCCCACAAACACAGAAACTATGTTTGAACTCAAAGATGTGTAGTTTGTCAGGCGATTTGTGAGAGAAAGTTTTCCATAATTTTTATTGTTTGTTAAAGTTGTCAATTTCAAACTTACATTGTTTAATATGTCTTCATCTGTAAGCAGATTAAGTCTGCCCACAATGCCACCCATAAAGAGTTTTGGGTCTGAAGAAGTTTGTTTGTTCACCACTTTGATTTCGCCATAGTTTTTGGAGTTTATTATGCTAGACACCTCGCCAACTGCAAGAGAATAGTTCGCCCCCACGATGCCACCAGCACTTTCCTTTCCAATGACTGTGTTTCTATTCTCAACGTTTGAAATGGTCGAATTTATCGCCATTCCTGCAATTCCACCAGCATTTTCACCATTAAACTCACCGCCAATGACAATGAAATTTTGAAGAGTTGCATTTTCTACTTTTCCAAACAAACCTGCATATTTTGGAAGAGTGCTTGGGAATGTGTTTGTCGAGGAATAGAGTGATTTTTCATTCACAGAAGCATATTTAATTGAAAAGAGTGAAGTTGAATTCGTGCCTTTGAAAGTGCCTCTGAAAGGCGTTTCGTCTGTGCCAATAGGCACCCAATATTTTCCACTTAGGTCGATATCTTTTATTAAAAGAACTTCAAGTCCCTGATAATCTTGCCCTAAAACATTCACGCTATATGCCAAAGCAGCCAAATCCTCAGCGGAATCTATTGTTAATATTATCTCATTTGTGCCGACAAATGGAGTTATGAAACTGCTCCAAACATAAATGTCGGCAAGTTCTTCGTTTCTTGGGAATTTCCCGTCAACGAAATATGTTGAAGAAAAGAAGTTGTTGTCAAAACTCCAATATCCATTTTCAAAAGCGTGATAGATAACTTTTTTTGATGACACATTCAAAGAATATGTCGTCGTTGGATTCGCAATCGTGCTTGTTAAGTTGACAAAAATGTCAAAAGCGCTGGAGGAAGAATTTGGGACATTTTCACACAAATAGAAGACAGTCAAACTCTCAACATAGAACCATTTGGTCGAACCCGACATATATGATTTAACGACGAAAGATAAACTTGAAATTATTCTGCTGTCTGGCAAGGTCAAATTAATGCCTGAAAATTTGTATTCAATGCTTGTGAAAGTTTCTTCAACTTCAAGGTTTGAGTCCACTTCTTCCAAAGTCGCATTTTGAAGTGGAATTGTTATGCCATTAAGCGAGATTGTCGTCTGAGCCTTAAAATCAGTTAAGGTGTTGAAAGAATAGCCGTCATCACCTCTTCTGATTGTTGCGTCCGTTCCAAAAAATACAATCTTGTTTGTTTCTGTTAAATATTGTGTGGAATATTCAAAGTCTGCAATGACAGGAGTGGAAACATAATAGAACATCTCATTAGCATTTCCCTGAATAATTGAAATAAACGACGCTTCTGTGCTTATGGCAACATAAGTGTCAACGCCCTCATTGTTTGTTATTTTTTGATAGAATTTTCCAAAGTGATTTTTATACCACGAAAAAGTCCTATCCACAGTTGGCGCAGTCCACTCACTGCCTATTTCCGAGAAGAATTGGCTGTCATTCGTAAGGGTTGTTGGGTTTGAAGACGAAATTGTGTATATCTTTGTCATATACATATCGCCCTGTGATGAAAAACTCGCTAAAGTGTTTGTGTCTGTCCTAATCCTATAAAGTGTGTTTGACATATTCACTTCATTATAAAAAGAAGTTGTTGCATATGGGAAAACACTTTGAATAC
>RZYX01000220.1 GCA_009930155.1 Clostridia bacterium | reverse complement strand
CAAAGACAATTGGATATACGTTCGCGTAAAAAAATCATCGTTTGCGAGTATTGTGGACGAATCATGATTGACCCAGAATTGGCAGGTGTGCAATTAGAAGCTAAAGATATCAAAGAAGCTCCAGCACCAGCTAAGCGCGCCATCAAAAGAAAGACCACAGCGTAAATCTGTTGGGTAAATCTATACTTCTCATGACATTGTAATGAGAAGATTACTTTCAGAGCCTGTTAAATATTGCTAAGCAAAATTTAACAGGCTCTGAACAAATCAACAAATCAAAAAATGAACAAAAAACCGCTTTTTCGGTTTGTTATATAAAAGCTTACTTTAAATCAGAGTAATCGGGTATGTCTCGTAGAAAAGTGTAACTTAATGTATGGTAGTCGATCACGCAACAAAAATGTTGCATGCCGTTGCTAACAATCAAATAATCGACTTTTAACACCATGTTATAACGAGTTATTTGATCAAATACCGCTTGAGTTAGTTCAATGTGTGGAGCTTTGTACTCTATAATCATGCGAGCGGACAAATCGCGACGATAGAGTACTGTATCACACCGTTTTGATGTACCATGAAGTTTTATCAAAACCTCATTGGCCATTAACCCCGAAGGGTAACCTTTATAGGTAATTAAAAAATTAACAAAGTGTTGTCGGACCCATTCTTCGGGTGTCAAAGCAACATAACGTTTGCGTACACCATCGAATATCACACTTTTTCCCTCTTGAATACTGATTTTAGTATCGAATTTTGGTAGGTTTAATGATAACATTTGTTATTTTTGTAAGTTAAATAATCGTTTCCTTGATATGGAAACACAAATTTAATAGATAATTATGAAAACAAAAGAAGAAATCGTATCTAATTGGTTGCCGCGTTACACGAAACGTCAATTGGAAGACTTTGGAGAGTATATCCTGCTAACTAACTTCAACAACTATGTGGAATTGTTTGCTGAACACTTTAATGTACCTGTTGTAGGTAGAGATGCAAATATGATTTCTGCCAGTGCCGAAGGTATTACAATTATCAACTTCGGTATGGGTAGCCCTAATGCTGCAATTATTATGGACTTGCTTGGTGCTATAAAACCTAAAGCTTGCTTGTTTTTGGGCAAATGTGGAGGTATCGATAAGAAAAATCATCTTGGAGATTTAATTTTACCTATCGCAGCCATCCGTGGAGAAGGTACATCGAATGATTATTTCCCACCTGAAGTACCAGCACTACCGGCATTTATGCTGCAACGTGCCGTTTCTTCGGCTATTCGTGACCACGCTCGCGACTACTGGACTGGAACTGTTTATACCACCAACCGTCGGATCTGGGAACATGATGAGGATTTTAAACAATACCTTCAAAAAACTCGCGCTATGGCAGTAGACATGGAAACAGCTACTTTATTTAGCTGTGGCTTTGCTAATCATATTCCTACAGGCGCTTTGCTTTTGGTATCAGATCAACCGATGACTCCAGAAGGCGTGAAAACTGATAAAAGCGATAATGTCGTTACTAGAAACTATGTAAAAGAACATCTCGAAATTGGTATTTCATCTCTTCGAATGATTGTCGAAGCAAAGAAAACAGTGAAACATCTGAAATTTGATTGGTAAATTTAGAAAATGGCTAAACAGGAACTTACGACTTGTGACGATGTTCTTAAAGAACTAAAATCGAAGCAATATCACCCCATCTATTGCTTAATGGGAGATGAGCCTTATTATATCGACTTAATTTCCGATTATATTGAGGAGCATGTACTCAGCGAGACAGAAAAAGAATTTAACCTTACGGTGGTTTATGGTGCGGATGTAGATATTGCAACGGTTATTAATGCAGCAAAGCGCTATCCTATGATGTCTGAGTATCAGGTTATCATTGTTAAAGAAGCTCAGCTCATCGAAAATATAGATGAATTATCGTTTTATCTGGAAAGGCCTTTATCGTCGACTATATTGGTGATTTGTTATAAATATAAATCGCTGGATAAAAGAAAAAAACTTCCTAGTCAAATAGCTAAATTAGGTGTTTTATTCGAATCAAAGAAACTAAAAGAAGCACAGCTCCCAGGTTTTATTGCATCGTATATAAAACGCAAAGGATTTGATATGGAGCCTAAAGCAACTGCCATGTTGGCAGATTGCGTAGGAGGAGATTTAAGTAGACTGACTAGTGAATTGGATAAACTAATCATCACTTTGCCATCCAACCAAAAACGTATTACTCCAGAGCAAGTAGAACGCAATGTAGGAATTAGCAAAGATTACAATCTCTTTGAGTTAAAAAATGCGCTTATCGAGAAAGATGTACTTAAGGCAAACAAAATAATAAAATATTTTGAAGAGAACCCTAAAGCAAATCCTATTCAGCCTATTTTAGCTTTTCTATTTAGTTTTTTTTCAAACCTGATGTTGGCTTACTACGCTCCAAATAAATCGGAAG
>RZYX01000054.1 GCA_009930155.1 Clostridia bacterium | reverse complement strand
GGCAGGCACAGTACTTATTACTATAAATAGTCCAAGTATCTGTAATGAATACTTAAATGATGTGTTTAGCTTAAACTTATTTTTAAAATAGTTTCTTGTTTTAGGACATACAATTATAATAAAAATTGTTGCTACCGCAGGGCCATATCCAGCCAAGGTACTAAGTATTGTAATTGTTCTAAGTTCACTACCTAATGTACCTTTTAGAATAGCTTTTAACAAATCTGCATTTTGTAGAAGCTCAACATTACCTTTTGTGGCAAGTATTATGCTTAAAACCCAAAAAACAAAAGACCATATAAATGCAAAAGCAATAAACATTACTCTTTGCTTCTTTTCAGTGTTCATTTCTGCACCTCTCTCAATAGGTTTATCTGTATATACGAACATAAATATTATTTTTTTCGATGTGAAACATGTTACAACTATTGAAATAGCACCTCATGCTGTAGAATTAAAACATCTACAGTAGGGGTGCCTCTTCACGATAACTGTGTTAATTCTGTTATTTTCTTTGGTCAAACGGAATATATTCTCTCTGCTCTGAAACACTCATGTATGCAGGACGAATAATCTTACCAGCGTTTATAAGCTCTTCCATTCTATGCGCACTCCAACCAGATATACGAGCCATTGCAAAAATAGGTGTAAAGAGTTCACTTGGAAGCCCAAGCATAGAATAAGCAAATCCACTAAAGAAATCTACATTCGCACTAACACCCTTAAACATTTTACGATTTCCCGCAATAATTTCTGGTGCTAATCTTTCAACTCTGGAGTAAAAAGCAAATTCGCTTTCAAGACCCTTTTCTTTTGAAAGATTTTCTACAAAGCCTCGGAACATCTTTGCACGAGGATCTGAAACGGAATATATAGCATGACCAATACCATATATAAGTCCTTTTTTATCAAAAGATTCTTTTGCAAGCAATGACTGAAGATAAGCTGAAACTTCTTTATCATCTTCCCAATTGCTTACATTTTTCTTCATATCCTCAAACATCTGAATAACCTTAATGTTTGCACCACCGTGCTTTGGACCTTTAAGTGACCCAAGAGCAGCAGCAATTGCTGAATATGTATCTGTTCCTGATGATGTTACAACATGAGTTGTAAAGCTTGAGTTGTTACCTCCACCGTGCTCTGCATGAAGCACCAAAGCCATATCAAGAACTCTTGCCTCAAGGTCTGTAAACTTGCTGTCTGCACGCAACATATGAAGTATATTTTCGGCTGTGGAATAATCTGCTCGTGGTGCATGGATAAACAGGCTATCTCCATCATGATAATATTTGTATGTTTGAAAACTGTAAACTGAAATAAGTGGAAACAATGCAATGAGTTGTATACACTGACGAAGAACATTTGGCAAAGTTGTATCATCTGCATTCTCATCATAAGAATACAAAGTAAGAACACTTCTTGCAAGTGCATTCATCATATCTCTGCTTGGTGCCTTCATAATAATATCACGAACAAAACTAGTTGGAAGTTGTCTATATTTTGAAAGAAGATTTTCAAACTCCCCTAGTTCCTGACTTGTAGGCAATTTGCCAAACAAAAGCAAATAGGTTGACTCTTCAAATGCAAAATGACCACTTGCAGATGAACCCGCTATAATATCCTCTACATCATATCCTCTGTAAAAAAGCTTGCCATCGCACGGAACGCTTTGACCATCTACATTTTTACTTGAGATAATTTCTGAAATTTCTGTAAGTCCTGTAAGAACGCCTTTTCCGTTAACATCACGCAGGCCTCTCTTTACATCGTACTTTGGATAAAGTTCTGGATCAATAGAGCTGTTTTTAAGACAAAGCTCTGTTAAAACATTTATTTCTGGTGTTATTTCTGAAAAGTTTATATTGCCATTACTCTCATTCATATCTATTCCTCCTATATATAAAAAACAAATTGCTTATCTATTTTCTTACTGATAACCCACGCTGTGTAAGATATTGCTTTAGCTGTGCTATCGGTATTTCATTAAAATGAAACAATGATGCAGCTAAAACAGCATCCGCACTTCCAAGAGTTAATGCATCGTAAAAATGCTCAAGTGTACCTGCCCCACCTGAAGCTATAACAGGTATTCCAACGCTTTGTGAAACTGCCTTAGTAAGTTCTAAATCATATCCATTCTTCTGTCCATCGCAGTCCATACTGGTAAGCAATATTTCGCCCGCTCCCCTTTGGTATGCCTCTTGTGCCCACTTTACAGCGTCAATGCCTGTTGGTATTCTGCCACCGTTAAGATAAACTTCCCAGCCTGCATCATTTCTCTTTGCATCTATAGCACACACAACACACTGACTACCAAACTTTTTTGCAGCATCATTTATGAGCTGTGGATTACGCACCGCCGCAGAGTTAACCGAAACTTTATCTGCACCAGCTCTTAAAATTTGTGTAAAATCATCTACACTAGAAATTCCTCCACCTACTGTGAATGGAATAAAAATCGAATTTGCAACTTTTGTTACTATATCTATCATTGTACCTCTACCATCATGTGTTGCAGTTATGTCAAGCAGTACAAGTTCGTCTGCTCCTTTTTCATTGTAAGCTATTGCACATTCTACAGGGTCACCTGCATCACGCAAGTTAACAAAGCTTATGCCTTTTACCACTCTGCCGTCCTTCACATCAAGGCAAGGTATAATTCTCTTTGCATGCATTTAGCTACCCTCCCTGCACATATTTATAAAGTTAGAAAGCATTTTAAGCCCTATTTCGCCACTTTTTTCTGGATGAAACTGAACAGCACAAAGATTGCCCTTCTGAACTGCTGAATTTATAAGAACTCCATACTGTGTATTTGCGGCAACATCACTTTCGTTTTCCACCTGCAAATAATAAGAATGAACAAAATAAACATATGGATTAGACTCAATATTTGAAAATATTCCATTATGCTGTGTTATTTCAAGTGAATTCCAGCCCATGTGCGGAACTTTCAAACCGTCTTTATTAGGGATTTTTAAAATCTTACCCGATAAAACTCCAAGCCCTTTAACATCTGGCGATTCTTGCGAGCCTTCAAACAAAAGCTGAAGCCCTAAACATATGCCAAGAAACGGTTTGCCACTTGTAGCTACATTTTTTACAACATCTGCAAGACCACTTTTTTGCATTGACTGCATAGCATCTCCAAAAGAACCAACCCCAGGTAAAATAACTCCATCGGCACTCTGAATTTCTGCCTCAATGTTAGTTATAACACTTTGCGCTCCGAGAAAATCCAATGCATTCTTTACGCTATGTAAATTTCCTGCACCATAGTCAATTATTGCAATCATTGCCTCACCATAATCTGTAAATTTTTATAATCTTACCCATTACATAATAAGATTTGAATAAGATTTTAACATATTTTATACTGTACAGCAAGGATTTTTTAAAATTATTATTAATTTGTAATAATTAAAATACCTGTAAATTTGCAAGTGTCAAATAATTTCTTGCAAATTTTGTCTTATTATGCACTTTTTATTTTATGAATCTGCAAAGAATTTATAAGCATAATTTCAGTTATATCTTTTTATTGTTGTTTTTAAAAGCTATTCAATGTGAATATTTAAACAGCTTGTCCTTCAAAAATAATTTCTTTCCCACACAACTTTCCGTAGCTCCAAACCATATACTCATAATTAAAAAAATCATTACTCTTTTACTAGCTTCATGTATATTAAAATCATTGTTATATTAATTTTTTAGGCGGTAGTAAATAGAAAAAACTATTTACTACCGCCTAAACGCTAATTCAATTATTAAAGTTGATTAATCATACGAAGATGATCTCTGTAAAGCCTGCGTATTTTTACTTTGCTTGTTGGAGGCAAGAAACCGCCTACAATCTGAAGATGATCCATTATTGTATCATCATAAACATGCCAAATTCCTTTTTTGATTTCTCCTTTTGCATCATATAAATCTATTGTTGGTTCATTAAAAGGATGTCTAGATGAAAATGTTGGTACACAACCATCGTTTTGAAGCCATCTTTCATCAATATGTATATCATTAAATGTATTCTCGCTATACTTACCCATTGACCTTGAAAAACTTCTAAAGAACAAGTGCATTGTTAGCATTGGCGTTTCTTTACGCTTTTGTGTAAAAAGTTTCTGATCTGTCTTTCGACATGGCAAAGAGAAATAATAAGTATCTTCAAGACACTTAATTTTTTCATTAACTTCATTTGCGCCCTGAAGTGTAACGTCATAATAGACACTATCTTTACTTTCAATCATTGCACGCTGACGCTCTTTGTTTATTGGAAGCTTTGTGCTATGTCCATTCTCAAATCCATTAAGGTCCCAATGCTCCATTTGAAAGTCCCAAAACTTTGCAAGACTGCCCCCAGAAAGATTAGCATAATATGTTGTGAACTTTTCAACAGCATCAAAAGTACCCTTCATTGAATATAAAAGAGTTGATCCCTGATGAACACCCGCCATAGAAGTTATACTATAAATCCAATCAGCCTTACCGCCTGTAAAGAGAGGCGAAGTGTCATCCCAATGCGTAACTTCCATTTCCTCTTGACTGCCCTGTGCCATAAGAGTAGCCATTAAACGAATTGTTGCACTTCCGTGGCTGTGTCCAAGAAGATTTACTTTCTTTTCCGAACCCCAACCTTCAAACAACGGCTTATCATATGTTCTTCCAAAACGCTTATGCCCATACTTTTCCGAATGTGCTTTACCATAGTCAACTGTGCCTCCCACAAGCTGAGCATAAAGCTCGCAAGCTCTATCCCAAGCACTTGACACTGGGCCTACTCCGGGATTATAAGTCTCAAATCCTTCTCCTTTAAGGTAAGTCATCAAGTCGCCTGCAAGCATACCCCAATAAGGAAGCAAAATATCGTTAAGCATTACGCCCTTTCCAAAGCCTAACATTCCATGAACCATTACATAAGGATAGTTTGTCTTGAATTTCATTAAAATTATTCCTCCAAAATTTAAAAGTTTATTAAAAACAATAGCCCATTATAAACACTCAAATACAAATGCACAGATATTGTACTATTATAGAACCTAATAAGCAATAATGTCGGGTGTAGAAAAATCACAAGAAAATTTTGCTATTATTCACAAATTATTAATATTTTCCCATCAATCTTCTAAACAGCATAACAAAGAGCTGTCAAACATGACAACTCTTTTTAACTTTTTATTATTTAATTGTATATTTATGTTATAGGCCATTTTTAACAATCTATTTTTTTCCTAAACTACTTATTAAAGTTTTAAGTGCATCACCAAATGATAAACGCTCTACACTGTAATCTGCGGTAAGATTGTATTGTGCTATTTTCTCCCCATCTACCAAAAATTCAACAGTACCAAGAACCTGCCCCTTCTCAATAGGCGCCTGCACATCTATCGCAAGATTTACTTTTTGCTTTATCTCATTCTTCTTACTGCTTTTCACCAATACATTTACAGCTTCTGGTATCTTTGGCATTATTAATTTTTGTGTACCATGCAATATATTTACATTTGTAATAAGACTTGGGTCTATCTGTGGCTTAATTGTTGTATAGTTCGCAAAACCCCAGTTGAGCATTGCTTTTGCTCCCTCAAACCTGTCTGCGCTATTTTCTGCGCCCAAAACAACTGCAACAAGATGTGTATCTCCTTTTTTTGCTGTAGCAGAAAGACAACTGCCTGCTTTGCTTGTTGTTCCTGTTTTAAGCCCTGTTGCGCCCGGATAAAATCTAATAAGCTTATTTGTATTTACAAGCTCTGTAGCACCGCCACGCAATGTATCCATCCAAACTGTTGTATAATTTGTTATGCGTTCATGATTAATAAGCTCTTTAGACATTAAAGCAATATCATATGCGGTTGTCATGTGTTGTGTTGTTGCATCATCAAGACCTGTGCAATTTTCAAAATATGTGTTCGCCATGCCCAGTTCTTGTGCACGCTCATTCATCATAACAACAAATCCAGCCTCACTGCCCGCTATATGTTCTGCCAGTGCTGTGCAAGCATCATTGGCACTTCCGATTGCCGTTGCCTTTAGCAAATCATCAACCGTCATCGTTTCGCCCTCTTTGAGCCATATTTGAGAGCCGCCCTTTGATGCTGCATCAGGGCTTGCTGTTATTGTATCAGATAGGGCTATTTTGCCGCTATCTATTGCCTCTGTTACAAGTAACATACTCATTATTTTTGTGACTGATGCAGGATACAACTTTTCATTCTCGTTCATCCCCATAAGCACCTTGCCCGTTGAACAATCCATAAGCACTGCCGCCTTCGCCTTTACCTCTACTGGCATTTCAGCTGCAGAAACATAAAAAGTTGCAACACTTATAAGCATTATTACCGATAAAATTGTTGATAAAGCTTTTGTTACTATTTTCATACAGTGCACCCCCTCTTATACTTATGGCATGTTCAGATAAATTATTCCGATTGAAGTTTTGTTTTAAATATCATATAATATTTAAAGTTATTATATTAAATTTTGTGGAGCATAAATTTTATGAATGTTTATTTTTATACACTTGGTTGCAAAGTTAACCAATATGAAACACAAGCTATGAGCGAAAAACTAAAAGAAGCTGGCTACAGCATTTGCACTGATTCAAAAGAAGCGGACATATGTGTTGTAAACTCTTGTACTGTAACCTCTTCAAGTGACCAAAAAACACGGCAAGCTGTTCGCCGATTAAAACGAAACAATCCAAACGCCATTGTTGTTTTAACAGGCTGTATGCCACAAGCATACCCTCAGCAATCAATTGATTTGTTTAGTGCTGATATTGTTTTGGGCAACCGTAATAACGACAAACTTTTAAATCTTTTAGATGAATACTCTAAAAATCATGAGCGTGTTGTTTCTATTATTGAGCATCAAAGTGGTGACAAGTTTGACAAGCTCAGCATATCTTCTTTTGATGAGCGAACAAGAGCATTTGTAAAAATTCAGGATGGTTGCAACAACTTTTGCTCTTATTGTATTATTCCAACTTCACGCGGGCGTTCACGCTCAAAACCGCTTGAGGATTTAAGAGCAGAATTTAAACAGCTTGCAGAGCATGGATATAAAGAAGTTGTTTTGGTTGGAATCAATCTTTCATGCTATGGCATGGATAATGGCTTATCAATTTGTGATGCTGTTGAACTCGCCTGCTCATTTGATTCGTTCAAGCGTGTGCGTTTAGGTTCTCTTGAACCTAACCATATAACAGATGAAGTTATTGAGCGTCTTTCAGGGCTTAATAAATTTTGTCCATCTTTTCATATTTCACTACAAAGTGGTTGCGATGCAACGCTTAAAAGAATGAACAGACATTACACCTCTGAAGAATACTATGAGCTTTGCCAAAAACTTAGAAGTAGTTTTTATGAAACTACTATTACAACCGACATTATGGTTGGTTTTGCACTGGAAACTGATGAAGATTTTGAGGAGTCTATAAAATTTGCTAAAAAAGTTGAATTTGAAAAAATACATGTTTTCCCATATTCGATGCGAAAAGGAACAAAGGCTGCCGATATAACTTCACAGATTACCAAAACAGTTAAATCCGAGCGATGCCAAAAGATGATTGAAACAGGGGAAGAAATTCGCAAAACATTTTTCAAATCACAGATTGGCAAAACTGTTGAAGTGCTATGTGAAACACACAGTGACGGATTTGTTTATGGATACACAAAAAATTACACTCCTGTTAAAGCGGCATATGCAAACGATTTGCACGGTCAATTTATGAATGTTAAAATAACAGGCTTTGATGATGAGCATTGCATAGGAATTTTTGTTTAATTTTTCAAACAAATTAGCATAGATAATTACAAAATATAAAATGGATGTAGAGACTTTACCTCTACATCCATTTTTAATGTTACTGTGCCTATATTCTCACAACATTTTCTGTCATTTCCATTCCACATGGAAGTGGTTTGGGCATTGCAAGAGTGTATATATCCGTTGATGCACATTCTAGTTTAAAGGTCTTTTGTGCATATTCATTAAGGCTTTTTATTTGCGAAGATTTCATAATTATCGGCAAGGTTGCCGTTTTTTTAGCTTGCTTTAAAAGTTCCCTACCTTTTTCATTAAAGCCTAGCACTCTTATATAAGGAGGTGTACTTTTACTGTCACTCACCTTTAAATCTAAAAACGATGACATAATTATACGCCTTATCCTTGAATGAGTATAGCGTTTTGTTTTTATACTATCATACAGTTCATCAATTGTTGTGGAAGTTTTCACGCACTTCGCTATTCGATTTTCAAGCCCTTCTGAAATATCTGGTGCACACTTAATATCCGGTGCATCCATAACTCGAAGTTTTGATAAAATTGATTTTTCAAACCCTTTTATATTAACTGGTGCTCTGCCTATTTCTAGCTGTGCCTTTATTATTTCTGATACTTCGTATGGCACAAAATCCAAAAAGCTTAGATCACCATTAGCAAGCTGTTTTCTGATTTGTGATGCGCTTAAATAGTTCTCATCTTGTTTTTGCGAGTCATGACCTACTCCAACTCTTTTAATTGGGTTTGGAATGATTTTTGAAGAAATTGCATTAAGTGCTTTAATGTATTCCACTCCCAAAATATCGTTAGCATTTTCTAGAAGCTGTGCCGTGTGTTCTCCACAAGCCTGGGCAATTGCCTTTTGCCTTGCTGAAGGATAGTTCATTTTGAATTCAAGATATTTTTTTGTATTTTCAATGGTTTCTGGCATCACCGCAACCTTTGCAAGTTCTTGAATTGCAGGCAAATCGGCACTTTCACTACCAAAGCTTAAATAATCCACACAGCCAAGTGCATTTAAAATCTGGACACCGCCTCTTGCAAATCCTTCTGCCGATGAGAGGGACCAAGCAAGCGGAATTTCGACAACCAAATCTGCACCAGAAAGCAGAGCCATTTTAGTTCTTGACCACTTGTCCATTATTGCTGGCTCACCACGCTGAACAAAATTACCACTCATAGCAACAACCACATGAGATGCTCCCTGCTCCTTACATTGATTTATCATATATTCGTGCCCTTTGTGAAAAGGATTATACTCTGCAATTATCCCGTGTATCGACAAAAAAACGCCTCTTTCCAAATATACTACTTTTATTATGCTATATTTAGTGATTTTTCATGTTGAATTGACTTTTATTATAATGTATAATTGTCTAGGTCAATTTCATTATATATTAGTTTGTCACCAGTTTCAAGACAAAGCTATTTCACATTTTTGGAGGTATTTTTTTAAATGAAGATTCTAGTTATCAACGCAGGTAGCTCATCGCTTAAATATCAACTTCTTGATATGAACGATGAGTCTGTAATTGCAAAAGGTCTGTGCGAGCGTATAGGAATTGGTGGACATATTGAAGGAAACACAAATGATGGACGCAGTTTTTCTTATGATATTGAGCTACCAAACCATACCCTCGCTTTTATTGAGGTTAAAAATGCACTTATTCAAGGCGAATGCAAAGTTATAGACAGTCTTGACGAAATTGCAGCTGTTGGTCACCGTGTAGTTCAAGGTGGTTCAACCTTTAAACACAGTGTTCTTGTAACACCCGAAGTTGAAAAAGGAATTGAAAAACTTTGCGACCTTGCTCCACTTCACAACGCCGCTCACTTACAAGGCATTAGCGGTTGCAGAGAAGCTTTTGGAGATAAAAAGCCACAAGTTGTTGTTTTTGACAATGCTTTTCATAGCACAATGCCACCCGAGGCATATATGTTCCCTATTCCTTATGAATACTATGAAAAATACAAAATAAGACGCTATGGTTTCCACGGTTCTTCCCACAGATTTGTTAGTGCAAACTGTGCAAATCTTATGGGCAAAGAACTTAAAGATATCAAAATGATTACATGCCACCTTGGCAATGGCTCTTCAATAACTGCTATTAAAGATGGCGAAGTAATAGACACAAGCATGGGTCTTACTCCTCTTGATGGTTTTATTATGGGTACACGCTGTGGTGCTGTTGACCCTTCTGTTATTACATACTTACAGATTAAAGAGGGCTGGACTCCAAACGAAACCTGTGAAGTGCTTAATAAGAAATCTGGCGTTCTCGGTATTTCTGGTGTTTCAAGCGACGAGCGTGACATTACAGCTGCCTGCGAAAAAGGCAACGAGCGTGCTATTCTTTCCCGTAAAATTATGCACTATCAAATTCGCAAGCTTATCGGTTCTTATACTGCAGCTATGGACGGTGTTGAAGCAATTGTGTTCACTGGTGGTATTGGAGAAAATGCAACAGATTTGAGAAAAATCGTTTGTGAAAACCTAACTTATCTTGGCATTAAAATTGATAATGATGCAAATGACCAATTCATCCGAGGTAAGGGCGGAAAAATCTCGGCTGATGATTCTGCTGTATCTGTTTATGTTATTCCAACAAACGAAGAACTTGTAATAGCAAGAGATACTAAATCTATTGTAGAATCACTTTAATATTAATATTTTTCAAAGATAAAACTCCCTTGTACTTTACAAGGGAGTTTTTGTTACTCATAAAAAAATTAACCCCTATCATAATAATAGGGGTTTTATACTAAATATCTTGTTCAAAGCCTTCTGTGCTATCTTTAATAAAGAGAACTTTTATAGTCATTACAATAAGCTGAAAATCCATACGAATTGAATAGTTTTCAATATACATCATATCAAGCTTTAACTTGTCATATGCAGTGGTATTATACTTGCCATAAACTTGTGCATACCCTGTTAAACCAGCCTTTACCTTAGTACGATATTTAAATTCAGGCATGTCCTTAATATATTCCTCCACATGTTCTGTTCTTTCTGGTCTTGGTCCAACTATGGACATATCGCCCTTAATAATATTTATAAGCTGTGGGAATTCATCAAATCTAATTTTTCTGATAAACTTACCAACTGGAGTAATCCTTGGGTCATTATCTGTTGCAGGGATTGATTGGCCATCCTTCTCTGCATCAACAATCATACTTCTAAACTTGAAAATTTTAAACTTTCGACCATCAATTGTAATTCTTTCCTGCGTAAAAAATACTGGTCCATGATCATAAAGCTTAATAGCAATTGCAATAAGAAGTAAAAATGGTGAAAGTATAATCAATGCAATAAGTGAAAGCAAAACATCAAAAAATCTTTTAAAGAATCTTTGCTCTATAGAAAGACCTCTGTTCCTACACAAAAGAATCGGTGTGTCGAACAAGTTGATTTCATCCGCTCCTCTTATAATTACATCTGAAATCTTTGGTGTTATATATGTCCTTTTAGATATCTCAAAGCAATGTTTTAAAATATCATTTCTAATTTGGCTTGGAACATCACAAATTATAGCACCATCATATTTATCTATTCTGGCTTTTATAGCCTCCATGCCCTCTTCTATATTTATTGCTTCGCAAATCTGATATTTGTCGGAACGCTGGCTCATTTTTTTTATTAAACTTGTAGCATTGTGGTTGCTATAAATCATTAACAATCTTCTTGGTGGAAAGAGATGTTCATAAATTTTTGAAACAATATAGGTCCAAACAATTACTATTACTGCATCAATCACAGTAAGTTTTATAATTGGTAATACACCTACAAGTATTCTTCCAACAAGAGATATTATAAAATAAGTCAGAAAATTAACAAGTATTATCGAAAGCATTTGTGAATATATTATGT
>RZYX01000219.1 GCA_009930155.1 Clostridia bacterium | reverse complement strand
GGGCGTTAGACTGCGAACAATACGCCTAGAATCAACGCTAAGGTATGTAGTTTGGTTTAGAGGTATAAGTAGACCTTTTTAGGCATGGAGGCCCGTATGTGCGATTTTGAGAGGTTTGAAAGGATGGTATGAATGATAGATCTTAGATGTGGGGATTGCTTGGAGGTTATGAAGGGGATACCTGATGGGAGTGTGGATATGGTCCTAACCGATATCCCCTACGATGTTGTTAACAGAGAGTCTAATGGGCTACGCTCCCTAGACAAGGGGAAAGCTGACGAAATGACTTTTGATCTCGTCACCTTCCTAGATGAGTGCTACCGAGTGTCACGTGGATACATAATTATTTTTTGTGGCAGGGAACAATTCAGCGACATATACGGGTATCTTGCTAGCAAAAGTGGAACTACTCGCACAATAGTATGGGAAAAGAATAACCCTAGCCCAATGAATGGTCAGTATGTGTACCTAAGCGGAGTGGAGTTAGCTGTGTGGTTCAAGAGGCGTGGACATAAAACGTTCAATGCTAGATGCAAGAACACGGTGTTTAGATATCCTAACGGGAGGAACAAACTCCACCCCACAGAGAAAAACTTGGGGCTTATGAAAGAACTGATTGAGGACTGTACGCTCCCTGGCGAGGTCATTTTAGATCCTTGCATGGGATCAGGGACCACCGGAGTAGCTTGTAAAAATCTTAATCGAAACTTTATCGGAATAGAGAAAGATGAAAACTATTTCAAAATTGCAGAACAGCGAATAAATGCACGGACGCTGTTTTCTTAAACTTGTGCATAACTACTGGATATATACCAGTCTAGTTGCTAATATATTAATAGCTAAAGCATTACCAATTTGAAACAATGAATATAAGTATTTTTAAACGTTTAAAAAATTAAACGTTTAATAAAACGGATAAAAATTATTAGATTAATCCATTATCGACAAAAATAAAACAAAATGATTATAAAAAACGCAACATTTGGAAAAACAGAAAACGTAACAATACTAGAAATGGGTACTGGAGATGTTTTAATGATAGGTTCTAAAAAGGGGGTTGATGGTGAGGTTGTTCTTGCCTTAAAAACGACAGAGCCTAAAGAGATTGATGTAAAATTAAAAACTGGGTTCAGTTCATACGATGAGATGCAACCTGAGCTTGTTTTTATATTTAATAAAGCAAAAAGCCTAAACGCATTAATTGGGGTTCTGAATGATTGTTTAGCCGAGATGTTATCCTGAAATTTAGTAAAAGCATTATCGACAGATATAATATTATTAACCTAAAAAATACAAAATGAGTATAAAGAAAATCAAGGAATATAACTCTCAGCAATTCTTAGATGATTTGAAGCGAGTTAGAGACGTCATGGTTATAATGCCTAAGTCAAACGCTTACTTACACGTAAAAAAGTCAGAATTAATGAGAGAGGCACAATATAGCAAGATTCACTATTACATAACCGATAAGATATTTAGAGTTGTTCGTGATGTTATGGTAGTAACATAGCATTACACACAACGATGATGGTATGCAAGTGCCTACCACGAAATTAATTTGAAACACAATAAATCAAAATACGATGAAATTAATTAAAAGAATTACAGACAAATTACGCAGGAAACCTTTATTGGTTAAACCTGTTGTTATAGAGAGTGCCTTTTGTGAAGTATTTGACAAAGCAGCGTGCATTCATCATTGGCACGACACTTTATATAACAAAGAAACTGGAGAATGTGAAGGTATGGTAGTTAGTGCTTCCCATGTAAGAGAACTATGGGAAGTATTATCAAAGTACCGTGATTTTAGGTATTCTATATAACGTGCCGCAGCTAAACTTAGTGCGAATTAATAAAACGAAATTATGAATAGATGTACAGTATTTGACAAATTAGAGGATGAGTACGGTATAAAGCCAGAAAACCTAACAGAGCGTGAAAAAGCAATAATAGGCTTATGCACAAATGATTTTCTTGAAAACGAAGAGCGAGCATTAAGTTTAGGTGCTGTTGTAGGGCGAAGCGAACAGTTGTTTTGTCCTGATTGCAAAAGTGCAAACGTGGTTGATAGTAGCAATTTAACTTATTATAAGTGTAGAAGCTGTAAGAAAGAATGGGCAAAATAATCAACTTGGCTGGTAGTACTCATACTTGGATAACTGAAAGTGATGGGAGCGCAGGCAAATTTAGAGAACTAATTAAGCCTTGTAGCTAACACCAGATATATGTAATTTAAAATATTAAACTCATTACCGACAGATATAATATTATGAAGTACACCGTATTAAAAAACTAATAGAAAATTTAAAAAGTTTTAGAGTATGAAATATATGGGAAGTAAGGCGAGGTTTGCCAAAGATTTATTACCGATTATCTTAAAAGACCGAACAGAAGAACAATACTATGTAGAGCCATTTGTAGGTGGTTGCAATATTATTGACAAAGTGAAAGGTAAAAGA
>RZYX01000218.1 GCA_009930155.1 Clostridia bacterium | reverse complement strand
CCGGAAAAGAACTCCCAACTCTCGGAAACGTCTTGTTTTCAAGCCTTTTTCCGTATTTACTTCTGTACATTTGACATCAATACCACGCACTCCACATGAAAACTATTTGGAAACATATCGCATGGTTGTACCTTACAACACACATACCCTTGTTCAACTAAATACTTTAAATCTCTCGCCAAAGTGGCAGGGTTGCAAGAAACATATACTATGCGTTTTGGATTCATGACACAAATGCTATCTAAAGTAAGTTGATCACAGCCTTTCCTAGGTGGATCTACTACCACAACATCTACTTCACATTGCTCTTTCGCTAATTTGTTCGCATAACTAGCGGCATCACTACAAACAAACTCCACATTATGAATACCATTCATTTTTGCATTCTGTTTGGCATTTGCAATCGCCGCATCAACAATTTCAATCCCTATCACTTGTTTTGCTTTGCGTGCTAAAAACAGTGAAATTGTGCCTACTCCACAATATAAATCAATGACTCTATCTTGCGTATCGATATTCGCAAACGATAAAGCTGTTTCATACAATACTTTCGTTTGTATTGGATTTACTTGATAAAACGATTTAGAGACAATCATAAATTGCAAATCATCAAGACTATCAACGATTGTTTCTTTGCCATATAAAAGATGTTCTTCATCCCCTAAGATAACATTATCTTTTCTTTGATTTACATTTAATACCACACTTTTAATCTGTGGAAAAGCATTCACTAAAGATTCTACAAGTAAAGATAAACCTTTGATTTCACTTTGTTTTGCAATGAACACAACCATCACTTCATCACTATAAAAGGCATGTTTAATTAACAGATGGCGAAACACATCATCAAACGTATGCACCTGTAAAAAGTTGCGTGTTGCATTCATGATTTCATTAATCAAATCACTTTGAATGGCACATCTTTTCATATCGATAATATCATTTGAATGGATACGATAAAACCCCATCGCGACATTTCCATGATCTAAACGCATTGGAAATTGTGCTTTATTACGATAAGCTTGTAGCTCTTTACTCGCTAATGTGTCTAATACCTCTACCTCTAATCCACCAATATTGCGAAGATTATTTTGCACTAATTGCTTTTTAAAACGCAACTGTTCCTCATAACTCATATGCTGTAACTGACAACCTCCACACTTTCCATAATATTCACAAAAAGGTTGTACTCTTGCTTTTGATGGTTTTAAAATTTCTGTACATTTCCCATAGCCATAACGTTTATTTAATTTTGTAATCACAAACGCTATTTCTTCACCAACAATGACGTTTTTAACAAAGAAAGTAAACTCATTTGCTTTAACAATACCTAATCCCTCATGTGTATAATCCACACATACGCCGATCAATCGCTCATTCTTCTTCATAATACCTCCACTCAAACCTTACTCAAAAAAAGGGCAAACGCCCTTTTGTTATTGTCCTTCACTTACCGCAGGAGCTTCACTTCTCACTTGGTTTGTTACTTCTTCATTTCTAGCTGTTGTAGGCCAATCTGTTCCCATTTCTTCTTCCGATGCATTCTTATGTTTTACACACCAAATCTGTGCAACACCAGCATTTTTTTCATCAGGAATTAAATTGTATACATTTATTTCTAAATCATACATCTTTACCTTTGCACTATTAGTAAAATAAGTTTCTACAGGAAGTAATTCATTTACTTTCGCATAAACATCATTAGCGATTGCCTCAATTGATGCAGCGTCTAAACCATCGTTTGTATCAATACTAATACGCAAAGTAGCACTAATTAAATTCACTTCTACTTTATCCACATTATCATAAGTTAGTGATTTTTTTAAGCTATCTACTTCACTTGTCTTAATTGCTGGATTGAGTTGTTTATCAAAGCGACTACCAACAACAGGCTCCCCTTGTTTTTCCATAGAAGTCAACAAAATAATCGCTAATATAATAACAGGTACTGCAATAATGACAACAGTAACACGCAAAATCCAATTCGGTCTTTTATTTTTCTTTACTTCTTTTTTGATTACAGTTTCCTGTTCACTTTGTTTTCTAAACGGTTTTATTGCCATAACTTCAACTCCCTATCTATTATAATACTAGATTTTAGATAAAAATACTATCTTTTCTTTAATTCTTCCACAATCATTTTGTTTGTCATCGCTGGATTTGCTTGCCCTTTACTCATTTTCATCACTTGTCCAACTAAGAAACCAACTGCTCGATCTTTCCCATTCTTATAATCTTCAATGGATTGTGGATTAGCATCTAATACTTGTGTTACCATGGATAAAATAGCATCTGTATCGCTCATCTGTTTCATCCCTTTTTCTTCCACTATTTTTTTAGGGTCTTTTCCTTGCATCATTTCTTCAAACACAATTTTTGCTTGTTTTCCAGAAATTTCCTGTTTCTTAATCATTGCAATCATCTGTGCTAGATGTTGTGGTATTAAAGGATTATCCTGCATC
>RZYX01000217.1 GCA_009930155.1 Clostridia bacterium | reverse complement strand
AGTTTCCTGTGTGTTGCTCACACCCAAGCAAAGAGAATTCACTTCGGCACTCTTGACAGTTGACTCTCCACTTTCAAGTTCTTTATATTGAAGGACAAAAGGAAGATAGTCTTCAACCCCCATATTCGTCAAACTCTCATGGCCATTTATTCCCACATACCAATAACGTATAGAGCCAGTTTCACTCATACTTCTTGCAATGGAATTTGCCGCGTTTGTTAAAGCGCTTTCAAGCCCATAGCCTTCCACATCAACTTTTAATGATGAAGTTGTCCCAATTGTTAATTTTACATTGTTGTTTACATCGGTATTTCGAATTTTAACACTTTTAATGACGACTTCAACAACTGTGACTCTGACAATAAAACTCTTTTCAATCGTATAGTTGTCGTATTTTACATTTGCCACAAGTTTTAAGGTAATGATATCTCCAACGACTGCTTTTGAACCCAACTTTAACAAATAAGTCCCGTCATTATTGCTTGACACAGTAACATATTCGCTTGCATCTTCAATTTGAGTGTTTCCACGAGCCACAGTAACTGCGATTGTTTTTAATTCCTGACCAACAAGATTAAGCACAGGTGTCAAAGTGAGATAGTCTTCTTTTACAGAGGAATCTTGTCCTGTATAGGCAATCATTTCTCTTTCCTCGCCGTCATGCGTCACTTCAAGCGAAAGCCCTGGCACACTTTCCACTGTTAGAGTTGTTGTTTCTTTCCATTCTCTTTGAGTAACATCTTTTGAACTGTCAATGGAGGTGTATGTTATCGTCACTTTAATCACAAAACTTGAATCATTGCTCAAACTGCTTGGAGCAATGGTCTTAACATAAAGTCTGCCCCATTCTGGGTTGTCACTCTCATTTCCAAAAGCGTAACTCATATTACTTGCCGACAAAATCATCGTAGATTGTCCATCTGCACCTATGCTAAGTGTTGCCACATCTCTTGGCACATAAGAAACGAGGTTGAGAGAAATTCCACCATTCGCGGAAGCAGTAGTTTCAGGTCCATTAATATAATATTTGTCGCTTGTGTTTGAACCAATTTGAACCATTTGAACGAACTTGACTCCCTCGCCAACGTTGCCCAAACCTGATTCGATCACAACTGAAGAAATGTTTGCATAATAAGGATAAAGGTCGATGACAACAAGCCCCTCACTGCCTGAAATTATATAACTTGAAGACTCTTCTGTGAATGAATAGGAATAGTTTGGACTTTCATATGTTTCCGTGTTCACAGTGTTCACAAGTTTTGAAGTTTTCTTTGTGAAAGCATAGTGAACAAGACTCACATCGTCAACACTTTGAGGTCCAATCACAACATCAAGAATTGCAGGATAGTTAATTAAACATTTTTGGTCGTCATATGCAAGAATTGTGTATTCTGCCTTTTCTGTGACAGTTCTAAATTCCTCTTTCAAGGAAATCTGCACTTGATAGCCAAACGCTATCTTCAAGTCTCCTTGTGGTTTTGCATTTTCAGCAGATGTCACAAGAATGTCAAACATATAAGTTTTATCTTGATTGTTTTCATCAATCACTTTAAACACAATATCCATTGCACTTTTGCTTTCAAGAAGCAAACTTACAGTGGCTGTTGCTGTGCTTTTGAGCACAATTTCGCTTGAACCAAAAGAAATGTCAGTTGCCTGTGCAACCACATTCAAATAGAATACCCACGCATCATTTGTGAAAACATATGTTTTTGTGTTTGAAACGAACGAAACAGTTGTTTGAACTTTATATTTTCCTTCCGTTTCGAAAATAAATGCTTGTCCATCTTTTGTGTAATAAGCACTGTTTCCAGTGACATCTTGATATTCCCCTGTTCCAGAGTTGTAAAACAAGACTTTATAATTAATGGTATAGTTGTTAATGTTTAAAATTGTGCTTAATGTGAAGTCTTCTTGCCCATTTGAATTTGCATTAGAAAAAGAACTATACACTTTTTTAACAAGGTCACTAATCACATTTATATTTGAGCCCTTTGCCACGTTTAGTGGGTTAGAGTCGGTCGTGTCAAAATATGAATCTGTCTGATTTATACTTGCAGAAAGCAAGAGATAGTCAAAATCATTCACAATGATAACATTGACAATAACTTTAACATTACTGTTTTCTCTGATATAAATTGTCAAGGTATAATTAAGTCTATTCACTCTTTGATGCGCGTAAATCTTTAAACATCTCCAGGTAAAGTTTAGGTGCCCCCTCCCCCGGTTTAAAAATAAAGCTTTTCAGCAGGAAAATATCCATATACAATGCGGCTGCACCGGAAAGAAATGATTCAAGAAAAAAAATCCTGTAAAATGTACCAAGAAGGGTATTATTGAGTTTAACAATCCGCTGATCAATGTATCTGTAATTCCTTGCAATATCATAAAAAATCGATCCGCAGGTATTCAAAGCAGTCTTGTCACCCATAAAAGACCGCAGAAGAGCCTTCCCCCCTCCCC
>RZYX01000053.1 GCA_009930155.1 Clostridia bacterium | reverse complement strand
TTGCATTCAGTTTTACAGCAGAATCGCAAATTAACCTAAACAAAGTCGGTGGTAAAATCAAAAAATCTACTGAGCAGCAGGTAGAACAAAAAGTAAATGAAAAAACGGCGCGCGAAACACGCGAAGGTTTGGATAAAGTTGAGACAAAACTAGATCAAGGTGTTTCAAATGTCACTTCTGGCGGAGCCTCTTCGGGAAATAAAGCCGTTAGTAATGGTGAAATCCCAAAAGGAACAAAAACTCTATACGTGTCAGCAAACAACGGTAGTAATCGTAACGACGGTAGTCAATCATCGCCATTAAAAGATTTACAAAAAGCCATTGACGATGCCCCCGAAGGAGCCCTTATTTGTTTAGCAGCAGGTAATTATCTTGGCTATCTAGACCAAGGATGGGTAAAAGTAAATAAGTATCTATCAATTGTAGGAGGCTATTCTGATGATTTTTCGCAACGTGATCCTATAAAATTCCGCACAACAATGCGTCCAAGTATTGCACAAATTCCAACTTCTGGAAATCAAGGTGTGATGGATATTCGTGTAGTGGGGAATCGTAATGGTGTTGTTCTTATAGACGGAATTATTTTCGACCGTGGACAAATTAATATGTATGCTGCTCCAGCGTATGACAATGCCGCAGCCAGTGCTCCTGCAGGATGTGAAACTGGTCGTATCGTATGTGTGGATGAATCCCCATCAGGGTATCCAGTACTTCAGCCTCAAGGTATGAAAAGTGCGTTCCAGCTTATAAGTGGTGAAGCAGAAGGCAATATTACAATTCGCAACTGTGTGTTCCTAAACGGATATCATTTTGGAATTCAAATGGCTTGCAAAGGCGGACATTTCGACGTATATAATAATGTATTTGTTGCAAACCGCATGGCTGCGTGTGAAGTACGTGGTGGTCTGGCACAACCTAATACATCGTCAATAGCCTTTCATAATAATACCGTACTATTCACATGGTGCCGAACAAAAATAATGGAAGATATGGGTTATGGTTTTCGCTATATGACTGGTATTGACTCTGATGTCTATAATAATATATTTGGCTGTACAAATTTTGGTGCATTAGATCGTTCTTATACAGACGCTGATAAAGCTAAAGAAGCTAAACGTGTAACTTCGGCATGGGATAATCTCTTTTTTGGTAATCGCAATGGCGATATGGTTTTACCATCGGGTGGTGGCGGATGGACTTTTGTACTCGCAAAAAACTTTGAAGATGTAAATCAATTGACTAAATATGAGAAAAATCGCGAGATGAACGAAACAGAAGTTAATGCAATAAGCAAAACAATAGATACTCCTTATCTTAAAGGTTTTATTGGAATAACTGGTACTCAAACATCGTCTTTTAACCCAAACTCATCTGTAAATACATTCCGCTCAGCATTAGGAATGAATATGCAAGGTACAGAAACCGTTAGGGCTTCGATGTATGGCAACCGCTATCCATACGAAAAAACATTCGAGCTTTTTGGAGCAATTCAAGGCTATGGAGCACAAGAAATTAAATAAACATAGGAATATTAAAAAATAGACGGTTTTAAAATTAAAAAAAATGGAAACGATCACATTATTTTGCCTTTTTGGCACTGATTAGTTACCATAATTTAAATGTACTAATAAAACCATTTTACTAATTTAAATTTACAATCAATGAAAAAAATTACATTTATTCTAGTTGCAGTCTTAATTGCATTTATGAGTTTTGGACAAAAAAGTCTAATTGACAAAAAAAGTAAAACTAATTCTTTAAGCTCAATAAAACAGTTTGAGCAATCAACCACAAGCAAAACATCTGCCAAATCAGCGAAAGCAGTTGGTACAACTATCTTTTCAAGTGATTTTTCAGATCCTGATCAATGGATAATACACCATGAAACAGGAACCTCAGACGACTGGGTAATTGGTACCACTGGCCCTTCTAATTCTAGTTATATGCTTCCGATTGAATCCACAACAGCTGCTAATGGTTTTGCTTTATTTGATTCAGATTTCTTGTGTAGTGGTAACCAAAATGCATATTTAAGTAGTTTCTCTTTTGGTTGCTCAGCATACGCAAATGTTCATATTCAATTTGAAACTTTCTACAGAAGATATAACGAAGATGGAGTTTTCGTACAAGTTAGTAATGATGGAAGTACTTGGACAGATTTTGAAGTATTTGCCGAGTACGTTCAACAGGACGAATCTACAAACCCCGAAATTATTGACATAGATATTTCAAGTGTTGCTGGCAATGCAGCAATGGTATGGGTACGCTTTAAATTTTTAAGTCAAAGCAGTGGCTGTGATTTTGCTTGGATGATTGATGATGTTCTTGTTTATGAATATGAATGTGAACTAGTCTCTATTCCGTATCTGGAAAACTTTACTGGAATTACTACTGGAGAACTTCCAGAGTGTTGGGATCAAAACCATACAAATTGGAGTGTTGCTGAAAGTTCAGATGCAAACGGCACATCTCCAGAATTACTATTCGACTGGGTTCCAGCATTAGATGGTCAAAACATAGTCTATCTTCCTAAAATGGATGCTACAGAAAAGTCTAATCTAACGATGTCTTTCTTAAACAATGTCAATTGGTATAGTGGTTCATTTGATATACAAATTGCTTATACTATTAATAATGGAGAAACTTGGAATCTAGCTTGGCAAGAGATTAATATTACAGAAGATATAGATGCTGAAATGACATTTGTTGACTTAGGTTTTCTTGATGGAGAAATTTTTCAACTTTTTTTCGCATTTAACGGAAATACTAACAATATCAACTCTTGGAAAATTGACAATATAAGCATTTATGAAACACAGACAATTCCATTTACTGAAGATTTTACCGGAGTTACTAATTATACGCTTCCATATGGCTGGAATCAAAGTAACACATTTTCTTTTGTTTCACCACAAGCAACTGCTGGTGGCACAAGTCCTCAATTACTGGTAGTAAGCGACCCAGCAATAAGTGGTGAAAACATAGTCTATCTTCCAAAAATTGATGCTACTACAAATTCTAATCTAACAATGTCATTCACACATCGTGTTTATTATAATACTTCTGATTTTGATTTAAGAATTGATTATACGATTGACAATGGAGAAACTTGGAATACTGTCTGGGAAAAAGCTAATAATACTGCAAGTGTAGATCCAGAAGGAATATTTATAGACTTAAGTGCTGTTGATGGAGAAATTTTCCAACTTGCTTTTGTACTTAACGGATATAATGATGATTTGGTTTGGGAGATTGACAATATTAGTATTTCTGAACCATTCACAATGCCATTTATGGAAGATTTTACTGGATACCTTACCAATGTTCTTCCAGAAGGATGGGATCAAAGTCACGCAAATTCGGGTGTTAGCTCAACTTCAAATGCTAGTGGCACAAGTCCTGAATTAATGGTAAACCACGAACCAAGCATGAATGGTGAAATAAAAGTATATCTTCCAAAAATGGATGCGACTACAAATTCTGATTTAAGAATGATATTCGCACATAATATTCTCATGAATAGTAGCCCATTTGACCTAAGACTTGACTATACTATTGACAACGGAGCAACTTGGCATATAGCTTGGCTAAAAAATAATATTACTGCAGACATAGATTCAGAAGCAGTATTTATTGATTTAAGTTCTTATGTTGGGGGTGAAATTTTTCAACTTGCTTTTGTTCTTAACGGAGCTACTGCTGATGATGTTCAATGGTATATTGACAATATTAGCATTTGTGAACCATTCACAATTCCGTTTACGGAAGATTTTACTGGAGTTCCTCTCTATACACTTCCAGATTGCTGGAATCAATTTAGCACATCTTCTGGTGTTAATGGATCATCAAATGCTGGTGGCACAAGCCCCGAAATTAGAGTAATTAGCGATCCTGCAATAAGTGGTGAAAATATAGTATATCTTCCATCAATTGATGCTACTACAAATTCTAATCTAACAATGACCTTCTTACATCAAGTTTATTATAATACTTATGATTTTGATTTAAGACTTGATTATACTATTGACAATGGAGTAACTTGGAATACTGTCTGGGAAAAAGCTAATAATACTACAGATTTAGATCCAGAAGGAGTACTGATTGACTTGAGTGCTGCTGCTGGAGAAGTTTTCCAACTTGCTTTTGTACTTAGCGGATATAACGACGATCTTGTTTGGTCTATTGATAATATAAGTATTTATGAACCATTCACACTTCCATTTACTGAAGATTTTACTGGAGTTGCTTATTGGAGTCTTCCAGATTACTGGAGTAGAAGTAACATAGAATGTGGTGCTACTCCAGATGTAAATGCTGGTGGCACAATTCCTGAATTAAGTGTGTTCTGTAGTACAGGGTTTGGATCTGAAAGTCAAGTATATTCTCCAATGATTGATGCTACCACAAATTCTAATGTATCAATGACATTCTTACATAAGATTTCCGCAATGGCGTATCCATGTGATATAAAAGTTAGTTATACTATTGACTACGGGCTAAATTGGAGTACCGCCTGGGAGGAAACTAATATTACCACAAATATAGATGCAGAAGAACTATTTATTGACTTGAGTGCCGTTGATGGAGAAGTTTTCCAACTTGCTTTTGAAGTTATCGGAGGTAATGACGAATATTCTTGGTTTATTGATAATATTAACATTTATGAAGAGATTATATGTGATCCATTATCAATTCCATTTATGGAAGATTTTACTGGAGTCTCTGCTGGAAATCTCCCAGATTGCTGGGACAAAAGCCATATCAATTGGTCCGTTTCAGCATCTTCAGATGCTGGCGGCTCATCTCCAGAATTAATGTTAGACTGGGATCCAGAAGTAACTGACGATATTATAGTATATCTTCCAACAATTGATGCTACATCAAACTCGAATCTAGCAATGTCATTCTTACACTATGTTGATTACTATGATAACTCATTTGACTTAAGACTTGATTATACTATTGACGACGGAGCAACTTGGAATACTGCATGGGAAATCACCAATGTAACTAGTGAGATTCCTTCAGAAGAAATGCATATTGACTTAGGCTCTTTTGTTGATGGAGAAGTTTTTAAGTTGGCTTTTGTATTTTCTGGATATACTTATGATATTGATTATTGGTATATAGACAATATTAGTATTTTTGAAAAAAACACTATAAATGAAATCGACGTTGATTCTGATGTTAATGACGTATATGTTTGTGTAGGAGATAATGAGGCAACTGCTTTGGCAGCTCTTGCACCACAAATGAAAATCAATGATACAAATGGAGTAGAATATATAGTTGACCTAACATGGACAATTGCCTCTTATGATGCAAATACTTCTGATGCCTACAACGCTACAGGCACATTTGCTTTACCTACTGGCGTTGAGCAAACTACAATACCTACTCCTCTTGAAGTTACAGCTATTGTTACTGTAAATGATCCTTTGGTTATTACATTTGATTTTGAAACAGAATATTGTCTTGGTTCGACTCCAGGTGCATTACCAACAACTTCTGTTAACAACATTACAGGAACATGGTCTCCAGCTACTATAACAACAACAGCTCTCGGTGAAACAGATTATACATTTACTCCAGATGCTGGGGAATGTACAGATCTTCCTTATTTAATTATATCTGTTACAGTTGTAGATATTCCAGTTGTTACTTGTCCTGGTAACTTCACTATTACTGAAAACAGCATTGTAACCCTTTCTGGTGGCATACCAACTGGTGGAATTTACAGCGGAACAGGAGTAACAGGAAATAGCTTCGACCCTTCATCTCTTGCTAACGGCGATTACACTATTACTTATACATACCCAGGTACAGGATGTTCTAATTTTTGCGATTTCATTATTACTGTTAATATTTCAAGTAGCATTAATTCAAACGAAACTGCTGAAATAAGTATCTATCCAAATCCAAACAACGGGATGTTCAATATAAGCTTTGGCAATGTTAATGGCGAAGTTTATTACCAAATTTACGACATTAAGGGAAGCATAATTGTTAACAAAAACATCCATACCAATGGTGATACCATTGAGGAAGTTTCTCTTAACCTTATTTCTGGAGTTTACTTTGTAAGAATTATCACCGAAACACAGACTCTAGTTCAAAAACTTATTATTGAATAGTAAGTAAAATAATTCTAAAAAAACAAGCTGTCCACTAACTTTTGGGCAGCTTTTTTTTTGTGATAATGAGATTAAATAATCAGCTTGTTGACAATTCGTATTCTGCATTCAAACGGAACTATCATCACCTTTTATTAATTTTCTAAAGCATAGTTCGATATTTATCTCTTTTTGGGTAATCGCAATGGCGATATGGTTTTACCATCAGGTGGTGGTGGATGGACTTTTGTACTCGCTAAAAACTTTGAAGATGTAAATCAATTGACTAAATATGAAAAGAATCGCGAGATGAACGAAACAGAAGTTAACCCGCATTATTCATGCGATTATCTTTGTGCATCTACTGCGTTGCTAACTCATTGAACCTTTAGCTCACGACCAAAGGGAGTAAATACAAGAGTATGACTGCAAAGTTAGACGCCTTGTATCTACACAAAGCTAATCGCATGAACGGCGAAGCCCTCACGAAGTAATAATGCGGGTTAAGACACTCCGAGTATTTTACTCCTGGATGTGACATCTTTTTATTCTCAAATACCAGATAAAAAAACGCCCCAACTAAAAAATTGAGGCGTTTTATCAGTATAAATTATTTGTAAATTATTCTGCTAGCAGTATTTCGAGAATTTTAACGGCTGCTCTCGACACAGATGTTCCGGGTCCAAAGATAGCAGCAACACCTGCATCATAAAGAAACTGATAGTCTTGCGAAGGGATAACGCCACCGGCAATAACCATAATGTCTCCGCGACCAAGTTTTTCGAGTTCCGCAATAACCGAAGGAACAAGTGTTTTATGTCCGGCAGCTAATGATGAAACGCCTAAAATATGTACATCATTTTCAACTGCTTGTTTTGCAGCTTCTTCGGGTGTTTGGAATAAAGGTCCTATATCTACATCAAATCCTACGTCGGCATAACCTGTTGCAACGACTTTTGCGCCGCGGTCGTGTCCGTCCTGTCCCATTTTGGCAACCATAATCCGTGGTTGGCGACCTTCTTTTTCTGCAAATACTTTGCATAACTCCCGTGCTTTTTCGAAATCGGGATCGTTTTTCGATTCTGAGGAGTAAACTCCTGAAATAGATCTTATCACAGCTTTATACCTCCCTGCTACTTTTTCGCAAGCATCAGAAATCTCCCCTAAACTGGCTCTTTTTTGAGCTGCGTCAACCGCTAACTCAAGCAAATTACCTTTGCCTGTTTCGGCACATTTTGTAATTGCAGCAAGTGCAGCCTGACATTCTTCTTCGTTTCTTTCTGCTCTTAGTTTTTGTAAACGCTTAATTTGTGCCTCTCTAACGGCTGAATTATCAACATCTAAAATATCAATTGGGTCTTCTTTTTCGAGACGATATTTATTTGTACCAACAATTGTCTGAACTCCGCTATCGATTCGTGCTTGTGCTCTTGCAGCTGCTTCTTCGATACGCATTTTTGGTATCCCAGATTCAATTGCTTTAGCCATACCACCTAGCTCTTCTACCTCCTCGATTAGTTTCCAAGCTCTTTGAGCAATTTCATGAGTCAGTGTTTCAACATAATAAGAACCGGCCCAAGGATCGACTTGCTTACAAACGTTGGTTTCTTCTTGTATGTATATCTGAGTATTTCGTGCGATACGAGCAGAAAAATCTGTAGGAAGAGCAATTGCTTCGTCAAGAGCATTTGTATGTAAAGATTGTGTGTGTCCTAATGCTGCTCCCATTGCTTCGATACAAGTACGCGCAACATTATTAAATGGGTCTTGTTCGGTAAGCGACCATCCCGAAGTTTGACAATGGGTACGCAAAGCCAGAGATTTTGGGTTTTTCGGATTAAATTTCTTTACAATTTTTGCCCATAACAATCTGGCAGCACGCATTTTGGCAATTTCCATAAAGTTGTTCATCCCTATAGCCCAGAAAAACGACAAACGAGGTGCAAAAGCATCAATATCGAGTCCGGCAGCAATACCTGTACGCAAATACTCGAGACCATCGGCTAAAGTATAAGCTAATTCGATATCATTTGTAGCTCCGGCTTCCTGCATGTGGTAACCTGAAATAGAGATTGAATTAAATTTTGGCATTTTTTGAGAAGTAAATTCAAAAATATCACCAATAATTTTCATTGAGAATTCGGGTGGATAAATGTAAGTATTACGCACCATAAATTCTTTGAGGATATCGTTTTGGATTGTTCCTGCAAGTTCTTCGAGTTTTGCTCCTTGTTCGAGAGCGGCAACAATATAAAATGCCATAATTGGTAAAACAGCACCATTCATTGTCATGGAAACCGACATTTTATTTAGTGGAATTTCGTCGAACAAAATTTTCATATCAAGAACTGAGTCAACAGCAACGCCGGCTTTACCAACATCACCAACAACGCGTGGATGATCTGAGTCGTACCCTCTATGAGTAGCCAGATCGAACGCTACAGATAATCCTTTTTGTCCTGCAGCCAGATTACGACGGTAAAATGCGTTCGACTCTTCGGCAGTTGAGAATCCGGCATATTGACGAATTGTCCACGGGCGCATAACGTACATAGTTGAGTAAGGTCCGCGAAAGAATGGTGGCAATCCTGCAGCGTATTCGAGATGTTCCATATTCTCGAGGTCTTCGGCAGTATATGCTTTTTTTACAGGAATTTGTTCGGGAGTTAACCAATCTTTTGTAATATTATTCTTTGCTTGCCAATCTTTGCCACTAAGGCTACCGGCAGGCTTCGATTTGATGTTTATATCTTTATAATTTGGTTTCATTTTTACTGTTTTTTTAGTTAATGCCAACAAGTTTTTGATAGTTCTTTAGTTCTTCAAGAACATTTGATTTGACATGGATAAAGTTAACAACCCCTTTAGATTCGAGATCCTGACGACAAGCAGGGTTTCCTGCGACAACAACAACCGTGCCCTCTGCTTTTTGTTGTAATTCGACAGCAAGAGTTTCGTATTCCTCATCAGAGCTACATAATACAATGATGTCGGCATTTTTTTGTTGAGCAGCTTTAATCCCGTCCTCAATTGTTTTAAATCCGTTGGTGTCAAAAACTTCAAATCCGGCGCAAGCAAAGAAATTGCAAGCAAACTGCGCTCTTGCTTTTCTAAAGTTCAAATTTCCAATAGTTAACATAAACGCTAACGGACGTTTTCCACTTTTATCGGTTTTTAGACGTAGTTTCTCGAATTCTTCGGCTCCACGATAGATTTTAATGGGTTTGCATACCGTAGGTTCTCCTTTGGGTGTGTGCAAATCTTTTAATTCGATTTCGGTACGTGGTTCATTAAAATTTGGATACTGATTTGTGCCTAATAGAATTTCACGACGTGTTTCAATATCTTTATTTCTCTTTTCAGCCATTTTTTCTATCTCTGATTGGATAAACCCATTTTTTAGAGCGGCTGTAAATCCGCCTTTATCCTCAACTTCGATAAATAATTTCCATGCATTTTCGACAATTGCATCGGTAAGAGTCTCGATATAATAAGAGCCTGCTCCGGGATCTGAGATTTTATCGAAATGTGCTTCTTCCTTAATTATTATTTGTGTATTACGCGCAATTCGTAGAGAGAACTCAGTAGGTTCAGCAAAAACAGCATCAAATGGATTAACATTTAATGAGTTTGTCCCGCCAATTATTGCAGACATCGCTTCAGTTGTAGATCTCAACATATTTACATAAGGATCATAAACAGTTTTGTTCCACGATGATGTTTCTGTATTTATAAATAACTTAGCAGATTCGATATTTGCAGGATTATTTGCTTCAATAATTTTCGCCCATAATAGACGTGCAGCACGGATTTTAGCAATTTCGATAAAATAATTAGTTCCGGCAGCAAAGTTAAACTGAAGTTTTGGTGCAATTTCATCAATGCTTAAACCTTCATCAGTAAATTTGCGAATATATTCTGCACCCATTGCTAATGCGAAAGCTAGCTCCTGAACAGAAGAGCTGCCGGCGTTTTTAAAATGACGAGCGTTAACAGTAACAAGTCTAAATGATTTTAAATTATTAGCAAACTCTTTCATCATCGACTCGGCACATTTACAGTTTTGGTTTCCACAAAAAGAATTACCGTTAAGCATCATATAGGCTAATGAGTCGAAGTCGTTACAGCCTGCAATTTTTGACAAATCAAACCCGTTTTTTTGGGCATAATCGGCAAGCATTGAAACATATTTTCCGGTAAGTTTACTGCTAATAAAATTTATAGCAATTTTTTCGGGGTTAATACCTTTCATCAATGCCTCAAAAGCTGCAGAATCGATATCATTATTAAAAACGAAACCTAAAGAGCTTACGCCTCCCTTAATTAGCTTATGAGCCAACAGGTTCGTCGAAACAGGATCATTAACCTTTATGTCCTGACGAATTTCCCATTTGTTTTCGAGATTAATTCCTCTAACATACGGAAACTCGCCCGGATTAGTTGTTAAGTAATCCAGATTTTCGAGGTTTTCGCTTCGGTAATACGGCTTTAAAGAGAATCCTTCGTTTGTTTTCCAAACCAGTTTCTTTTCATAATCAGCACCTTTAAGATCTTTTTGAATGATTTCCTCCCAGGCTTGTGTGGGGATTGGAGGAAATTCCTGAAATAATTTTTCGTCCATCTTTTCAGATAATATTAGTTTTACGCTGCGAAATTAATATGTTTATTTGATATAATAGAACTTTGTTTGATTTTTTTAAGCATAATGTTATTTGTTGCCAATCACTGTTATTGAAATAATTTGCGTTAAAATATGTCAAGTTTTTACGGCTTTTGTACGTTGTGCCTTGTAAAACATTATTCAAAACCTAACCTGTGGTCGGTGATTGTTATGCTTATTAGAGAAAAATATTAAAACAATTTTTTTTTTTACCTTTGGGCAAAACTTATTTAATGGATAAGAACAATTATCAATAATAATTTTAATAACAATAATAAAATGAAGAACAAAATATTTTTTTTAGATGCTTATGCTTTAATATTTAGATCGTATTATGCATTTATCAAAAACCCACGTGTTAATTCGAAGGGATTAAATACTTCTGCAATTTTTGGGTTTGTAAACACACTTGAAGAAATTTTAAAGAAAGAAATGCCATCACATGTTGGTGTGGCATTTGATCCTTCGGGTCCGAATTTTCGTCATGAAATGTATAAGGATTATAAGGCAAACAGAGATGCAACACCAGAAGATATAAAATTATCCATCCCGTACATTAAACAAATACTCGATGCGTATAATATACCTGTTATTGAAGTTGCCGGTTTCGAAGCTGATGATGTTATTGGGACTTTGGCCAAGACTTTTGCATCAACCGAATCAACAGTTTACATGATGACTCCCGATAAGGATTATGCTCAACTTGTTGACGAAAATATATTTATGTATAAACCATCACGCTCCGGTAACGCAGCCGAGATACTTGGGATTGATGAGGTAAATAAAAAATTTGGGATAGATCATCCGGCAAAAGTAATTGATATTCTTGCATTATGGGGAGATACTTCTGATAATATACCGGGAGTTCCTGGAGTCGGGGAAAAAACCGCTGCAAAACTTATTGAAAATTACGGAACAAAAGATCAG
>RZYX01000216.1 GCA_009930155.1 Clostridia bacterium | reverse complement strand
TCTTTGAAACGAGTGCTGGGCCTTGGAGATGCCGTTGGGGTAGGGCTTGGTGCAATTATCGGGGCCGGGATTTTTGTTGTGACCGGAGTTGCCGCAGGTGTTGCCGGTCCGGCATTCCTGATCGGCCTTTTGATTGCAGGTATGGTTGCCTCTTTCAATGGTTTGAGCTCTGCCCGGCTGGCTGCGGTATATCCCCAATCGGGTGGTACATACGAGTATGGTTACAGGTTGATGGGGCCTGCATGGGGCTTTTCGGCCGGGTGGATGTTCCTGATTAGCAAACTTTCGGCAGCCGGGGTGGTTGCAATTGGTTTTGGAAGCTATTTCCATCAGTTGCTTCCACTTCTGGATCCTCTTTACAGGAATTATTATATTGGCGGTAACCCTGCTGGGCTCTTTTGAGTTTGTGGTACGGTCAGCGACATTTACCATATTGTTGTATTACGGCATAACCAATTTGTCGGCAATCAAACAACCTGCCAAAGAGCATATATACGGCAGACTTATTCCATGGCTTGGTTTGGCCGGTTGTATAGTAATGTCACTCTCCCTCCCTTTGAGTGTGATTGGCTCGGGCCTGATCCTGCTCGCAACAGGCTTCCTGCTACGACGCATCCCTCGGATAAATTAACAAGGTGAAAACAGAACGTGTCAAATGAAAAAAGCCGGAATCATTAGATTCCGGCTTTTTGCGGTATGGACGGGACTCGCCAAATAGATAATTGGGCAATATCTTTCAACAGGTTTTTTAGCTATATATATGGTTTAAAATATTGAGCAATAAGTATATAAAAACTTATATAAGTTGATAAATATATTTAACTGTGTTGCATTATTTTTATTACATTTGCAAAAAAGAGGGGAAAAAGAGGGGAAAATATTACATTTGGATATGCAAACAAAAAAAAGTAATGGCAACAATTTGGGCATATATAAAAATTAGCAACAAGAGCAGGGCAGAGGAAGAGAAAAAATTAAAGAGCTTAATATTTAGAATTAGGCACGCCAAAGAATTTGAGGCAACTTATACAAGCAATTTAAAGATAAGGGCAAAGGATTGGGATAAAGAAGCACAGCAAGTAAGAGCCTCCTTTGATATTGACAAAAAGAAGAGATTGGAGTTTAATAAACAAGTATTAGAGATAAAGGAGGCAATTTTATCAATACTTAACCCTTTAAACTCTTATGATGATATTACAAGTAAATGGCTAAATGAGGAGATTACAAAAATTATATATCCAGGCAATAATTTGCCGTTACAAGAAGAGAAGCCGGAGAGCCTTTTAAAATGGGTTAATATGTTTGTTGAGCAGGCACCAAACAGGAAAGATAAGGTTACAGGGCGTTTGCTTGTTAATAATAATGTTCAACAATATAAGGCAACCCAAAAGCACCTCAACGATTTTGCAAAGCACAAGAGGAAAAAAGATTTTCTTTTTAAAGATTTAGACCAAAAATTTTATGATGCCTTTGTTGAATATTTACAGGGCTTGGGCTTTACAGCAAATAGTGTTGGTAAACATATAAGGATATTAAAGTTAATGTTAAATGAGGCTACCAAATTGGGCTTTAACACCTCAACCGATTACACAGCATTTTATGTTTTTAATGAGGAAGTAGATACTATATATATAACAGAGGAGGAGTTAAGCATACTAAAGGAAGCCGATTTAACAAGCACACCATATTTAGACAGGGTTAGAGATTGGTTTTTACTATTGGCTTGGACAGGTTGCAGATTTTCAGATTTAGAGAAGATTGGTAAAACAGATATTAAAGATGGCTTTATAACATTTAGACAACAAAAGACCAACACAAAAGTAACAATACCTTTACACCCTGTTGTATCAGAGATATTGCAAAAATATGAATATAAGTTACCGGCTCCAATAACAAACCAAAGGTTTAATGAATATATTAAAGAGGTTGCCAGGAGGGCAAAAATTGACAATAAAGAGGCAGTTACCAGGACTATTGGGGGCAAGCTCCAAACAATAACACAGCCCAAATATGAGCTTATAAGTAGCCATACAGGCAGGCGTTCATTTTGTACAAATATGTATAAAAGAGGATTACCAACCCTTATGATAATGAGTATAAGCGGACACAAAACAGAGAAGAGTTTTTTAAAGTATATAAAAGTAAAGCAGGAGGAGCACGCCCAAATGATGGCAAAAGCCTGGCAAGAAATGTATAAATAATATTACTATGATACCGGATATAACATTTAAAGAGTTTGTAAATAATCTATTTGATTATACCAAAACACCACTTGAAAAAAGAAATTGGATTACTGCCAAAAAAAACAAACGATTTTCTTACTGTTATACTTGGGGAGAGATAGAGGATTATATAAGCAGATGGCTTGAAAAGGTGCAGGCCTCCAGGTTAGATGATGAGGTAAACCAAGTATTTAATATGTTGGATAATACTGTTGATAATTGGTATCAAATAAACTTTAATATTCCAACAGGGCGTTGTGG
>RZYX01000008.1 GCA_009930155.1 Clostridia bacterium | reverse complement strand
GTTTTGATATTCGTCGATGCCAGTGGCAACACCTTCATCTCCACCATAAATAGCTTTGTCAGGTTTTTTTATTTCTTCCCATGAAATTCGGTCAATTCCAACAACAGTGTCAACATGAAAAGCGAAGTTCAAATTGTTAAAATGAGTTATTATAAAAATATCGTGCCCATCTTTTTTGAATTCGGGTAGGTTAAGATATTTCCCCAAATCTATTACTGTGATAATTTCATTTCTAGGTTTAAACACACCCTCAACTACTTCGTGAGAGTTAGGCATGCATTTAATTTTTCGGGCCCTCATGATTTCTTTTACTTTTGCAACATTGATTCCAAATACTTCACCTGAAATTGTAAATTCCATGATTTCTATTTCGTTAGTACCGGATTCTAACAATATTTTTGTTTGATTTTCATTTTTCATTAATGACATATATTTCTCGCTCCTTTTGCTTGAAAAGTTATTTTAATTTTAAAAATAATTTATAAACAATTTAATGCTAACACAAGGCGTGGCTCATGTCAATAATAAACCATAAATTTCAAAAAAATGTATTATATTATGTAAATATCGTACAAAGACAAAACAGCCTATATTGTCTTTTAAGATAATATAGACTGTTTTAATATAGTTAATATTAAATTATGACAATTATATTTTAAAAATCTATAATTTTATTCTGCAAAAAAGAAATTTTCTGCAATTTCTTTTGCAGAGTCGTCATGATTTTCATCTCCATAGCCTACTACAATTGCATAAGTTTTATTTTCAGTGGTATCTTCAATTATTGATATATAGCCTAAATACTGTATGTTCATAGTAAGGTCAGTAATAATAGTACTAAAAATAACTCTTGTGCATTTATTTACTGTCAAACTGGTGTTTTCATTAACAGAGGCGTTTTCAAGTTTGATAAAGCTTTCAATACCAAAAGTTTCGGTCAAAGTAGTAACATCGTTAAAGTCTTCTATGCTTTTAATACCTTCAAGGTCTAAAACATAAAGATAAAATTCAGATGGCTTTAAAAGTTGATAGTCAATTCCATTGGTTGTATATGCAACATGATTTTCTAGGTATTCAAGTTTCTCTTGATCAGTTGAAATATCATCAAGTGCTTTTTCAACATCTTCATTTGGTTGCTTCATGTTGTCATAGTCAGCAGGAATCAAAAATCGAACATCTTTAAGACTAGAACATAGGGCAAAATTATCAGAATCATATTTTCCATTAAAATAAATACTTTTTCCGCATCCAGAAAGTGCACAAACAAAGACGCAAATAACAATAGCAATAGATGTAATTCTTTTCATTTTTATTTCCTCCAATTAATAATATAATGAAATAATTGTATCATAATTTTTACAATATTTAAAGAATATAATTTTCTTGTGTATAACTTGTATTTATGGTAAAATATGCTGTAATATTTTTAAAATTAAAGTAATCGCTTTTGAGGTGATTTTTTGTCAAAACCAAAGGAAAATATAAGAAATTTTAGTATAATAGCACACATTGATCATGGCAAGTCAACTTTGGCGGACAGGCTACTTGAGTGTACGCAATCTGTTGCCCATAGGGACATGACCGCTCAGATTCTTGATAATATGGATCTTGAGCGTGAAAGAGGAATAACAATTAAGGCACACGCAGTAAAGCTTAACTATATAGCAGATGACGGCAGAGAATATATTCTTAATTTAATAGACACTCCTGGTCATGTTGACTTTAACTATGAGGTTTCTCGTTCGCTTGCGGCTTGTGAAGGTGCAATTCTTATAATAGATGCATCACAAGGTATAGAGGCGCAAACTCTTGCAAACACTTATTTGGCTCTTGACCATGATTTGGAGATTGTGCCTGTTATCAATAAAATTGACTTACCAGCAGCAGAACCTGAAAGGGTTAGTGCAGAGGTTGAGGAAGTAATAGGCTTGCCTTGTAAGGATGCTCCAAGGGTTTCCGCTAAGACAGGGCAAAATATTGAACAAGTGCTTGAAAGAATAGTAAACGATATTCCTGCACCACAAGGAGATGACAATGCACCTCTTCGTGCGTTAGTATTTGACTCTGTTTATGATACTTATAAAGGTGTTATAGTATATGTACGCATTATGGATGGTACTATTAAGGCGGGAGATACAATGCGTCTTATGGCAACTGGTGCTGAATTCAATGTTGTTGAGGTTGGCTATATGCGTGCAACAAATATGGAAGTTACAGGTAAGCTTACAGCAGGTGAGGTTGGATATATTGCAGCATCTATAAAAACAGTAAGCGATGCAAGAGTTGGTGACACTATAACGCTTGTAAATAATCCTGCAGAAAAAGCGCTTCCAGGATACAGAAAAGTTAATCCAATGGTTTTCTGCGGAGTTTATCCTGCGGATGGAGCAGACTATGAAAATTTAAAAGAAGCACTTGGGAAATTAGAGCTTAACGATGCAGCATTATCTTTTGAGCCTGAAACATCAGGTGCTCTTGGATTTGGATTTCGTTGTGGGTTTTTGGGGCTTTTACACCTTGAAATAGTTCAGGAAAGATTAGAGCGTGAATATGATCTTGACCTTGTAACAACTATTCCAAGCGTTATTTATAAAATTCATATGACAGATGGCGAAACAAAGCAAATTGATAATCCATCAAATTATCCAGACCCTGCAAGAATAGATTATTGTGAAGAACCAATGACAAATTCACACATTTATGTTCCAACTGATTATGTGGGAGCTATTATGGATTTGTGCCAAGATAGGCGAGGTATCTTTAAGGATATGGTTTATATGTCAGGTGACAGGGTAGATATTCACTATGAGTTGCCACTTAATGAGATAATATATGATTTCTTTGATGTGCTAAAATCTCGTACCAGAGGTTATGCTTCGTTTGACTATGAAATTATAGGTTATGAGCGTTCAAACCTTGTTAAACTTGATGTTGTTTTAAATGGTGATGTTATAGATGCTCTTTCATTTATAATTCATTCAGAAAAGGCATATTCTAGGGCAAGGAAAATAGCAGAAAAATTAAAGGAACACATTCCACGTCAGATGTTTGAAGTTCCAATTCAGCTTGCAATTGGTGGCAAAGTAGTTGCTAGAGAGACCGTTAAAGCAATGCGTAAGGATGTTTTGGCAAAGTGCTATGGCGGCGATATTACCAGAAAGAAGAAGCTTCTTGAAAAGCAAAAAGAAGGTAAAAAGCGTATGCGTCAATTTGGTAGCGTAGAAGTACCGCAAGAGGCGTTTATGGCTGTTCTTAAGCTCGATGATTAATAACACATAGTAATTAAGCGAGTTCACAATGAACTCGCTTATGTTTATAAATTCTATTTTATTGTATTGTTTCTTTTCTTATCATTAATAAAACTAAAATATAAAAATAACTTACTCGAAATCAATCGGAAGGGGGTCACGGGGGAAAACCGACTGAAAAGTTTAAGAGGGTTTCCCCCGTGTCGCTTTTCTTTGGTTCGTTTCTTTGGCGATCAAAGAAATGAACAACAAGGAAAATTTTTTATTATACTTAATAAATTAAGGTGGTGGTTGTTATGAGTAACATAGGTATTTATATTCACATACCTTTTTGCAAGGGTAAATGTCCCTATTGCGATTTTTATTCAGTTAATTGTGACTATGATTTAGAAACAGTTTATAAAAATTCTGTTATGAAGTGCATAAATGACCATCAACAAATAAAAGCGGACACACTCTATATAGGTGGAGGCACACCATCTTGTATTAACCCAAAGAGTTTGACAGATATTATTACAACTGCAATAAATCGTTTTAATTTTGATGATAGTGCAGAAATAACGGTTGAGTGTAATCCCTCAAACGATTTACAGAGTTTGTTGCCAATGCTTGCTGATGCTGGAGTTAATCGTATTTCTATGGGGCTTCAATCTGCGGTTCCACAAGAGCGTAAGTCGCTTGGCAGAAAAGCTAAACCAGAAGATGTGCAAAGTGCAATCAAAATAGCACATAAAGTGGGTATTGACAATATCTCACTTGACCTTATGCTCGGTGTGCCAAATCAAACTCAAGAAAGTCTTAAGCAATCAATAGATTTTTGCACAAAGTCAGGTGCAACACACATTAGTGCTTATATATTAAAAATAGAGGAAAACACACATTTTTATAAAATAAAGGATAAGTTAAATTTGCCAGATGAAGATGAAACAGCATCACTTTATTTATATGCTTGTGAGCAATTAGAGGATGCGGGTTTTGCACAATATGAAATATCAAATTTTGCAAATCAGGGGAGAGAGAGTAGGCATAATTTAAAATACTGGAACTGTGAAGAATATTTAGGCATGGGAGCTTCTGCACACTCTTTTTTAAATGGCCGTCGTTTTTATTATGACAGAGATATAAACAGCTTTATAAACAATCCCATAAGCGTACAGGATGGCATAGGTGGGGACTTTGAAGAGTATGTAATGATGAGACTAAGGCTTGTACAAGGATTGCAAAATGAATTGGTACAGCAAAGATTTGATTATGCAATTCCTGAGAATATGCAAAATAGAGCAAGAGAGCTTGAAAAGCATGGGTTTACGATTTGCGATGAAAAAGGAATAAGGCTAACTCGAAAGGGCTTTTTGCTTTCCAACTCAGTTATAGTAGATTTACTTTCAAATAATTAAAAGACGACCATAGGAATAGTAATTCCATTTGGTCGCCTTTTTATAATATTAAGAAAATTTTCATATATCTTGGTTCATCAAATCACGCACAGCTTCACCTGCAAGTAGCATTCCAGCAACAGGTGGAACAAAAGATACACTAGCAGGAGTTTGTCTTTTTCCTGAATCTTCGTCACAAGTCTGCGGTGCTATTACAGGCTCGGGAGAATAAACAACTTTAAGCCTTGGAATACCTAGCTCTTTAAGCTCGCGTCGCATTACACGGCAAAGAGGACAAGTTGTAGTTTTGTTAATATCACAAATTTCAAATAAACTTGCATCAAGCTTGTTACCAGTTCCCATACAGCTTATAAGAGGAATGTTATTTTGATAGCATCTAACTGCTAAATTAAGCTTTGATGTAACTGTGTCAATAGCATCAATTACATAATCATATTTGAGATTAAAAAACTTATCAGCATTTTCGTGCAGATAGAATTCATCAATAATATTAACAACACAGTTTGGGTTTATATCAAGCACTCGCTCCATTGCAATATGTGTCTTTTTTTCTCCAATAGTTGAATGTAAAGCAAAAAGTTGACGATTAATATTAGTAACGGAAATAGTGTCATTATCAATCAAAGTAAGCTTACCAATGCCACAGCGAGCTAAAGCTTCAACAGTAAAAGAGCCAACGCCGCCAAGACCAAACACAGCAATATGGCATCTTTTTAGTTTTTCAACACTTTGCGTTCCCACAAGCATTTCAAAGCGAGAAAACTCATTTGTCATAAAAACACTCCCATAAAATTAATCAGAATAGATTTTCAATTATTATATACTATTGAAAAAAATACATCAAGAGGGTATAATAACTACATGCAGTTATTATACTTGGTTTTTCTTCACTGCTTGTGGTTATGTTTTGATTATATCATCTCACATTGTGAATATTTATAATAGCTTTTATAAATGATAGATAAAGAGGAAGTAATATGAAACTTGGAATAGTAGGGTTGCCAAATGTTGGCAAAAGCACATTATTTAATGCAATTACAAATGCAGGAGCACAATCAGCAAACTATGCGTTTTGTACCATAGAGCCTAATGTAGGAGTTGTTGCTGTGCCTGATTTTAGGCTGGATGAGCTTACAAAGATTTATTCACCTGACAAAATAACACCGGCATTGATAGAGTTCGTTGACATTGCTGGTCTTGTAAAAGGTGCGTCAAAGGGTGAGGGGCTTGGTAACAAGTTTCTTTCGCATATTCGTGAAGTGGATGCAATAATTCATGCTGTTCGTTGTTTTGAAGATGATGATATAATTCATGTTGATGGTGACATTGATCCTAAAAGGGATATAGAAACAATTAATATTGAGCTTATTTTATCGGATGTTGAGATGCTTGACAGAAGAATTGATAGAAGTACAAAAGCATCAAAAGGAGACAAGAGCTTGGGAGCAGAGCTTGAGTTTTTAAAGCGGCTTAAATCAGAGCTTGAAAATGGAGTATGTGCAAGAACAGTTGAATGCACAGAAGATGAAAAAGAGATAATGCAAAGTATTGCATTGCTTACATCAAAGCCTGTTATATATGCCTGTAATATGAGCGAAAATGATTTTGCAAATAACATAAATGATAATGTACGCTATAAGGCGGTTTGTGAAATAGCAAAACAGGAAGGTGCTGAAGTTTTGCCGATTTGTGCAGAGCTTGAAGCACAAATTTCTTCACTAGAAAAAGAAGAAAAAGAGATGTTCCTTGCAGACCTTGGAATTAAACAGGGTGGACTCGATTTACTTATTCAGAGAAGCTATAATTTGCTTGGACTTATTTCATATCTTACAGCGGGAAAACCAGAAGTAAGGGCATGGACAATAAATAAGGGTACTAAAGCACCGCAGGCAGCAGGCAAAATTCACTCTGATTTTGAGAGAGGATTTATCAGGGCTGAGGTAATTTCATATGAGGATTTGATAGCTAACGGCTCAATTCCAGCGGCTAAGGAAAAGGGTCTTGTGCGTAGTGAAGGTAAGGAATATGTAATGAAAGACGGAGATATAGTTCTTTTCCGTTTTAATGTATAAGAAACAACTTAACTTAAATGCCTGTTATGTATGTGCTTTTATTGAATTATTGGCATAAATATTATAATGATTATAGCCCATATTGAAATCTGCGTGTATGCTTTGTGGCAATTGCCACTTTACACAAAGTTTTCAATATGGGCTATTTTTTATACCTAAGGTCGCTTGATTATTAAAATAATTTATTCTTGTAATAGCTTGTAAATATCACTTTTTTTTATACCCGTTTGTTTTGCAGAGAGTTTTGATGCCTCATTTATTGACATACCACCATTAACCATTGCCTGTGCAAGTTCAAAAGCATTTTCAAGAGTAGGGCTGTCTTCACAGTTAGCTGCTGCACCTTCTATTACTAAAACAATTTCACCCTTAAGTTTACAATTGGCATAATCTTGTGCAGCCTGTTCTAGGGTGGTTCGTATTACTTGCTCATATATTTTTGTTATCTCACGAACAATTACAAGGTTTCTATCTCCAAGAGCAGCATATAAGTCTATCAAAGTTGCAGAAAGCTTATGCGGAGCTTCATAGAATACCATTGTCCGTTTTTCACCCACAAGGGATTTAAGGTGCTCTCTACGGCTTAGTTTATTTGTACTTAAAAATCCCTCAAATGTAAAACGACCTGTTGAAAGCCCACAAACAGCTAAAGCAGATACAAATGCACAAGGGCCCGGAACAACTTTAACATCAATGTTTGCATCATGGCATTGGGCAACAAGTTCTTGACCAGGGTCAGATATGGCAGGCATACCCGCATCAGTAACAATTGCACAGGTTTCTCCTCCGAGTATACGCTGAACAATCTCTTCGCCACGCTGTGTCTTATTGTGCTCAAAATAGCTTACAAGTGGTTTTTTAATTTCAAAATGATTTAGAAGCTTTAAAGTAACTCTTGTATCTTCTGCTGCAATAAAGTCGCACATTTCAAGCGTTTTAAGTGCTCTTGGTGAAATGTCGCCAAGATTTCCAATAGGTGTACCAACTACATAAAGTGTGCCACTCATTTTCTTTCCTCCCAATAGTTCCCAAAAATTTTTATAAGTTCTTCGCTATCATTTCCGTTTTCATCTTTCATAAAAAGCTGAGGTAGAATGTTTATATGTGGTTTTGAACCTTTTTTTCCCTCAATCAAAAATAGCCAAGGTGGGGAAGAGGCATTCTTAGAAACAAATCTAAGCTGCTTGGGCTCTATACCCGCCTTACGCATGGCATCAATTACATCACAAAGTCGCTCTGGACGATTGCACAAGCAAAGGCGACCACCAAATTTTAAAAGATTTGCGGCAGTGTTACAAATGTCATATATAGTACACATAACCTCATGTCTTGCTATTTGCTCTGCTGTTGCAACGCTTAATATGCCTGTATTAAAGGGTTTGTAAGGTGGATTCATAGTTACCAAATCAAACTTACCAAAAGGAACAATTCCCTTAAGAGTCTTAAGGTCTGCGTTAATTACTTTAACTTTATTTTCAATATTATTAAGTAAAACAGCCCGTGAAAGTTGATTTGTTGCACATTCTTGGATATCAATAGCTGTAATATATTTAGCTTGTCCATTTGAGCACCAAATTAAGGGGATTATTCCGCAACCTGTACCAAGGTCACAAGCAATATCATTCTTTTTACACTTTGAAAAATTTGCAAGTAAAATAGCATCACTTCCAAAGCTATGTGATTTTGAGCAGACAACGCTTATGTTTCCACCAATATATTCTTGGGATTCATCTTTAATAATCAAAAAACATCACTCAATTCTTGCTGATTATATCAAATATAAAAGAGGCTGTCAAAAAACAGCCTCTTTTATATGTAAAATCAAAAAAATTATGCCTGTTCGATAGCCTCAGTTGGGCAAACACTAGCACAAGCACCACAATCAATACAAGTATCAGGATCAATTTTATAAATATCACCTGAAGAGATAGCACCTACAGGGCACTCGGATTCACAAGAACCACAAGCAACACAAACATCAGTTATTTTATAAGCCATTTGACAGTACCTCCTTTTTTGTTTTATTGTAACATAATAATTAAAAAAATCAACCCTCTTTTTTCAAAAAAGTATTGACTTTTAGCCTTTTTTATAAGCAAAATTAATTTTGCTTAACACCAATTTTTTCGCCCATTTTCACAAGAGTTTCAAATCCGTCGACAGAGTTTTTTAAAATGTCATTATCAATTGATACAGCATCTTTTTTTAGTAAAAGTACAATAGTTGAGCCACCAAATTCAAAACGGCCTTTTTCTTCGCCCTTTTTTACATCTTTAAAACCATGATAATTGCAAATCTTACCAACAAGTAGTGCCCCAACTTCCATTTGAATCATTTCGCCAAAGTTTTGTGTGTTTAGGATGCAAAATTCACGGCTGTTTTCTTTAAAAACTTCAACATGTTCAAATGCTATAGGGTTAACTGTGTGAAGTTTACCTGAAATAAATATGTTAGCACCTTTTTGGGCATTGTCAGGGTAACAGTAGCGATGATAGTTATCAACACTAAGGCGAATAACAACACAAGTGCCACCGCAAAAGTTTTTTGCAAGCTCAGTACTGTTTAAAAGAGATGCAACATTATAGTGAGAATTCTTTATTTTAAAGCAAAGATTATTTTCGATGTTATAGACGGTGACTTTACCATCACATGGACTAATCAAAACATTTTCAGACATATCGATAGGTCTGTTTTGCTTTTTTACTTGTCTTATAAAAAAGTCATTATAGCAGTTATAATAATTATATTCATATTCGTTAATATCAATGCCATTTGAATGAATAAAAGGTTTAATAATTACACGAGAAGATTTACTTTTTAAAGCTACTGATAAAACCTGCGATACTTTTGGAATGGTAGCAACTTTTAAAACTATACGGCCGAGAGTGTGAGAATATAAAGTGTCAATAACATTCTCTTGTAAATTAGATTTAATTGTAACATTACCTAATCTGTCTTTGTATTTCATAAGTTAACCTTTCGCATTTAAAAATATAAAGTCAATACCAATTGCAAATCCCACAATAGCCATTATTAAAACCGCAGCAAGCCCAGGTTTTCTTACTTTGATTTTAACCAAAAACATAATTGAAAGAACCATTAAAGTACACTGGAAAAACATTGGAAAAAGTTCTTCACCAATTCTGTCTTTAGCGAGATATGCAACAGGAAGAATAAGAGCGGTAGAGGTTACAGGAAGACCAGTGTAGCGATGCATCTTTTCCTCTGTTTCATTTTGTCTTTTTTGTTCTATAACATTAAAATATCCAAGGCGAATAACAGCTGCCAAAACAATCATAACAGATGAAATTGTTCGCAAAAAAATATTACCGCCAAGGCAGTAACCAAAAATAGCGGGAAAAACGCTGAAACAAATTAAATCGCACAACGAGTCAATTTGTATTCCAAAATTTTTTTCAAGCTCTGTACGATTTTTCATAGTCCTTGCAATTCTTCCGTCAAACATATCGCAAAAACCTGAAGCTAACAAACATATAAGAGCCAGCGTGAAATCACCATTTATTGCAAAAGTGATTCCAACAACAGAAAATCCAAGCCCTATATATGTAAGAATTACAGAATAATTATAAAAACCAATCATCAAAACACACCCATAAAATCATAAATAAAAAGCATATTCATTGTAACACAACATAATGTGAATTTCAATGTTAATTAAAGCGATACAATGATTGTACCGCTTTAATTACATATTTTTAATAATTTAAATTTGTGCAAGAGCCTGTTCAATGTCTGCAATAATATCATCAACATATTCAATGCCAACAGAAAAGCGAATTAAATCTGGTGAAACACCGCAGTCAAGAAGTTGTTGGTCTGTAAGCTGACGGTGTGTAGAACTTGCGGGATGAAGAACACAGGTGCGACAGTCAGCAACATGAGTTACTATTGCTGCAAGCTTAAGAGAATCCATAAATTTGGTTGCCGTCTCTCGACCACCTTTAACACCAAATGAAACAACGCCACTTGTAGCACCGTATTTTTGTGAAAGCTCATAGTATTTATTGTTTTCAAGCCTTGGGTGGTTTACCCACTCGATTTTATCATGATTTTCAAGAAATTTAGCAACTGCAAGAGAATTGTCACAATGTCTTTGAACTCTCAAAAATAAAGTTTCAAGCCCAATGTTTAGCAAAAATGAGTTGTTAGGTGATGGAATAGAACCTAAATCACGCATAAGCTGAACAACCATCTTTGTTGTATATGCACCTTTGCCAAATGATGTTGTATATGTAAGACCATGATATGATTCATCTGGAGTTGTAAGCCCAGGGAATTTATCATTCTGAGTCCAATCAAAATTACCACTGTCAACAACAACACCACCAACGCTTGTTGCGTGACCATCCATATACTTAGTTGTTGAGTGGATAATGATGTCAGCACCAAAATCAAAAGGTCTGCAATTAACAGGGGTGGGGAAGGTGTTGTCAACAATAAGAGGAACACCGTGAGTATGTGCAGCTTTTGCAAATTTTTCAATATCTAGAACAATCAAAGATGGATTAGAAAGAGATTCAGCAAACACAACCTTTGTATTGTCTTTAAATGCTGAATTTAATTCATCTTCCGATACATCTGGATTAACAAAAGTGAATTGGATGCCAAGCTTTTTCATTGTTACAGCGAATAGATTGAATGTGCCACCATATAGAGCACTGGCACAAACAACATGGTCACCTGAACTGCAAATATTAAAGATTGAGTAGAAAGAAGCAGCTTGGCCTGAAGAAGTCAAAACAGCACCAACGCCACCTTCAAGGTCTGCAATTTTTGCTGCAACAGCATCATTTGTTGGGTTTTGTAAGCGTGTATAAAAGTATCCACTTGACTTAAGGTCAAATAAATCTCCCATTTCTTCGCTGGAATCATATTTGTATGTTGTGCTTTGAACTATAGGTAAAACTCTGGGTTCACCATTTTTAGGTGAGTATCCACTTTGAATGCATTTTGTATTCAAATGATAATTATTCATTAAAGTCATCTCCAAAATAAAGTTAGTTATTAATAAATCTTTTCATAAGATTTACACCGCTAGAAACAACAATGTTAGTTTCTTTAGCTGTTTCCTCGTTGATAGAAGACAAATTGCACATTCGCTGATTTTTCTTCTGGTAAATCACAAATGGAACTTTGTCAGATGAGTGAGTTCCAGTAGTAATTGGAGTTGGATGGTCTGGCAGTGCCATGATTTTATAGTCATCATATTTTTCAAGACCTTTTAAAAGTGGCTTTAAAACTCGCTCATCAATAAGTTCAATTGAAAGAACCTTTTTTTCTGGCTCATTTCTGTGGCCACATTCATCAGGAGCTTCAATATGAATATAAACATAATCATTGCCATTATCAAGTTCTTTAAGGGCCGTTTGTACCTTGCCTTCAAAGTTGGTATCGATATATCCCGTAGCACCTTCAACATCAGGTGTGGACATTTTTGCACCCTTGCCGATGCCTTTTAGCAAATCAACTGCAGATATAACACTACCTTTAATACCGTATAGCTCTGAGAAGGCAGGTAGCATAGGCTTTTTACCTTCACCCCAAAGCCAAATGGAGTTTGCAGGTCGTTTGCCTTGTTTTATTCTTTTTAGGTTAATAGGATGGGTTGAAAGTAGATTATAACTTTCTTTCATCATATCAATAAGTTCTTTTGCCTTAGAGCTATTAGAGAGATACTTTCCAATAATACGGCTAGAAATATCATGGGGTGGTGTCATTTTTGCAAGGTCTGTTGTGCCATTGTTCCAAACAAGGCAATGGCGATAGCTAACACCACTATAAAAATTAAATTTGTTATTTCCAAAATGTTCTTGAACAGCTTTTATAAGCTCCTCGGCTTCACTTGTTTTAATATCACCAGCACAGTAGTCAATCATAGTTTTGTCCTCATAATTTACTTCATCAGACAAAGTTACGAGGTTACAACGCAACGAAACATCAGTGTCTAAAAGGTTAATGCCAATCGAAAGAGCCTCAAGAGGGGAACGACCAGTGTAATAAAGATTTGGGTCAAATCCCATAACGCTCATGTTCGCAACATCACTGCCAGGCGACATGCCCTCAGGCACAGTTTGAACAAGACCAACTTCACCATTTGATGCAAGAAAGTCAAGCAAAGGCTTTTTTGCAACCATCATAGGAGTTTTGCCATCAAGAGCTGGAACAGGATAATCTGCCATTCCGTCATATAAAACAACAATATATTTCAAGTGAAAAACCTCTTTTATTTAAAGTAAGCAACACCGGATTGGAAGATCTTTTGGTCTTTTTCTCCAGGAACATTGCCATAAAGATTTATGCCACACCTTTCACTATGACCCATTTTGCCGAAAACTCTTCCGTCTGGACTTGTTATACCCTCGATAGCACAAACAGAGCCATTTGGGTTAAAGCGAATATCAGCAGATGGATTACTATCAAGGTCAACATATTGTGTGGCTATCTGACCATTATCAACTAGCATTTTTAGCATAGCATCATCGGCAACAAATCTGCCTTCACCATGAGAAACAGGAACACAGTGAACATCACCTGCATTAACTCCTGAAAGCCATGGAGATTTGACGCTTGTAATTCTTGTATATGTCATTGTGGACACATGTCGTCCAATGTAATTAAAGGTAAGGGTTGGGTCTGTTTCTTTTGTTTCACAAATCTTGCCGTATGGCAAAAGACCTGTTTTTATAAGTGCTTGAAAACCATTGCAAATACCAAGAACAAGACCATCACGATTTTCAAGAAGCTCTGTAACAGCCTCCATTACTCTTGCATTTTTAAGAGTAGTAGCAATGAATTTTCCGGAACCATCTGGCTCATCACCGCCTGAAAATCCACCAGGTATCATAAGAATTTGTGAATTTTTAATAGACTTAACAAGTCTTTCAATGGTTTCCTCAATGTCGCTTGCACTTAAGTTTTTAACAACAATTATCTCAGCTTCTGCACCAGCTATTTCAAATGCTCTTGCAGTGTCAACTTCGCAGTTTGTTCCAGGAAAAGCAGGGATAATAACTTTTGGTTTTGCAGATTTAATTGCAGGTGATTTATTTGTTTTTTCATTAAATAAAGCGATTTCAGGTTGCATTTTTGGAGTGTTTGATGCTTTTGTTGCAAATACTCCTTCAAGAGTTCCAGCCCAATTATTTATAAGCTCGTTAACAGGAATAGTGTCACCATCAATTGCAAAATTATTGCAATCACATGTTGAGCCAAGTTCAATATACTCAATTCCATTAAGGTTTGCATTATCAGCAAGCTCAACAACAAAAGAAGCACAAAGAGGGGCAAAAAGTGTTTGAGCGTCAAGATTATCGTTAAACTTAAATCCTTGTTTGTTACCAAAAGCCATTTTGCAAACACATGCGGCAGAACCACCTTCTTTAACAACAGAGGCGGCAAGGAATTGACCATTTCTTATTTTCTCATAAACATTTGTAAACAAAACTTTAGTTTTATCCCAATCAGGCAATAATGTTTCACTGTCAATAGGTAGGGGAAGAAAAACAACTTTGCTACCGCTTTTTTTGAATATTGATGAAACTGTTTTAGAAGCTTGTGTCATAGACACGGCAAAGCAAACGAGTGTTGGAGGAACATCCAAATCATTGAATGAGCCAGACATACTATCTTTGCCACCAATAGCGGGAACATTAAAGTTAAGCTGTGCTTCAAGAGCACCAAGTAAAGCAGCAGTAGGTTTGCCCCAACGCTCTGGAATTCCATTTATCTTCTCAAAGTATTCTTGCAAAGTAAGGCGTGATTTGAATGGGTCCGTACCAATACTTGCAAGCTTAGCAAGCGATTCTGTAACTGCAAAAGCAGCACCGTGGAATGGGCTCCAACGACTGATAGATGGTATAAAACCATAGCTCATTGCACTTGCTGTGTCGGTAGTTCCTTCAAGAAGTGGGATTTTAGAACACATTGCTTCTTCAGGGGTTAGCTGATATTTTCCTGCAAAAGGCATTAGGACATTTGTAGCACCGATACTGCTGTCAAATCTTTCAACTAGCCCTTTTTGTGAGCAAACCTCAAGCCTTGCAAGGTTGTCACGAAGTGCTTGTGCATTTGTCTTTTTAGCAAGTACAGCAGGAATAGTATTGCGATAATTTTTATTTTTATCAACAGCTGCAATTTTAACATTTGCATGCTGTGTAACACCGTTAGTATCGAGAAATTCACGGCTTAGGTCAACGATTTTATCACCACGCCAAGTCATAACAAGACGGGGAGCGTCACAAACTTTTGCAACCAAAGATGTTTCAAGGTTTTCATCTTCAGTAAGAGCAATAAAAGCATCGACATCAGCTTTGTCAAGAACAACAGCCATACGCTCTTGAGATTCAGAAATAGCAAGTTCTGTGCCATCAAGTCCATCGTATTTCTTTTTAACACAATCAAGGTTTATTTCAAGTCCTGGTGCAAGCTCACCGATAGCAACACAAACACCTCCAGCACCAAAGTCATTGCATCTTTTAATCATATATGCAGCTTTAGGATTGCGGAAAAGTCTTTGAATTTTACGCTCTGTTGGTGGATTACCTTTTTGAACTTCTGCTCCACAGTTTTCAATAGAAGATGAATTGTGAGCTTTTGAAGAGCCAGTAGCTCCACCGCAACCATCACGACCAGTGCGACCACCAAGCAAGACTATAACATCGTCTGTTTGTGGCTCAAGTCTTTTAACATTATTTTTTGGAGAAGCACCGATAACAGCGCCAATTTCCATTCTTTTTGCAACATAGCCTTCGTCATAAAGCTCAACAACTTGTCCAGTTGAAAGACCAATTTGGTTACCATAGGATGAATAACCTTGAGCAGCACCTACAGTAATTTTCTTTTGAGGAAGCTTGCCTTCTAGTGTATCTTCAAAAGCAGTACAAGGATTGCCACTGCCCGTAACTCTCATAGCTTGATAAACATAAGCACGGCCTGAAAGTGGGTCACGAATAGAACCACCAAGGCAAGTTGCAGCACCACCATATGGTTCAATTTCAGTAGGATGGTTATGTGTCTCGTTTTTAAATTGAACAAGCCATTTTTGAGATTCGCCGTCAACTTCAACATCAACATTAATACTACAAGCGTTAATTTCTTCACTTTCGTCAAGGTCATTTGCAAGGCCACGCTTTTTAATAACCTTTGTGCCGATTGTAGCAATATCCATAAGTGTCATATTCTTTTTGCGTTCGCCATAAACATCGGTGCGTGCAACAATGTAATCAATCCAAGCAGATTCAATAGCCTTTGCAAGTGGGCCTTTTTCAATGTCCACATTGTCAAGGCTTGTGAGGAATGTTGTGTGTCTGCAATGGTCAGACCAATAAGTGTCTATGACTTTAAGCTCTGTTAAAGATGGGTCACGATTTTCAGTATCCCTAAAATAGTCACGACAAAAGCAAAGGTCTAAAACACTCATAGCAAATCCCATTTGTTTATGGTATTCTTCAACAGCTCCATCGCTCCACATAACAAAACCCAAAACTCTCTCAACATCATCTGGAACATCAGATTGCAAATCAAGTGTTGCAGGAATATCCATAGAAGCAAGACGAGATTCGAGTGGATTAATAATATATTCTTGAATTTTTTTAAAATCACTGTCAGAAATATTGCCGCTAATCACATAAATCTTTGCACAAATAACTTTAGGCTGTTCGCCTTGAGTTAAAAGTGCAATACATTGTGCGGCAGAATCTGCACGCTGGTCATATTGACCAGGCAAATATTCAATTGCAAAGACTTTTGCATCTTTTGGTTCCTTAAAACTATATGAAAGGATATCAACATTTGGTTCTGACAAGACATTTTTGCCAGAACGCTCAAAGTCGCATTCGCTCAATCCCTCAATATCATAGCGGTTGATAATTCTAAGAGAATCAATAGTTGATAATCCAAGATTTTCACGCAGGTCACTTAAAGTATGACCTGCCTCAATATCAAATCCACTTTTCTTTTCCACAAACAATCTCAAAACATTAGCCATGGGTACAACTCCTATCATAAAACTCAATAAATACCAAACTCATTGGGTGAAGCGACACCCGTTTCAATTGCGTGCTTTTTAATGTTTTCATAGAACATAGCTTCCGTAATTCCAAAATAGGGTTTAACATATAAAGAAGCTAGACCAAATGTTACTCCTACAATAAAAAACCACGGAATAAAGCTTAAATACATAAAAAATATATCTTTTTTAAAACCATATGTAATTCTATTGCTTAAATCAATTGCATCTTTTGAACTAAGATTGGGATTGTCGCAAATGATAAAACCAGTCATAGAATAGGCTATTAATTTTATGATACCAGGAATAATTAAAAGAAGTGAATATAAAAAAATTATAATACCACGAATAAATTCAGTCATTAAAAACTTTGTGTAGTTAGAGCCTGCTGTAGAATAAACATATTTTGAATTAAATTCGTTGTTGCGAAGGCAATTGAGTCTATAACCACAAAGTGAAATAGTAATTGGAAATATTAGAATATATGCAAGAGCTATAAGTCGTGAAAAATTATTAAAAAGAGGGTTGGAAGAATAATAATCTGATTTACTATAATAATTAATAGAGGAATTACATAAGTCTACTAAAATTGGAACAATACCAGCCAAGAATATTTTAAACCAGCGTCTGTCAATTGATATAAAATTACGCGCTTCAAATTTTATATTAGGTCTATTTAATACATTCATATGGTAAATCCTTTCAATAAAAAAACAATGAGAATATTTTATCATGATATGACATGAAATACAATACCATTAATATTGCTATTTCGCCTTATTTTACTCACAACATAGTAAAATATAATTAATAAAACAAAGAGAGGCTTCAAACAGCTAAAAGCTGAGTGAAACCTCTTTATCTTTTTAGTTTTTAATAATTATTCATTAATACCGAAATCTTCAGGTGTAGCAATGCCTGTTTCTATTGCGTTCTTTTTAAGATTTTCATAGTACATAGCTTCAGTTATTCTAACATAAGGAATAACATATATATAACCAAATCCGAGTGTTATTATTGAAAGTAAATACCAAGGAATAAAGCTTAAATACATAACAAACAAATCCCATTTATAACCTTTTGTAATTGTACTACTAAGATTAATTGCTTCTTTAGATGAAAGACTAGGATTATCACAAATAATATATTCAGTCATTGAATATGCAAATGCTTTTATGTAACCGGGAATAATTAAGAGCATTGTCCATAAAAGAAGAAATAAGCTTTTGATTATTTCAGTACTTATAAAATTCCAAAAATTAGGTTTTACAATATGAAAAATACTTTCTGAATAAAATTCATTGTTACGAAGACATTTAAGCATATATCCTGAAACCGCAACGGTAAAAGGAATTATAGCCATAATCATGAGTATAACTAGTAAGCTGTATACTATAATAGTTATAATGAAATATAAATCGCTTCCATCCATAAATATCGTCATAGGCATCATTGGTAAATATAGCAAAGGAAATATAAAGATACCAATAACTTGTTGAACAAAAGTAGGAGTTAAAGATGCCCAAAGAATTAATAGCCAGCGTTTATCAACTGATATAAAACTTCGAGATTCAGATTTAATTGAGGGTCTGTTTAATACATTCATACGACAAATCCTTTCAAAATAAAAGTAATAGTGACATTATATCACAGCAAAAAATAAAACACAATATAATAAATTTATATTATATTGTCGATTAATTTATTTGTATTAAGGGAAAATATCCAATAAAACAAAGAGAGGCTTCAAACAGCTAAAAGCTGAGTGAAACCTCTTTATCTTTTTAATTTTTAATAATTATAAATTTGGGCTTTAGTTATTGAATATCATTCTTTAAAATTATATTTGAAACTCCGTCCTTTACACTATTAGGAACTTTGCTTTCTGGAATAAACATAACAATCTTGTCACCGTTATCAAGAGTGTATCGAACAAAGTATCCATTATTAATAGGAGTAAAGTAACTGTAATATGAATTTTGCTCAAGCTGTGCAATTGTTTTTGCATCGCTTGTTTTATATGACTGCTTAAATTCAGGGATTTCGTTGTCACAGTTTTGATCCAATAATTCACTAGAAGTTATTCCACCTATAAATTGATGTGTGCTACCGTTATCATATTCTAGTAACCACGAGTTAAAGTTGTAATAAATGTCACTGTTAATAATTTCGGCAGAAACAACTTTTGTGTCATTGTCAAAATATTTTAGCAATGCGTTTTCTTCAATGAAATTTATAGTGTTTTTCATGTTTAGAGTAACGCAAACAAAGTATTTTTGGGGTGAAGAAGATGTTGTATTTGATATATTTGTTAGCATATCTTTTGTAAGTTCTAGTGCGGAATCTTGCTCAGCACCTTCTTGGTTAATGATTTCATCTTTATAAGACATCCCATTTTCATTTGAATAGTAGTCATAATAACTATTGTTAACAAACGAAATAACACCAATCATTTGAGAAGTTGGCATATTAGCATCTGTTGCAGTTTGTGCTTTTAAATCTTTTGCAATGCAGTTAAGCAATTCTGCACGCTGAGTTTCATTAAGTGTTAAAGGAGATTTAATGTCAAGGTGATTGGAAAGCATATAAATATTTGTTTGTTCACCTTGAATTACTCTTTTAATATCTGAAATTTTTTGAGAGTCTTTCTTTGAAATCGGCTTAGTAAAGACTGATTCTAAAAGGTTTTTGTAACGATCAGTTTCTTCAAGCTCAAGTAATTTAGTAAGAGTAGAAACTTTAACATTTTCATAATAGCGTGTTAGTGTTTTTCCATCTTTAAGAGTATATTTGATATAAATATTTCCAAGTACTGCATCGTTTTCAGATTTAGCAGGACTTTTTTTGTTATAACTAAGCGTTCCATCTTTTATAATCTGTTTGTGAAGTTTTGTAACAGTTTTAAAATCATCTTCACTTGTGATTGAATCCAGATAACCATTAATATTATTAAATGATACATTTGCACAGTAACTTGAGTAATCTAATGAAGCAAAACCAAGAGATGAACCAGCAGGCATACTAATATCAACTTTTTTAATGTCTGATATTTCAGGCGTATTTGAGCTGTATCCAAATAATCCTGTAGCAAATAATAGGTAAATAACAAGTGCAATACCCACATGGATTGGAAGCTTTATAAGACCTTTTATAAACAGCTTAAATTTGCGTGTCAATATAAACTCTATAACCATATAAACAAGTATAAATCCTACCATAGCCAATAAAATAGATGTTGTGCGTGGCAAGAAGCTTATAAAAATAGTTGTTAGAACACAGAAGGATGAAAAGCAAATTATAAATGTTATTATGAAGTTAATAAAGCGGTTTGAACCCATAAACCCAGCAGATTCTGCACGGCGCTTTTTTATGGTGAATATACCAACACCAAGACCAGCGGCAGATACAATAACCCAGTTTATTAGACAAGCAAATTTAGGCGTAGCCCATTTCAATGTTTGCTCAGTATTATATAATGATATTCCAAAATTAAGTTCATTTTTATTAGTAAGAGTATGATAAGAATTTATTGTGTCATACATAAAATTACTGGGTAGAAGATAACAAAATTTTTCAGACAGTGGATGTATATTAACATTTAATATATTGTATGCGGTAATTCCTTGTATAGAATATTCATTTCCCAAAAGGAATAGCGTCATAAGCTCACTTATGCATCCCAAAGCGATATTTGGGAGAAGAACAAGTATTAAGGAGTAAAGTATTGCTTCTATTGTAGTACCAACAGCACTTGTTATTATTGACGAAACAGAGAAGCCAAATAGAACTGTTGCAAAATATCCAATAGAAAGAGCAAGAATAGAAAGCATCAATTCTTTTGAATATCCAATGTATCCTATGTTTATAAATAAAACTATAAGCATTGGAACAAATACAGCTAAAAGCATCTGAACAGCACCAGCGAGGTATGTTGAAGCAAATAGCTTTGTACGTGTTATGCCAAGACTAAAGTAAACATTAACAGAGTTTTTGCGTGACATGAATCTAAACTTTGAAACGCCAAGCAAAACGCCAGCAAATAAAAGTGCAAAGGGAAGGACTGATGAAAACCCAGTAATAAAATATTCATCTGTAAGAATATATTTAAAGTTATTTGCAATTTCATAGTTTGGGTTTTCTATAATATTAGCTTTTAAAATATTTTTAAAAGATGTAAATGACATTACGGGATATATAAGCCCCAATAAAAATAACACCATTATAGGGAAGGCACAAGTGCCGAAAAAATTGTTTTTGAAATTTGTCCAAAATGGACTGCTATTTTTTGTTTTAGTTAAAGATGCCTGTGATGTCATGGTCACCATCCTCCATTTCGTCAAGAAATATCTCTTCAAGAGAGAGTGAGAAGCGTTCAATTAAAACAGGAGACATGGCACGAAGCTTTTCTTCAAACTCGTCTGCATCTCCAAGAGATGTAAGTGAAAAAAGTTTTCCATCTTGTGTAATACGCTTGAAATTAAGTTCTTTAAAGTCCTCAACATTCATCTCTTTGTCAAATGCAACTCTAAACTTGCTACGGCTTCCACTCATTTCATTAACAGAGCAGTCCAAAACAATTTTTTGCCCGTTAATTAATCCAATATGGTCGCATAAATCGGCAAGGTCGTGTAGGTTGTGTGATGAGATTATGATAGAAGTTTCTTTTTCTGCCATATATTCAAGCAAAAGTTTTCTTGAAAAGTTACGCTTTGCTGGGTCAAGTCCATCAAAAGATTCGTCAAGCAACAAATATTGAGGGTGAGTAGACATTCCAAGTATAAGTTCAGCTTGCCTTTGCATTCCTTTAGAAAATCCGTTTATATGCTTGCTAGGATCAAGACCAAAGGCCTCGGTAAGCTTTTTAAATGTATCGTCGCTAAAGTTTGGATAAAATCCTTTATAGAACTGTACCATCTTTTTCATTGTTGAATACGGTTTAAAATAAAGGTCATCAGGAACAAAAAACATATTTTTTTTCATTTTTTCATTCTCATAGATGTTTTCACCGCCAACTAAAATTTCACCGTCAGTGGCTTTGTAAACTCCCGCAATAGTTTTTAGCAATGTGGTTTTACCTGCACCGTTGTAGCCAACAAGGCCATAGATAGATGATTTACCTACAGTAAAAGATAAATCTTGAATAGCTGTAAAATCGCCAAATTTTTTAGTAACATTCTTTACTTCAATCAAGCCTTAAACCTCCTTGTATAGTTCATTAAGCAGAACTAAAATTTCATTTTTTGATATGCCTTTTGCAATCGAAGAGTTGATAACATACCGTAAATCACGCAATGCATCCTCTTTAATCTTTGTGTTCGAAAATGCATTCTCAGACACGAAACATCCACGACCGACCATTGTAAAAATAACTCCCTCAATTTCCAGCTCAGAAAAAGCTCGTTTAACTGTGTTAACATTAAGGCTAAGCTGTTTTGAAAGCTCACGGATAGATGGCAGTTGGTCGTTAGGATTTAGTATGCCGAGCTGAATAAAAAGCATGATTTGCTCTTTAATTTGCATATAGACAGGTGTTCTACTTTTCTGATCAATTTCAAACATTTTACCACTCCTTAATAAAAACATGAAAAGTGTGCCATCTGTACTATCACAGTTGGATTATAACTTCTAATTTCTAAGAAGTCAATACGAAAAAGTTAAGACTTTATTAAAAAAAACAAATTTATATTATATCTAACTATTTGTATTTACATATCAATAGTTTTTTGTTAAAATATATTTAAAATATGTATATTATATATAAAGCTAAAATTATGAAAATTCGTTATACCTTTAAGGAGAGGGATATGAATACACAAGAGTATATAAAGCATCAAAAAAATATGCTTGCTGAGATGATTCCCTCGGTGGGTTTTTTGCCGTTCCCAAAGGAAGGCTCAAATAATTTTAAGGAGAATGCACAGTTATTAATATATAGAAATGCTTTTGTTGCAATTATAGCAATACTTGAGGCTAGAGATAAATATACTTGTCATCACTCGGAACGGGTTTCAATAATGTGTGAACGATTTTGCAGGGTATTAAATTTAATGCCATGGCAAATTCAAATAATTGAAGTTACAGCAACGGTTCATGATATTGGCAAAATTGGAATTTCAGATGCAACGCTAAATAAAGCAGGTAAACTGGATGAAGAAGAATGGGAAGAGATGAAAAGACATACAGTTATTGGAGAAGAAGTTTTGCTAAAGGCGGGCAAGCTATTGCATGTTGCACAGGGAGTTCGTTCTCATCATGAAAGGTGGAATGGGACAGGATACCCAGACGGTCTAAAAGGTGTGGAGATACCATATAATGCGAGAATAATTGCAATTTGTGATTCTGTAGATGCAATGATGAGTACAAGAGTTTATAGAGAAGCATTGTCTATGGATGTATGTAAAACTGAGCTGATAAATGGTAAGAGCGTTATGTATCAGCCAGAGCTTGTTGATGTGTTTTTAAACAATTGGGGAAATATAGTAGGGAATTTGTATGATAATAAGTAAATATTAAAAACAGAATAATATAAATTTATCGGGGGAGTTTTGCATTAGCAATTCTTACTCGATTTTTTTGTTTTCAAGTGAAGTAAATAAATGTTTTTACGACACTTTTGACGACAACTATTGTTCCAAAGAGTGTTTTTGAGTTTCAAAAAGTCCAACGGTTTATATATAATGAAAATGAAAATAGATATAAAAAAGCCTTACAAATGCTTATTTCATAGCATTTGTAAGGCTTAATGGCGGAGAGTGAGGGATTCGAACCCTCGAAGCCGTTTTCACAGCTTACACGATTTCCAATCGTGCTCCTTCGACCAGCTCGGACAACTCTCCATATAAGCACATATCAAAATAAATATTCTTAATGTGCTCGACTATTATAGCTAATATTAGTTTAAAAATCAATAGTCTTTCGACTTTTTTTCGCTTTTTATTTTTTCGCTTTTTTGTATTTATTGGATGTGGATTTTGTTGTAATTGAAATTATACCATTTACAAGAAGCATAGAAGTTCCAGAAACAAACAAAATAATTATTATAGGAACAATAAAAGCAGAGGAAAGTGGGTCATAAACATTGCTACCAATTATTGTAAATGAAATGAGTTTTAAAGAAAAACCTGCAATAGAGATTAGTAAGTAATTTCTAAAATTGAAGTTCATGCTTCCGTATAACTGGCTTATAGAATTTACAGGAAAGCTTGGAACAAGCCTGAACACGAATAAAACCCAAGGGTTACCAGAACCGTTGTGCTCAAAAATTTCTAAAATGGTAGGGTATCTTTTAACTATTTTTGAGATGTTACCACCGCCGAGTTTTTTACCCCAGAGGTATTTTATTGACATTAAAATAGAAATTCCAACAAAATTTACTATAAGTGCTAGATGAAAAGGGAATAAAACACCGCTTAAAAGACAGGTGGCAGAGATAGGAACTAGTGCTACAACACTTTTTAGAGAGAATAAGAGTAATATAATAAAAATCATATACCCAACATTTCCAAAGCGTGCAATAGATTCTTCAAGTTCAATCATTCGACCCTTAAATACAATATATCCTTCTTGTATCTTTGTAAGTTCATCAAGTTCAAGTTTAAAGTCTGTGTCCTTACTAATAATACTAGGAGCCTTAATAGCGTCAAAATCAATAGTTTGCGTCATAAGAAATAGAACAATTGCAAGTATTATTAATGTTATACCACAATAATTTATAATGTTTTTTGTTTTATTTGCTTTCATATTACCCTCACTAAAATAGAGAAATCATAATAATTATACTCAAATAAGACTATTAGGTCAAATGTTTTACTAAAAATATATTTAAGTTGATAAAACAATCATATTTATATATAATATTATAGCATGGAAGTTCGTACAACTAATATTTTTGTTACTGCTATTTGTGGAGGAATAAATATGAGCGTTAAACGAGCATTAGTTTTAAGTGGTGGAGGCGGAAAAGGAGCCTATCATATTGGCGCCTGGAAAGCACTTCGTGAAATAGGCTTTGAGTCAGATATGGTTATAGGGACATCAGTGGGAGCTCTTAATGGTGCTCTTATAGCTATGGAAAAGTATGATGAAGCATTGGATATTTGGGGAAATATGGGAATGGAAAAAGTGTTTACAAGCTTTGCAGAAAATGAACTTTCCAAAGATGCAAATATGGATGAAAAACTTTCTATGTTGGCGATAGAAATATTCAAAAATGGTGGTGCAGCTATTGGACCGTTACAGGAGTTAGTCTATGATATGATGGACGAACAACTTATACGCAGCTCGAAGATGCGGTTTGGTCTTGTTACAACACAGTTTCCAAAAATAAAGGCAGTTCAACTTTTTGTTGAAGATATGCCAAATGACACTATAGCAGATTATATATTGGCAAGTGCAGCTTGTTTTCCTTTTATGAAAACCAAAAAGATAGGCGAAATGAGCTTTGTTGATGGTGGATATACAGAAAATATGCCAATTAAAATGGCACTTGATGCAGGTGCAACAGAGGTTGTTGTCGTTGATATTAGCAGTGCGCCAGATCAAATTATAGTTAATGATAATGCGACTATTCGTTATATAAGAAGTAAAGCTCTTGATAATGATGGTCAGTTAAATACTAGTAGAATGCTTATGTTTGACAAGGAAATTTCAAAAAGACATATGGAACAGGCATATATTGATACGCTTAAACAATTTGATATGCTTGATGGTTATGTATATTCATTTAAAAAAGGCGAAAAGCATAATATGAGTCAGTACGAGAACGAGAGTCGAGAAATATTTAAAAAGATATTTTGTTGTTTGCCTTTTGAGGGGCTTGTTGAGCGTAGGGCTCGTGAAAATATTATAAACTATATTGGCAAATGTGTTGAAAATCCATTTGAACATTTTTCAAATACTATGTTGTGCTCAGAAGCGGCGGCAAATATTTTTAAAATAGATACTTGTGAAATTTATTCTACACAAGAGTTTGTTTTTAAAATTTTAGATGGTTTTGATGTTGCAAATAAAGAAAAAGCAAAAGATGGTAAAATTGATTCACTTATAAATCTTATTGATTCGGAGAGAATTGATGGGATAAGGCATAACTTAGATATGTTTGAAAAACGAAAGATAGTAGTCGAAATAACAAAGCTTTTACTTTTAGGTAAAATTGATGAAAAACAAAAGAATAAGATTTGGCTTTTAGGATTTGCATTTCCAGAAATAATTTGTGCATCAATTTTCTGCGCGGCTGTAATGAGTGCGTAGAATACACTATTTAGATTTATTTTTATAATAAGTATTTATCAAAATAAGTTTTTGGTAATGCAACAATCTAGTTTTATAAAGGTTGTGAAAAATATAGATTTTAGAGAAACGCAATGGACAAAGCAATCAATTTCATTGTTGGATAATTATTTAAAAGAATTGTCGCAGGATAGTTATAAAGACTTTAGCCAAAGGCTTATACCTAACTGTAATAATATGATTGGCGTTCGCATTCCTATTTTACATGATATTGCAAAACAAATATCAAAAGGCGATTTCCGTTTGTTTTTGTCGTTGGTTGGAGATGAATACTTTGAAACTGTTATGCTTCATGGTTTTGTTTTAGGCTATGCAAAAATGGGTTGTGATGAACGGCTTAAATATATTGAAAAATTCGTACCAAAGATTGATAATTGGTCTATTTGTGATTGTACCTGTTCTGGTTTTAAGTTTGTAAAAAAGGACAGGCAAGAGGTGCTGGAGTTTTTAAAAATATATATTAACTCAGACAAAGAATTTGAATTACGCTTTGCCGTTGTTATGCTTATGGATTATTTTATAATTGATGATTACATAGATATGGTTTTGAATGTTTTGTCTGATATAAAGCATGACGGGTACTATGTTAAAATGGCTGTGGCTTGGGCAATTTCTGTTTGTTTTGTAAAATATCGTGAAAAAACGATGAAAATAATTTGCTCACAAAGTTTTGATGATGAAGCACTAAAAATGGCTTTTCAAAAAATTATAGAGTCAAAAAGAGTGGACGAGCATACAAAAGAACATATTCGAATCTTGAAAAAACAGTCGTTAACCAAATAAAAATTTAAGAAAAATCAATTTGTTTAGCAACAGCTATTTTTGACATAAGTATAACAATATTATTTTTGGCTGTAATTATTGCTTCATATATACTTTTTATAAAATAAAGCACTTGTGCAAAAATAAATATTATGTTAAAATTATTAATAAATTGGGAATGAAGTTCTCCCGTGGATGATTCCAAAACCGCTTTTTAAGCTGATGAATTCTGCAATTTCTTGTCGCAGGTTGTCAGCTTTTTTTTTGTATTAAAATAAAAGGAGACCGTTATGCTTTTTAGTTTGTCGCTCGTTTTTCTTTGTGGATTAGTTTTAGGTAGCATTTTTCAAAAGTTTAAACTTCCAAGTTTGCTGGGTATGTTGATTACAGGAATTGTATTAGGGCCATATGTTTTAAATTTGATAGACCCTACAATTTTAATGATATCAACGGACTTAAGAAAAATAGCTTTGATTATAATTTTAACAAGAGCAGGTTTGGCATTGGATATAAAAGATTTAGTAAAAGTTGGAAGACCTGCACTTTTGTTATGCTTTTTGCCAGCTTGCTTTGAAATAGCAGGAATGATTTTTATAGCTCCCAAATTGTTAGGTGTTTCAATGCTTGAGGCTGCGATTATGGGAACAGTAGTGGCGGCAGTTTCTCCAGCCGTTATTGTGCCAAAAATGTTAAAGCTGATGGAAAGCAGATACGGAACAGATAAAAGTATTCCACAAATGATAATGGCTGGGGCATCTGTCGATGATGTTTTTGTAATTGTACTTTTTACATCGTTTATTGGGCTTGCAAAGGGTGGAGAATTTTCAGCATCAAGCATTATAAAAATTCCAGTAGCGATTATTTTGGGTCTTGTAACGGGAATAGTGTGCGGAATTATACTTAATTTTATATTTAAAAGATATCATATTAGGGATAGTGAAAAAGTAATTGTTTTAATTAGTGGAGCATTCTTATTAGTAACACTTGAAAAAGCACTTGATGGAATAGTAGCTTTTTCAGGTTTGCTTGCTGTAATGAGTATGGGAGCTTCATTACAAAAGAATAATTACGAGGTTGCAAAACGGCTGTCAAGTAAATTTTCAAAACTTTGGGTTTGTGCAGAGGTATTGCTTTTTGTTTTAGTTGGAGCTACTGTAGACATAAAATATGTAGTTTCTGCTGGCTGGATGGCAATTTTAACACTTCTATTGGTACTTAGTATACGAATGGTTGGTGTTTATATATGTATGCTTAAAACAAATCTTTCTAAAAAGGAGAGGCTGTTTTGTATGATAGCATACATGCCAAAAGCAACGGTTCAGGCAGCGATTGGTTCAATTCCATTATCGCTAGGGTTGCCATGCGGTAAGATTGTTTTAACAGTTGCAGTACTTGCAATATTAATAACAGCACCAGTGGGAGCTGTTATGGTTGATTTTTCATATAAAAAGCTTTTAAAATATACGCCATAATTAGTAACTCATTAGGTTAGCCAGTGATTTTTTAAGATGTGTTACTTGCGATGCTTTAAAGTTGTTTTGATTTTAAAGGAACTGGTAATTAGCCGAAAGCATTAAAAAACATATAGATAAAACTTTTTTTTAGCTATTAGTAATACTGGTAGTTTTCTTTATAAAAGCACAAAAAGGCTACTTATCGTAGCCTTTTTGTGCTTTTAAAATTTTATTATTTAACTTCATTAGTTGCAACAATGTCAATTCCTGTATTAAGAATGTTCTTAACAACAACATCGCCAATTTTTACAGGAGCTTGCATGCAAGTAGAGTTTATTACTTTCATGCATTCAAACAAAACTCCTTTAGGTAGGGCGGAAGATGATTTAACAGGGACAACAGGGAGCTTTCCACCATTTACATTAACGGTTGTGGTAAGAGATCTTGTAGGATTTGTGCATTCTGTGTTAGCGTATTCAAATCCACGCTTACAAGTATTTCCTGTAACATCAGTAACAGCACCGTTTTCATCAAGTGTAACCTGAATAGGACAGCCAAGAGGGCAGGCAACACAAATCAAATCCTTAATCATAATTATTGCTCCTTTATAGCAACGATGATTTCATCGTTTTCTTTAATTTTTTCAAGCATTTTTGTTGTTAGAGTAACATTTTCCATTTCACCAGGTGCTAATTTCTGTTTGCGTTTTTCGTATAAAACTTCGTCGCCAACAGACACAACAACTTTTGAATTTTTATAAACATCGCCCACACGGAAGTAAAGCTTTATTTCTTCTGTTGAATTAATATTTACTCTTTGAGGAACTATGTAACGGACACCATTAATACCCTTGGTAAAGGCGTATTTTGCATCTGTATCTCCACCGTTTGCAATGAACTTGGCAGCACCGAGTCCAGCAATTTGACTTTCTTTTGTAACATAGTCAACAAGGTCATGAACTTGCAAAACATTACCACAAGCAAAAATTCCAGGAAGGCTTGTTTCACGCATTTCATTAACAACAGGGCCACTTGTAATTCCGTCCATATCAATACCAATTTCTTTTGAAAGCTCGTTTTCAGGAATAAGTCCAACAGAGAGGAGGAGAGTATCACACTCAACATACTCCTGTGTGCCTTCAATTACATTACGGTTTTTATCAACCTGTGCAATAGTAATTCCCTCAACACGCTCTTTGCCATGAATTTCAATAACAGTACAGCTAAGCTTAAGGGGAATATTAAAATCATCAAGGCATTGAACAATGTTTCTTGTAAGTCCGCCAGAGTAAGGCATAAGCTCGCAAACCATTTTTACTTCTGCACCTTCAAGTGTCATACGGCGAGCCATGATAAGTCCGATATCGCCGCTACCGAGAATTACAATTTTTTTGCCGGGCATATAACCGTCAATGTTGACAAATTTCTGTGCTGCACCAGCAGTCATAACTCCAGAAGCACGAGAACCAGAAATGTCAAGAGCACCACGAGGACGCTCACGGCAACCCATAGCAAGAATAATTGCAGTAGCCTCTATCTGAAGAAAGCCATCGTTTTTGTTAACAGCTGTAACAATTCTATCTTTAGATATAGAAATAACCATTGTGTCGGTTTTTACTTCTATGTCAGTTGGTTCAACAAGCTCAATAAATCTGTGAGCATATTCAGGACCTGAAAGTTCTTCTCCAAAATAGTGAAGCCCAAAACCTGTGTGAATACATTGTTCAAGAATACCGCCGAGAGTTTCTGCGCGTTCAAGGATAACAATTTTTTCTACGCCGTTTTTCTTTGCTTCTAGTGCTGCAGCAATTCCTGCAGGACCTCCGCCAATAACGACTAAATCATACTTAAGAGTTGAGTTCACTTTATTTCGTCCTTTCATACAAAATATCAGATTTACCGCCGAACTTTGTTATTTCGTTAATAGGAACATTAAGCTCCCTTGAAAGTATCTCCATGACCTTAGAACCGCAGAAACCGCTTTGACAACGACCCATGCCGGCTCTTGTACGACGCTTAACGCCATCAACATCTCTTGCACCAATAGGTGAGTTGATAGCATCGATTATTTCGCCCTCTGTAACTGTTTCACAACGGCATATAATTCGTCCATAAGCACTATTTTTTGCAATAAGCTCACGGCGTTGTTCATTTGTCATTTCACGGAACTTAACTGGTTCCTTGCGAGATGGATTATAGTCTGTCTTTTTTTCAAGAGTGCCATTATAGATCGACTCAAAAATTTCCCCAACATAATCCGCAATAGCAGGTGAGGAGGCAAGACCAGGAGATTCAATTCCTGCAACATTTATAAAATTATTGTTTATCTTTGAAGAACCTATTATAAAGTCGCTTGTGATATCGTGGGCACGAAGTCCACCAAATGATGTTATGGTATTACGCATACCAATTGAAGGAACAGACAAGGATGCAGACTTAAATACATTTTTAAGGGCTTCCTGTCCAATTGCAGAATTGTCTTTGCTTTCAATCTCAACAGTTGTTGGACCAACAATTATATTGCCATCAATAGTTGGAGAAACCAAAACTCCTTTGCCGAGTTCTGTTGGACATTGAAAGATAACATGGTTAACAACGCCACCAACACTTTTGTCTAAAAGTGCATATTCGCCAAGGCGAACCTTGATGTTAACTGAGTCATCACCAATCATTCTTGCAATGTTATCAGCGTGAATGCCTGCAGCGTTTATTATGTATTTTGCTGAAATTTCACCCTGCTCAGTGCTGAGTATGAAAGTATCATTCTCAAATTTGATTGCGTTTACACCACAGTTACGTAAAAATTCAACACCATTTATGGCTGCACATTCTGCCGCTGCAATTGTAAGCTCATAAGGGCAAACAATGCCTGCGGTTGTTGCAAGCAGAGCACCAACAGCGTTAGGGCTGATGTTTGGCTCCATTTTTAAAAGAGCATCCTTATTAAGAATCTCCATAGAGTCAGCATCAAGACCATTTGTAATTCCTCTTTGGTAAAGTTCTTTAAGAGTATTCATCTCTTTTTCAGAGAAAGCAACAACCAAAGAACCAATTCCTTTATAAGGAACATGAAGTGATTTGCAGACTTCAGGCATCATTTTTGCACCATCAACATTAAGCTTAGCCTTGATAGTACCAGGCCTTGCATCAAATCCTGAGTGAACTATGCCACTGTTTGCCTTTGATGTTGCACATGCTACATCGTTACACTTTTCTAACAATGCAATTTTAAGATTGTATTGCGAAAGTTTTCTTGCAGTTAGAGAACCGATAACCCCGGCGCCAATAATTGCAACGTCATAAAACATAAAAAAAATCCCCTTAACACTTAGATTTTCAAAGTTTTGTTTCGATACTATTTTATCACTTGCAACATATCAAATCAACAAAAAAAGAATCTAAAAAAAAGTTTATGAAAATATACGGATATTAGTATAAAAAAGAATAGATTTTTGATCATTAATGCTAAAACGATTAATTTATTTTTAGATAATAATACTAAAATATATGTTGTGCGAACAACTTTAATTGTGTTTTTATGTGGAATATATACAATTATTTTATTGAATTTTCAATTTTAATTCTATATAAGATTTTTAATCAAAATCAATTTTAAAAAAATGAATAAAAATAAAAATAACATTAAGGTTGTAAAAATTGCACGGATATTGCGAAAAATATTTGCACTTTTATTGCAATTTTAATCAAAAGCTATTGACTTTTATAAAAAATAAAACTAAAATATTAATGGATGAAAAAATTTTTTTGGAGGTAATGTACATGTCTTTAGAATCAAAACTTTTGGGCGGCGTTTTTAATTTTGACAATTTTGCAAAGTATAAATGGTGTAACGAACTTAACTATCCTAGTGTAACTGTAGAGTATGATGTTTGCTTTAGCGATAGCAATCCTAATCTTTTGAAGTGCGATCTTCATTATTCTAAAGAAAACAAAACATACAAAAAATATCCAGTCCTTGTAAATATTCACGGTGGCGGATGGATAATAGGAGATAAAAAGAACAGTAAAGGTTTTTGCCTTCAAATTGCAGACGATGGCGTGTTCGTTATGAATATTAACTATGGATTGCCACCTAAATATAGGTTCCCATATCAAATTCAAACTCATTTTGAAGCTTTTAAATGGCTTGAAGAGAACGCAGATAAATACAATCTCGACCTTGACAATGTCTTTGTGTCAGGAGATTCAGCAGGTGCTCATATGTCGGCTGTTGTTTCTGCTTGCCAGTGTAATCCTGAATATGGTGAGGCACTTGGAGTTAGACCAACAAGCATTAAGATTAAGGGTACAATGCTTTATTGTGGCATGTACGACCTTAATATATGGAATGGACTTCCTATGGAAAAGGTTCCGTTTGCTCGTTCTATGGTACAAGAATTGCTTGGCTTAAAGGATGTAAAAAAATCTCCTATGTTTAAATATTTAAGTCCTCTTCCATACATAAATAAAGATATGCCAAGGACTTTCCTTGCTTCTGGTGCTGTTGATATTATGACAAGAGGCGAGGAAAAGAAGCTGGAAGAACAGTTTAAGAAACATGGAGTCGATTATGTTACATATCGTGGAAAGAGCTTCCCAAACAGTTTCCATGATTTTGTACTTCTTGCATTTACAGTAGAAGCTAAAAAGTGCATGAAAGCATCTTCAGAGTTTATTAAAGAAACAGTTGCAATGAGTAGTGAAAATAAAATAAACTTGGTTCAAAAAGCAATATAATTTTAGCATTTAATTATTTGACAGGCAATGAACATTAGAGGTATTCTTTTATAAAGATTTCTCTAGTTTCATTGCTTGTTTTTTATTTTACAATTTTCAAATTAATAACATTATATTATATAATAAGTATAAAGAACAATATAATGCTTTTTATGAAGTTCTTTTTCACATCAATTTATTGCTCGAATTAATATTTTGTGATATAATATTTCGAATTATATTTTAGCATAATATGTTGCACGAAATAACCGCTTATTTGAGTGGATAAGTCGTGAAAATGAGGAATAAAAATGATTATCTTAGGAATCGACCCAGGTTATGCTATAGTTGGTTATGGCGTAATAAATTATGAGGGCAACAAGTTTTCAGTCATTGAATATGGAGCAGTTACAACACAAGCAGGCACACCATTTAACCGCAGGCTTGAATGTATATATGACGAGCTTTCAGAAATTATGGAGCGAAATAATGCTAAAGCTATGTCAATTGAAAAGATTTTTTATAATAGCAATGCAAAGACGGTTATAGATGTAAGCCAAGCAAGAGGAGTTATAATGCTTGCAGCACAAAAACATAATCTTGAGATTGCAGAATACACACCTCTTCAGGTGAAACAAAGTGTTGTAGGCTATGGAAGAGCAGAGAAAAAACAGGTTCAGGAAATGACACGAGTGATTTTAAAACTTGATAAAATTCCAAAGCCTGATGATACAGCAGATGCACTGGCAATGGCTATATGTCATGCTCATGTAAGTGGTTCGCTTATGGGTAAGCTTGGAAAATTATAATACGGAGAGATTAATTTATGTTTTATAGCTTAACAGGAACATTAGTATATTCAGATACAACAACTGCTGCAATTGATTGTGGTGGAGTTGCTTTTTCATGCAATACAACAATAAATACGCTTAAAAAGCTTGGGGAAAATGGTAGCAAGGTTACTCTTTTTACATACCTTAGTGTTCGTGAAGATGCAATGGATTTGTTTGGCTTTTTTGATAAATCCGAGCTTGACTGCTTTAAAATGCTTAAAAGTGTTTCAGGGGTAGGGCCAAAAGCATCACTTGCAATTCTTTCAGAGCTTGAACCTCAAAAATTGGCACTTTGTATTGCCACAGGGGATTATAAAGCATTAACAAAAGCACAGGGCGTTGGGGTAAAAATTGCGCAAAGAATTGTTTTGGAACTTAAGGATAAGCTTGCAGCTGGAATTGGTAATACAATGGACACAACTCAGATTGAGGCGGCAGGAGCTGCGGCTTCAGGAGAAAATACAGCACAGGCTATGGAAGCACTTGTAATGCTTGGATATTCACAGTCTGAGGCAGCATTGGTAGTTGGCAAGTTTGATTTATCACTGAGTGTAGAAGATATGATAAAGCTTGCTTTAAAAGAGCTGTCAAATCAGTAAGGAGGATATAAATGGAACACGATATGGATTTTGAAAATCGCATAATTGCTCCCGAATATTCGCCAGAAGATTCAGAGGTTGAAATATCACTTCGTCCACGAACCTTGCAAGAATACATTGGGCAGGAAAAGGCGAAGGAAAATTTGAGCATATATATTAAGGCGGCAAAGGGCAGAGGAGAAACGCTTGACCATGTTTTGCTTTATGGTCCTCCAGGACTTGGAAAAACAACTCTTGCAGGCATAATAGCTAATGCTATGGATGTAAATATAAGAATAACATCGGGTCCTGCAATTGAAAAGCCTGGTGATTTGGCAGCACTGCTTACTAATTTAAGTGAAGGTGATGTTTTATTTATTGATGAAATACACCGACTTTCAAAAAGTGTTGAAGAGGTGTTGTATCCTGCAATGGAGGATAATGCACTTGATATAATAATAGGAAAAGGGCCGTCTGCAAGGTCAATAAGGCTTGATTTACCTAAGTTTACATTGGTTGGTGCAACCACTCGTGCAGGCCAGCTTACAGCTCCACTTCGTGATAGATTTGGAGTTATATTAAGACTAGAATTATACACAACAGAAGAACTTAGCCGAATAGTAAATAGAAGTGCTGGTATTCTTGGTATTGGTATAGATAATGATGGTTCACTTGAAATTGCATCTCGTTCAAGGGGTACACCCAGAATAGCAAATAGGCTTTTGAAACGCTCAAGAGATTTTGCGCAGGTTATGGGTAACGGAGTAATAACGCAGGACAGTGCAAAAATTGCACTTGGTAGAATGGAAATTGACCCGCTCGGTCTTGATAATATTGATAGATTATTGTTAACTGCTATGATAAAGAATTATAATGGAGGCCCAGTAGGGCTTGAAACAATAGCGGCGGCAATCGGTGAGGAATCAATTACTTTAGAAGATGTATATGAGCCATATCTTATGCAAATTGGATTCTTAAGTAGAACACCTCGTGGTAGAGTTGTAACTCCCGCAGGATATAGGCATCTTGGAATAGATTTTCAAGAAAAATAAGGAAAATTAGGGGATAGGATAATGGGTAGACTTTTTGGAACAGACGGAGCAAGAGGAGTTGCAAATAGCGAACTTACTTGTGAGCTTGCAATGAAAATAGGCAGGGCAGCTGCAATGGTATTGACAGATAGCACTCACAAAAGACCAAAGGTACTTATAGGTACAGATACAAGAATTTCTTCAGATATGCTAAAGGCAGCAATTGCTGCTGGACTTTGCTCTGTGGGTGCAGATGTGCTTATTTTAGGCGTTGTGCCAACCCCAGCTGTTGCATATCTTGTAAAGGAATATGGATATGATGCAGGAATTATGATCTCAGCATCTCATAATCCTTGTGAATATAATGGAATAAAGATTTTTAAGTCTGACGGATATAAGCTTGCGGACGAACTTGAAGAAGAAATAGAAGCAATTATTCTTGATGAAGTTGCATCACCTCCAATTAAAATCAGAGGCGAAGTTGGAAGAATAAAAAGAGCAAGCACCTCAACAGATGACTATATAAATCATATACTTAGTACTTCTGAATACCGTTATAATGGAATGAAAGTTGCTCTGGATTGTGCAAATGGTTCATCAAGTACCACTGCAAAAAAACTTTTTGAGAGTTTGGGTGTAAACTGTCAGATAATAAATGCACAGCCTGACGGACTTAATATAAACGACAAATGCGGTTCAACTTATGTTGAAAATCTACAAAAGTTTGTTATAGATAATAATTGTGATTTGGGTTTTGCGTTTGATGGTGATGCAGATAGACTAATAGCAGTTGACGAAAACGGTGATATTGTAGATGGAGATAAGATAATTGCAATTTGTGCAAAAGATATGAAGGAAACAGGCAGACTTAAAGATGACACATCAGTTGTAACTGTTATGAGCAACATGGGTTTTTTCAAGTTTGCACAGGAAAACAATATAGTTTGTAAAAAGACAAAGGTCGGAGATCGATATGTTCTTGAAGAAATGCTTAAGAACAATTATGTAATTGGTGGAGAGCAGTCCGGACATGTAATCTTTCTTGATTATTCAACAACTGGCGATGGTCAACTTACAGCTGTTCAGATTCTTCGTGCAATAAAAAGGACAAACAAAAAGTTAAGTGAAATGGCATCATGTATGGATGTGTTCCCACAAGTTTTGTTTAATGTAAAAGTTTCAAAGTTTGGCAAGGTTCGCTTTGAAGATGATGAAGATATAAAAATAGCAATCCAAAAAGCAGAGCAGGAGCTTGGAGATAGTGGAAGAGTTCTCGTTAGAGTTTCAGGCACAGAACCATTGGTTCGTGTTATGCTTGAGGGTAAAGATTTAAAACAAATTGATACACTTGGAAGAGAAATTGCAGAAGTAGTTAAGGAAAGGTTAATATAATATGCGAGTATCTAGCGACTGGAAAGATTATGAATTACTCGATTGTTCAGACGGTGAACGTTTAGAGCGTTGGGGAAATGTAAATTTAATAAGACCAGATCCACAGGTGATTTGGCAAACACCAAAGTTACATCCGATGTGGAAGAATGCAGATGCACGCTATAGTCGTTCTGCTTCTGGCGGTGGTTCATGGCAGGTTTACAAAAACTTTCCTGACGAGTGGAGTATAGATTATAAAGATTTAACATTTAAAATAAAGCCAATGGGATTTAAGCATACTGGGCTTTTCCCAGAGCAAGCTGTTAATTGGGATTTTACCAGAAAAGTAATCGAAACTGCTGGCAGGCAAGTGCGTGTGCTTAATCTTTTTGCATACACAGGTGGTGCAACAGTAGCTAGTCTTGCCCAAAATGCACAGGTGGTTCATGTTGATGCATCAAAAGGTATGGTAGCATATGCTAAGGAAAATGCACAGTCAAGCAAAGTGTCAGATAAAAATATCCGCTGGATTGTTGATGATTGCGTTAAATTTGTTGAGCGTGAGATTAGGCGTGGCAATAAGTATGACATAATTATTATGGATCCACCTTCATATGGCAGAGGTCCTGGTGGAGAAGTTTGGAAACTAGAAGAAAAAGTCTATGGCTTTGTAGAACTTTGCTCACAGGTTCTAAGTGATGAACCGCTTATGTTCTTAGTAAACTCTTACACAACAGGTCTTTCACCCGCAGTAATGCACTATATTTTAGGCTCAATTATAACACCAAGGTTTGGTGGAAAAGTTACATCAGATGAAATTGGATTAAAGGCTACACAAACAGGATTGGTGCTTCCTTGTGGAGCATCAGCTATATGGACTAATAAATAGTAATATTAAAGGAAATGCAAATGGACACTATTATCAAGTTTGAAAATGTAAATTTTAGGTATGAAGGTAATTCAGAGTTTTCTGAACCGTTGGCAATTAACGAGCTAAATCTTGAAATCCAAAGTGGAGATTTTGTCGCTGTTTTAGGTCATAACGGTTCGGGCAAATCAACTCTTGCAAAACTTACAAATGCAATCTTGCTTCCCGAACAGGGCAGAGTATTAATAAATGGTATGGATACATCTGATGAGGATTTGAAATATGATATTCGTCAGACAATTGGAATGGTGTTTCAAAACCCAGACAATCAGATTGTTGCAACAATTGTTGAGGAAGATGTGGCATTTGGCCCTGAAAACTTAGGTGTAGAACCACACGAAATTCGCAAAAGAGTTGATGATGCACTCAAGACTGTAGGAATGTATGAATATAGGCAACATGAGCCACACAAGCTTTCAGGTGGTCAAAAGCAAAGAGTTGCAATAGCTGGAGTTATTGCTATGCAACCTGAATGTATTGTATTAGATGAAGCTACAGCAATGCTTGACCCACGAGGCAGGCAAGAGGTAATGAAAACTATTCGCATGTTAAATAAAGAGTTTGGAATGACGGTTGTATTCATAACACACTTTATGGATGAAGCAGTAATAGCTAATAGAGTAGTTGTAATGGATAATGCAAAAGTAATACTAGATGGAACTCCAAAAAAGGTTTTTGCAAACATAGATCTTTTGCGTTCCGTTGGTCTTGATGTTCCACAGGTAACAGAACTTTCACAGCACCTTTCAAAAATTGGGGTTAATATGCCAAATGATATTTTACAAACAGAGGAATGTGTAACTTCAATATTAAAGGCGTTGGAGGTGCAAGGCTGATGAATATTATAAAATTGCAAAATTTATCATATCTCTATAGTTCAGGTACACCATTTGAAATAGCTGCAATAAATGATATCAATATAGAAATTGAGCAGGGAGAACTTGTTGGAATAATTGGCCACACAGGCTCTGGTAAAAGTACTCTTGTTCAGCATTTAAATGGACTTTTAAAGCCTACTTCGGGCAAACTCTATATAGATGGTATAGATATATGGGAAAATAAAGAAACAGTTCGTGATGTGCGATTTAAAGTTGGTCTTTGTTTTCAATATCCCGAATATCAGTTATTTGAAGAAACTGTTTATAAAGACATAGCATTTGGTCCTAAAAACATGAGACTTTCAGAAGATGAGATTGATAAAAGAGTTCGTATGGCTGCAAACTTTGTTGGTCTTAAGGAAGAACAACTTAGTAAATCTCCGTTTGATTTATCTGGCGGAGAAAAACGCAGAGTTGCAATAGCAGGTGTTATGGCTATGAGTCCAAAGGTGCTTATATTGGACGAGCCAACATCAGGTCTTGACCCAAAGGGTAGGGATACTATACTGGGAATGATTAAAGAATACAGGCAGGATACAGGCAGCACTGTTCTTATTGTTTCTCACAGTATGGAGGATGTTGCAAAGATGGCGACAAAGGTTCTGGTAATGAATGAATCAAAAGTTGCAATGTATGGCACAGTTGATGAGATTTATTCAAGGAGTAACGAGATAATAAATATGGGGCTTGATGTTCCACAAATTACAAGAGTTTTTATGCGACTTGCAGAATGTGGAGTTGATATTAGCCGCAATATATATACAGTAGAGCAGGGTAAGAAAGAGATTGAAAGGCTTCTTGGGAAGGCGTAACGGAGGATAATATGGTAAAAGACATAACAATAGGACAATATTTTCCTGGCAAATCCGTTTTGCATAGAATGGACCCTAGGATGAAAATATTTCTAACACTTGCATTTATAGTAATAATATTTTTGTGTAAAAACTTTTTTTCTTTGGGAGTTATGGTTATTATACTTGCAATAATGATAGCGAGTTCAAGAATATCTATAAAGCTTATACTTCGTGGTATAAAGCCAATTTTGTTTATAATTATATTTACAGCTGTACTTAATATTTTTTATACTCATAAAGGCGAAACATGGTTTAAATATGGCTTTATAGAAATCACCTCTGGCGGTGTGTATACAGCAGTTTTTATGGCAATTAGAATTATTTGTCTTATAATTGCAAGCTCATTGCTTACCTATACCACATCTCCAACAATGATAACAGATGGGCTTGAAAGGATAATGTCACCGTTCAAGTTTATGAAAAATGGAGTGCACACAGTTGCAATGATGATGACAATTGCACTTCGCTTTATACCAACTCTTATTGAGGAGTTTGAAAAGATTACAAATGCACAAAAAGCAAGGGGTGCAGACCTTGAAACAGGCGGACTTATTCAAAGGTCAAAAGCACTTATTCCAATTTTTATTCCACTCTTTGTCACTTCGTTTAGACGAGCATATGAACTTGCATTTGCAATGGAATGTCGTTGTTATAGAGGTGCAGAGGGTAGGACAAGAATGAAGCAGATGAAGCTTGCAAAGATTGACTTTTTGAGTGCTTTTTTGCTTACTGCTATGTGTGCTGTAGTTTTAATTCTTAACATGAAATTTGTTCATCTTATTTAAAAGGTGTAGATAATATATATGAGAAATTTGCTTTTAACCTTGCGTTTTGATGGAAAAAAATATCATGGATGGCAAGTTCAGAAAAATGCTATTACAGTTCAACAAATTCTTCAGGATTGCATTCAAAAAATATTGCAAAAGAGAGAGCCTGTAGTCGGATGTAGCCGAACGGATGCAGGTGTTCATGCGAATGAATATTGTTGTAGTGTAAAAACAGAAAATACAATTTTATGTGATAGATTTATGGCAGCACTTAACGCAACATTACCTTATGATATTGCTGTGGTTAATTGTTATGAAGTTTCGCAGGATTTTCATGCAAGATATGACTGCGAAAGTAAACAGTACATTTATAAAATACATAATTCGCCTGTAAAAGATCCGTTTTTGTACGGGTATGCATTGCATTATAAATATTCAATGGATACAGATATGCTAAATAATCAGGCAAAGGATTTTGTAGGTACTTATGATTATGTTGGATTTTGTGGTAGCAATAGCCGTATAGAAACAACAATAAGAACAGTTAAAAATGCATCTGTAGAACGGCGTGGAGATTTGGTTATCTTTACGGTTGAAGCAGATGGCTTTCTTTATAATATGGTTCGTATAATGGTTGGAACTTTGCTTGAAATAGCACAAGGGAGAATTAAAGAGAATACCATAAAAGACATATTAGCAAGTAGAAATCGCATGCTTGCAGGTTTTACAGCACCAGCGTGTGGACTTTACTTAAATAAGGTGAATTACGGGAGTGAAAAATAGTGCCAAAGCTACCAACAGAGAAAAAATCAAAAGCAATAAAAAAAGATAGAAAACAGCCAAAGCATAACACACCCCAAATACCAAAATCATCAAAAAAGCCAGTGCGACAATCCTCTAAAAAAAAGGATAGTGTAAAATCAAAAGTGCAAAAAGGTACAAATGCAATTGTAAGAACAGTTGCAATTGTTTTTGTTGTATTATTATTGCTTTTTGTTGCAACAGAAACTTTTGAAATAGGCACTCTTTCCTCAATGTCTGATTCTTTTAAAAGTGTTGTAGCAAGCTTTAGTAATGGAGAAGGATATCCTTACAGAATAAGTTCTAGCTCAGTTAAAGATATTAATATGATGTCGACAAATCTTTTCTTGCTTACAGATACATCGACAGTTTCGCTTGATTCAACAGCTAAAGAAGTTTTAAAGGTGAACCATACATACGCAACGCCTGCAATGAGTATACAAAACGGA
>RZYX01000215.1 GCA_009930155.1 Clostridia bacterium | reverse complement strand
TTCTAATAAATTTATTGGTAATTTCCTCATTCATTAGTGGATTTAAATACATAAATTCATGGTCAGTATAATTATACATAGTTGCCAGTTCTAAACGGGTAAATTCAGGATATAGGCTTTTAAGTTTTGCAATAGGCTCTAATGCTTTTTTAAATGAAGGTCTAAGCCATAGTATATCTTTCTCGTTAATGCCTCTGTAATAAGGAGAATCATCGGGGAAGATAATGCCTGTATGTGCCAGATTAGTCTTAAACATAGATGGTATTTTGATTTCAGGTGTTTCTTTACTTTCCTTGATGTCGCTGTTAGCAAGCTGTATTGCTTCGCACCTGCAACCCCAGCCGTTTGGAGGATAATATTTTGTCCAGAATCTATCTCTTATATGCTTTACTACGCCATTAAGTTGCTGGTGGCTGTCTCTTACCCTGCCATCGCCGGCAGTCTGATATTGCAGATATGGCATTATTTCTTCATTCTCTCTGAACTCCCACCACCTTGTACCAGTTTGCGCTGCTGCAATAGCTGAATTATACTCAGTTTTCAGAAAGTTAATATTATATTCTGTATTAAGTTTAACAGCTATTCTTTTAAACTCTGCAAGACTTACTAATTTTTTATCTTTAATTAATGCTGCACTTAATTCTTTTAGCTCCTGTATGCTTTTTGCACCTGAAAAACTGAATACGCTATTTTGGAACATCCAAATCATAGCTTCATCAGGTTGCCCATATTTCAACCCTAAATCCACAGCTTTAAGAAGTTCATCCGATATTGCTTCAGCTAATTCATAAGGCAGTGTTTCTGTCGTCATATCGCCATTTGTAACAGCATTAACCATTTTGCCAAATGCTTCCGTTATTTTATCAACGTCAGGTTCTTGGGCTAATGCTTTAGCGTTGCCACATATAGGGCATATATAGCTATATTGTTTCTCCAATGCCCGCCTTGTCAATTCTGGCGGGCTTAAGAAAAAAAATCTTTAAGGTGTTGAAAAAAATGAGTTATGTTTTTTGCTTTATCGGGCGATGCTTTTACTGGTAATTGTTCGTTTTTATAATTATTAAAAGCTGCTGGGAACAGTGAGTTCTGCTGCTTAATTTCTTCTTTTAATTCATTATAGTTGTCGGGTTTGGGTATATTATAAGTTTCGTAAAAATAATCATCTGATATAGGCAGCTTAACGTTTGCTCTTAATTTTACATCAATGTCAATTCTTTTTTCAAGATCAAGCTCTTGCGACTCCATTCTCACAAATTCTCCATTTTCGCAATTAATACCATGTATTAATAGTAATTGCTTAAATTGATTATTCAAAACCATTGAAACATATAACACATCACTCATGTGTACTGTATCTTCAATTTGTAAATGGACATCGCCTAATGCTCTGGCTCCTTTTTCGCCCTGCTCTGTTGTCAGTGTATTACCGAGAACCAGTGTAGAGATTTCGGTGTTGCAAGCTTTTATTAATGCATCGTAAAGTGAATTACTGCCAGAGGTATTCTTGCTTTCGATAAATTCTATATTAGTGCCTTCAGGCTTCACAATATGAGATGCTCCTCCCATACTTCGGAGAGCTTCTTCGAGTTTAATTCTGGCATTTTCATCATAGCCATCATAAGTGCCAACTCTAAAAGGCATGCCGAATATCTCGGCAAATTGAGCCCAGTCTCCAAATCCGCCCCTTTTATATATTACATATTGAGCCGCTTTTAAAAGCACTCCCATGTAAGGCTTATTGCCCACTTCTATAACATATCTATTAAAAGGTTCAGCTCTATAATTTATACCGTCGTTAAGCAAAAATTGTTCTTTGCAGATTATTCCTCTGAATGGTTCAACATGCTTTCTTGGAATGATTTCGTACGAGATCGTATTGTTACTTATATTAAATTCAAATGCCGTATGTCCCCAAAATATAGTGTCTAATATATCGTCTAAAAAATTATAAAACCAAGGCTGTTTTGTGATTAGTTTAGTAATTTCGTCATTTACTATATTGTCGGATTGAAATGTCCAAATTGAATTGCGTATAGCTCTTTTTCTCTTATCAATTACTGACGAAAGTCTGCCGTCAAGCAATATATCTTCATATAGGTCATATAGTTCTACTCTGTTAGGATTTTTAGCTTCTGCATACCTGATAGCATTGCGCCAAGTGCCAATATCCTGCGTTTTGCGGTAGTTAGGTGTAATGTTTATGTTTTGGACTATTATCCCTGAATTTGGTGTTGTTTTTTTTATAGCTTTTTTCATTTTAAGCGTTTTTAAAAATTATTTAAACAGTGTTTAAAAATGGTTAGTACGTTTAGCATTGCTGCCATATCGTATATAGTCTTTAGTGTCGTTTGGCAATGCGGGAAGATCAGGGTTAATTCTGGCTCTTGAAACTTCTTTTAGCCATGCTATTGCATCGTCATATCTTTTTTGACGAATGTCAGGAACTCCCCTTGGATTTGCGACAACGTGCATGTGGTAAATTGCTATGTCTTTGCAAAATAGCAGTATTACTT
>RZYX01000214.1 GCA_009930155.1 Clostridia bacterium | reverse complement strand
GATTTAAGCATATAAATAACTATTGATTAACATTGTAAACATGTAACTATCAGTTATTTACTTGAATTTAAATAAAAAGTGGTGAATAATGCGGGATAAATAACTATTGTTTTACATTATAAACATCTAACTATCAGTTATTTACTTGAATTTAATTAAAAAAACGGTGAATAATGCGGGTTAACGTGAAGCATCGCACTGCTTGAGTTGTGCTCCTAGGTGAAGTAATAATGCGGGTTAACTTATAATCCGGATAAAAATGCACAATATACATAATCAAAAGTGCAAAAAAGTCAAATAGACGTAATATTGAGTGTTCAAAAGAAAAGCCACTAGAATTTAATCTAGCAGCTTTATTTTATAAATACCGATTGTAAACTTGTAATAGTCAAATTTCGCTATGCTCAATTAGCTTCGCTGAGGACTTCGTCGTTTGACTAAACAATTTTATCATCGGCATTATACAAGCGCAAGTTAGTAAATTTTTATAACTCATTAAAATATTGGACTAACTACTAATTACATTTGGTATAAGTTGATGTATCTCTACATTTTTGATTTAGTAAAATCGTAACCGGCGTGTAAAGCTTTAATGTTTAACTCAACAATTTCATCGCCTTTACGTCCGAAAAGAGATTTTATACCACCTTCTAAATCCTCTATTGACAAGCCTAAAAATGGAGCTGCTGCACCAAGCATAACAATATTAGATGCTCTGGCATTTCCAATATCTTTTGCAATTGAGTCTGCATCAAGAGCTATTTTGTTTGGAAGTTGGTTTATTCTTTCCATTAACGAATCCATTTCCGGATAATCAGGGATGTTATTAAACGGAACGATGTTGGTAATTACATATCCGTCTTTTTTTAGATAAGGTAAATATCTTAATGCTTCCATTGGTTCGACTGACAAAATTATGTCAGCACAACCTTTAGCAATAAGGTCAGAATAAATAGGTTGGTCTGAGATTCTTAAGTTTGATTGTACATCACCACCTCTTTGGCTCATACCATGTACTTCGGCTTGTTTTAGGTAAAGGTTTTTATTAACAGCTGCCATGCCAATAGTTGCAGCAATTGTTAATATTCCTTGTCCTCCTACACCTGCTAAAATTATATCTGTTTTCATTTTTTTTTAGTTTTTATGATTTTTTTGCTGCTTTTTTATTTCTGATAGCAGTTTGAATACACTCTCTTTGTGGAATCACTACTGAAAGCCCATTATAAGCAAGTTCTTCTTTAATTACAGCAAGATTTTCATCGTGTAATCTCTTGAGAGGATTAAGAACTCTTATGTGATCAGGGTCAACTCCAAGGCCTTTGCAGATATCAACTATACGACCTTTAGCTGAGGAGTCTTGTCCACCAGTCATTCCTGTGGTTGAGTTATCAGAAATAATCACTACAATTGGTGAGTTTTTAATAACAGCATCTAAAAGACCAGTCATTCCCGAGTGAGTAAAAGTAGAGTCTCCAATAACTGCAACAGCCGGCACAAGACCAGCATCTGCTGCACCCATTGCCATTGTGATTGATGCACCCATATCAACGCATGAATTTATTGCGTTAAATGGAGGTAATGCACCTAAAGTGTAGCAACCTATATCAGCAAAGACTCTCCCTTCGCCATAAGGAATAAGTGCTTCGTTAAGAGCATTATAAACATCGCGATGTCCACAACCCATACAAAGAGATGGTGGGCGCATTTTTACAATTTCAGGAACTGCTTCGCCTTCGCAAATTGGTAAGCCCAAGGCTTTTGCAACTATATTGGGGTTTAATTCTCCATCTCTTGGCAAGCTGCCATCAAGACGTCCTTTTATGGTTATTCCTTCATTAAAAAATCCTCTGAGGTTGTTTTCAACTAGTGGGTAACCATCTTCTAAAACAAGAATAGTTTCGCATTCGCTACGAAGTTTTCTTAAGTGATTTTCCGGAATTGGATATTGTGAAATTTTTACAACAGGATGAGGGCAGTTACTTTTATAATTTTCCATCAAGTAGTTGTAAGTTATTCCACAAGCAACAATTCCAATTGATTTGTCCTTGCCATCAATATATTTATTGAATTCTGAGTTGTTAGAAGCTTGCTGAATTGCTGATTGCATTTCTAACAGTTTTTTGTAATTACGACGAGCAATAGCCGGGAGTAACACAAATTGACGAGGATCTTTTGGTAGGGAACCTTTTAACTCTTCTTTTTTGTCGTGTGTCTCGACGCCAGCTCTTGAGTGAGCCAAGCGTGTTGTGAGCCTTAGCATTACGGGCACATTGTATTTTTCGGAAATATCAAAACCCATATATGCCATTTCGTAAGCTTCTTGTTGATTTGAAGGTTCAAGAATCGGTATTAGAGCAAAGTCTCCATAAAATCTGGAGTCTTGTTCGTTTTGAGATGAGTGCATAGAAGGATCGTCGGCGGCCACAATGACCAGCCCCCCGTTGGCTCCGGTGATGGCGGAATTGACAAAAGCATCGGCGGCCACGTTCAGGCCCACGTGCTTCATACATACCA